>JANQQS010000068.1 GCA_028284955.1 Myxococcota bacterium | reverse complement strand
GAAGTGGCGCTGATTCAGCCGGTCGCGATGGAAGAAAAACAGCGCTTCGCGATTCGGGAAGGCGGCCGCACGGTGGGCGCTGGCGTCATCAGCAAGATTATCGAGTAGCGGTGGGAGAACGAGTACGCATTGCGCTTGTCTGCGCGCAGTGCGGAGCGAGGAACTACAAACGAACCAAGGCGCGGACCGCTCAGCAAACCGAACGATTGGAGCTCAAGAAATTTTGCCCGACCTGCGGCGCCCACACGATTCATCGTGAATCTCGGTAGCCGTAGCCCGGGCAAGGGCATACGAGACAGCAAGACTTTTCGAAAACCTTCGACGCAACACTTAGGCCAGTAGCTCCAATTGGTAGAGCGATGGATTCCAAATCCGAAGGTTGGGGGTTCGAATCCCTCCTGGCCTGCCGGACCCGACTAGAACGAACACCCACAGATAGACCGAATGGACCAACACGAAGAAAAGAAAGCGCCTGGAGTTCTGGGCATCGAGCGCTGGGTACAGTTCGCGTTCATCGGCGGAGCTTTGCTTACGTTCTGGTTCTTCGATCATGTCGCAGTGGCCACCTGGGGGCTGTTCGCAGAGCCGGACCCCACGCTGGCGACCGCGTTCTCAGGCGTTGCCGCGGTGATTCTGGCTGTGGTTTTGTATCGCCATCCCCAGGTTCACGGGTTCAGCTACGAAGTGGCAGCGGAGCTGTCGAAGGTGACTTGGCCCACGCGGAGCGAAACCTGGGCGCAGACGCTGGTCGTGATCGTCGTGTCGGCGATTGCCGCGGTCATTTTGGGGCTTTTCGACGGTGCATGGAGCACCATCACCGACCTTTTGTATACGAAGATCTGAGACCACACTAAGGTCTGAGATTCAGGGCTTGAGACGGACGCCAAGGAGCACGACGCTGTGATTGCAGAAACCACCGACGGCACATCGGACGGCACAGAGCCGAACGGGCTCACTGGAGAGACTAGCCCTGCTTCAGAGGCAGCCCCCGCTTCGGAGCCTACGCTCCCCGGACAGTCTGAACCCGCAGAGACTGCGCCATCTGTAGCGTCAGACGCTGCTGCGACGGGCGACGCATCGGCAGCTGAAGATTCGGCATCCGCGGATGTTGAGGGTTCGTCCTCCGAAGTCTCGAATACCGCGGGCATGAAGTGGTACGTCGTGCAAGCCTATTCCGGCTACGAGAATAAGGTCAAAACGTCGTTGCTCGAGCGAATCAAGCAAGCGGGCTTTGAGGCGCGGTTTGGCGAGATTCTGATTCCCAAAGAGAACGTTCAGGACAACCGAGCCGGCAAGAAAAAGGTCAGCGCGCGCACGTTCTATCCCGGCTACATATTCGTTCAGATGCATCTCTCAGACGAGACCTGGCATTTGATCAAGGACACGCCTCGGGTCAGCGGTTTTGTGGGAGGGCAGCATCCGAGCCCGGTGCCTACCCGGGAGATTCGCACCATCGCGCAGCAGGTCGCGGACGGCGCCGCGAAACCGAAGCCACGCGTGATTTTCGAGCAGGGCGACCATGTTCGCGTCAACGACGGCGCGTTTGCGAACTTCACTGGCACGATCGAAGAGGTCAACCCCGACAAGCAGAAGGTTCGGGTTTTGGTGTCGATTTTCGGTCGCGCGACGCCCGTGGAGTTGGACTACGGACAAGTGGAGAAAACCGCCTAGCGCGGCGTCGATTGGCAAAGGGCCAGGCTCCGTTTGACAGACGAAGCCACAGCGCACACCTTCCGGCCGGTCGAATGGTCTTGGATTCCCCGGTTGGGTAACGCAGCAAGCAAAACGTCATGAAAAAAGTTATCGGAACCATCAAACTTCAGCTGCCGGCGGGCCAAGCCAACCCGTCGCCCCCCGTGGGCCCGGCGCTTGGTCAGCACGGCGTCAACATCATGGCGTTCTGCAAAGACTTCAACGCCCGGACGAAAAACCAGGCCGGCATGATCGTGCCGGTCGTGATTACCGTGTACGCGGACCGTTCGTTTAGCTTCGTGCTTAAGACCCCGCCCGCGTCGGTGCTGATCAAGAAGGAGCTGGGGCTACAAATCGGTGGCAAGCCGGGTTCGGGCTCATCTCGGCCCAATAAGGACAAAGTGGGCAAGATTACGCAGGCGCAGCTGCGAGCGATTGCGGAAATCAAGATTCAGGATACCAACGCAGGGTCGATCGAAGCCTGCGCGCGGAGTTTGGCCGGAACCTGCCGGTCGATGGGCGTCACGGTCGTAGACTGAGGCAACGCGGAACGTTACGCGACGCTTCGAGAGAACGTCGCATCCCTGCACCACCCAGGGCAATCGGTGGTAGGCAGCTCGCCTACGCGACGAGCTTCCGAGGAGGACGACGATGAAATCGGGAAAACGGCGCAAGGAGGCGCTCGCGAGGACCTCGAGAGGTCATCGGTACGCGCTTTCGGAGGCCTGTGGTCTCATCAAAGACGTGGCGTTCGCCAAGTTCGATGAGTCAGTAGACATTGCGGTGCGCCTGGGGGTGAACCCCAAGCACGCGGACCAGCAGGTACGCGGCGCGATTGTGCTTCCCCATGGAACAGGGTCGGTCAACCGAGTGCTGGTATTCGCGAAGGGCGACAAGGCGACCGAGGCCGAATCGGCGGGGGCCGACTACGTCGGAACAGACGACCTGGTGGCCAAGATCACCGAGGGTTGGCTGGAGTTCGACACCGTCATTGCGACGCCCGACATGATGGGCCAGGTGGGCCGGCTCGGTCGGGTGCTTGGGCCGCGCGGCTTGATGCCCAACCCAAAGGTCGGCACGGTCACGTTTGACGTCGCCAAGGCGGTTCGCGAAGCCAAAGCCGGTAAGGTCGAGTTTCGGGTCGAGCGTCAAGGCGCGGTGGTGCATGCGAGGGTCGGCAAGGTCTCGTTCGGCGGTCAAAACCTCGAAGAAAACGTACGCACGCTGGTGAGCGCGCTGGTGCGCGCCAAGCCCGCCGCGGCAAAGGGGACCTATCTGCGCAGCATCACGCTCAGCTCCACGATGGGCCCCGGCGTGCGTATCGACCCCGGCAGCATCGAGTTGGAGGCGTAGGTCATGAGTGCTTCTCGATCCATCAAACAAGAGCAAGTCGCAGCGCTTCGAGACTCGTTTGATCGCGCGGTGGCGACGGTGCTGCTCGATTTTCGCGGCGTCGATGTGGAAAAGATTACGGACCTACGCGGCCGTTTTCGGAAAGCCGGCGTCGAGTACAAGGTCGTCAAGAACAATCTCGTGCGAAAGGCCCTGGCGGACAACGAGCTCGCCGCCAATCCCTCGCTCGACGAGCATCTGCGCGGGATGACGGGGGTCGCCTGGTCGTACGAAGATCCTTCCGCGGCCGCCAAAATCATCAAGGAGTTTCGCAAGGAACACGCCGGCGATCTTGCCAAGAAGGACGAGCCCGAGAAGCTGACGGTCAAGTGCGGCCTGCTGGAGGGCGAGCTCTTGGATGCCCGTCAGGTCGAGACCGAGCTCGCGAGCCTTCCGGGCAAGGATGAGCTCCGGGCCATGCTCCTCGCGCAGCTTCAGGCCCCGGCGCAGAACTTGGTGCGGCAGCTTCAGGCCCCGGGCCAGAATCTGGCTCTCGTGCTGGAGGCCTACAGGCGAGAGAATCAGGGGTAGCGAGAAAAATGGATGTTGGGGCTCGCCGTGGTGGGCGAGTGGCCTTAGAGAGTATGGCTCGGCAGCGTCGAGCGCAGCAGTGAAAGCGGAGAAAGTCATGGCGAACATGAACGTGGAACAGATGGTGGAGGAGCTGAGCTCGTGGACGGTGATGGACGTCGCGGGGCTGGTCAAAGCTCTCGAAGAGAAGTGGGGCGTATCGGCGGCTCCGGCTGCGGTCGCGGCGGTAGGCGTCGCGGCGGCCGGTGGAGACGCTGGCGCGGCGGAGGAAAAGACTGAGTTTGATGTCGAGCTGGCTGAGGCGGGCGCCAAGAAGATCAATGTGATCAAGGCGATTCGTGAGATCACCCAGCTGGGCTTGGCAGACGCCAAAAAGCTCGTAGAGGACGCTCCGAAGGTGGTCAAAGAAGGCGTGACCAAGGAGCAAGCAGAGGAGATCAAGAAGAAGCTCGAAGAGGCGGGCGCAAAGGTCAACCTCAAGTAGCGTGGTGCCTTGGGAGCCGGGGCGCTTGGCCGATTATTTTGCGTCGCAAGCTTGGTGTGCGACATGGCTGCGTGTACCTTTGCGGCTCTCTGGGCGGAGCGCGGGTTCAGAGTGCCCGTGTCCGTTTTTTGCGCAATCGAGTGTATTTCCGTGTCTTCAGCGCATTGATTGAGAAAACGAACAGTGGAGTGCAGCGAGCGCTGGGTGGTCGTCATTCGACCGGCTCAGCGCAGCCAATTGTATTGGCGAATGTTTCTATTTGGACCCGCTTTTTTATTTTAGACCGGCGTTCTTCTTTGAACCCGGGACGGTGAGCCGACCAATCAGGAGTCTCCGTAATGGCTGCGACGACGATTCAGACCAACTTCCGAGCGCGACACAGTTTCGGCAAAATCTCTCGATTTTTGCAGATTCCGAACCTGATCGACATTCAGAAGAAGTCGTACGATAAGTTTCTGCAAGCGACGGTTCCGCTGCCAGAGCGGACCGAGGTTGGCTTGCAGGCGGTTTTTCGGAGCGTATTCCCGATTCGGGACTTCAATGGAACCAGCGAGCTCGTGTTCGCCGGCTACACCTTGGAGCGCCCCAAGTACGACGTCGAAGAATGTCGGCAGCGCGGAATGACCTACGCTGCGCCGATCAAGGTCACCATCCAGCTCATCATTTACGACAACGGAGACGGGGGCGAAAAGGCGGTCCGCGACATCAAGCAGCAAGAGGTCTACTTCGGCGAAATTCCGCTGATGACCGAGAACGGGA
Organism: Myxococcota bacterium; assembly: GCA_028284955.1. Taxonomy (GTDB): domain Bacteria; phylum Myxococcota_A; class Polyangia; order Polyangiales; family Houyiibacteriaceae; genus JANQQS01. The sequence goes on along the minus strand of JANQQS010000068.1, from coordinate 9,774 downwards.
CGTTCATCATCAACGGCACCGAGCGTGTCGTGGTGAGCCAGCTGCACCGAAGCCCTGGCGTATTTTTCGACCACGACAAAGGGAAGACGCACTCGTCGGGCAAGTTGCTGTACCAGGCGCGCATCATTCCGTACCGAGGTTCATGGCTCGACTTCGAGTTTGACCCCAAAGATTTGATTTTCGTGCGCATCGACCGGCGCCGAAAGATGCACGCGACGGTGTTGCTCAAGGCGCTCGGTTACTCGACGCACGAGTTGCTGTCGCTCTTCTACGACACGGAGACCGTGTTCTTCGAAGGCAAGACCAAGTGCTCAAAGTCGATTGAATACGAGTTGCTGTCGGGCCAGCGGGCCACCCGCGACATCAAGGTCGACGGCAACGTGGTGGTGCGGAAAAATCGTAAGTTCACACGCGCCGCGATTCGCAAACTGAAGGAATCAGGGCTCGACCGTCTGCCTATCGATGTGGTGGAAATCGTGGGCAAGGTAAGCGCGGAAGACATCATCGACGAAGAGACCGGCGAAATTCTTCTCGGGGTGAATGAAGAGGTCACTGAGGAGAAGGTCGAAGCGCTGCGCGCGGCCAAGGTCGAGTCGTTCCGTATTCTCTTCATCGACGGGTTGAATGTCGGTTCGTATCTCCGCGACACGCTGATCGCCGACAAGGTGCAAACCCAAGACGAAGCCATCTTGGAAATCTACCGGCGGCTTCGCCCCGGGGATCCGCCCACATTGGATACCGCGCGCACCCTATTCAATAATCTCTTTTTCAATCCCGAGCGTTACGACTTGTCTCGCGTCGGTCGTCTGAAGCTGAACTACAAGTTCTATCGAGATCAGGAAGGAAAGCCTGAGCTTGACGCGGCGGTGCTTACGCCGACGGACATTTTGCAGACCGTTCGGCACTTGATCGACCTAAAGAACGGTCGAGGAACGGTCGACGACATCGACCATCTCGGAAATCGACGAGTTCGCGCGGTGGGCGAGCTGATGGAGAATCAGTACCGCATCGGTTTGGTGCGTATGGAGCGCGCGATCAAAGAGCGCATGAGCATGTCTCAAGAGATCGAGACGCTGATGCCGCACGACCTCATCAACGCCAAGCCAGTGAGCGCGGTAGTGAAGGAGTACTTTGGCTCCAGCCAGCTCTCGCAGTTCATGGACCAGACCAATCCGCTCAGCGAAGTGACGCACAAGCGGCGTCTCTCGGCGCTGGGACCCGGCGGTCTCACTCGAGAGCGGGCCGGTTTCGAGGTTCGCGACGTTCATACAACGCACTATGGACGCATCTGCCCCATTGAGACCCCGGAAGGTCCGAACATTGGTCTGATTGCGTCGCTTTCGACATACGCTCGGGTGAACGAATACGGATTCGTGGAGACGCCGTATCGACAGGTCCAAGAAGGCAAGGTTCTCGACGAGGTACGCTGGTACAGCGCGCTCGAGGAAGAGGGGCACTACATTGCCCAGGCCAACGCCACCATCGGCAAAGACAGCAAGCTCGAAGGAAACCTGATCAGCGCGCGCTTCAATGGTGAGTTCGTGATGGTTCCGCCGGAGACTGTGCAGTTGATCGACGTGTCTCCGAATCAGCTCGTGTCGGTGGCCGCTTCGCTGATTCCATTCTTGGAACACGACGACGCCAACCGCGCGCTCATGGGCTCGAATATGCAGCGGCAAGCCGTGCCCTGCGTTCGCAGCCATGCGCCGATTGTTGGTACGGGCATCGAAGGCCGGGTGGCGCGTGATTCTGGAGTATGCGCGGTAGCCAAGCGAGACGGGGTTGTCGAATCGGTCGACGCGACCCGGATCGTCGTCAAAGCGGAAGGCGAGGGCGGCGCGTTTCCTGACATCTATCGGCTGCTCAAGTTCCAGCGGTCCAACCAGAACACGGCGTACAACCAAAAGCCGATTGTTCGGCCGGGGCATCGCGTCAAAGCGGGTGATGTGATCGCGGACGGACCGTCGTGCGATCGCGGAGAGCTGGCGCTCGGCCAGAACGTCATCTGCGCGTTCATGCCGTGGGGCGGGTACAACTTCGAAGACTCGATTCTCATTTCGGAGCGCATCGTTAAAGACGACGTATACACGTCGGTGCATATTGAGGAATTCGAGTGCGTCGCCCGAGACACCAAGCTCGGCAAGGAAGAGATCACCCGAGACATTCCCAACGTGGGCGAAGAAGCGCTCAAAGACCAAGACGAGTCGGGCGTGGTTCGCATCGGGGCTGAGGTTAAGTCCGGGGATGTTCTGGTGGGCAAGATCACGCCCAAAGGCGAGACGCAGCTCTCCCCTGAGGAGAAGCTCTTGCGCGCCATTTTTGGTGAGAAAGCGGGCGATGTTCGAGATACCTCGCTGCGGGTGCCGCCCGGAGTGTCGGGCATCGTTATCGACGCGCGGGTGTTTGCTCGTAAGGGAACGGAGAAAGACGAGCGCACCCGGCAGATCGAAGACACCGAGCGAGCCAAGTTCGAAAAGGACATGGCCGACGAAATCAAGATCATTAAGGAATCGGCGTACTCCCGAATTCGCAAGCTGCTGCTCAAGAACACCACCACCGCGAAACTGGTCGACGACAAGGGCAAGGTTTTGCTGGACAAGGGTGTGAAGCTCACCGAAGAGCTTCTCGATCCCATCGCGCGGAAGCACTGGCGTCATGTCGAAGTCGACAAGAACCAAGACAAAGTCGCTTCGATTTTGAGCGAGCTGGAAGAGCAGACGAAGGCCGTTGAGGTGCTCTTCCAGGAGAAGATCGACAAGCTCGGCAAGGGCGATGAGCTTCCGCCTGGCGTCATCAAGATGGTCAAAGTCTATGTGGCCATCAAGCGTAAGCTTCAGGTTGGCGACAAGATGGCTGGCCGGCACGGAAACAAGGGTGTTGTGAGCCGGATTCTTCCCGAAGAAGACTTGCCCTATCTGCCCGACGGGACCCCGGTTGACATCGTGCTCAATCCTCTCGGTGTGCCTTCTCGAATGAACGTTGGGCAGATTCTCGAGGTGCATCTTGGCTGGGGCGGCTACCTTCTCGGTACGCAGCTGCAGCGCATGATCAGCGCGGGTACGAATAGTCCCTCGCTGCGTTCCCAGCTCGAGAAAATCTTCACGCGAGGCCCGGTGAAGGATTTGGTGGCGGAGCTTCCCGACTCGGAGCTGGTTGCCTTCGCGAACACGTTCCGTCGAGGATTGCATCTTGCGACCCCGGTGTTCGATGGCGCAACGGAAGACGAAATCAAGCAGCTCTTGCGCGTGGCCGATGTCGATTTGAGCGGTCAGACTCCGCTCTTCGATGGCCGGACGGGCGAGGCGTTCCACGAAGACGTCACGGTGGGCATCATGTACATGCTGAAGCTTCACCACCTGGTGGATGACAAGATTCACGCGCGCAGCATCGGTCCCTACTCGCTGGTCACCCAGCAGCCCCTCGGCGGTAAGGCGCAGTTTGGCGGCCAGCGGCTCGGGGAGATGGAAGTGTGGGCCATGGAAGCCTACGGAGCAGCGTATGCGCTGCAGGAGTTCCTCACGGTCAAATCGGACGATGTGCACGGCCGGACGCGCATGTATGAAGCGATCGTCAAAGGAGAACACAGCCTCGATGCGGGGCTTCCGGAGAGTTTCAACGTGTTGATGAAAGAGCTTCAGGCGCTTTGTCTGAACGTCGAGTTGATCGAAACGGATGGTCTACGCAAATCCGACGACGCGATTGCAGCGGAGGAATAGGGAGCCATGAAAGACATTTTCAGTTTTTTCGAGAAGCCCAAAGATCCGCTTTCTTTTTCCGCGATTCGCATTTCGCTCGCGTCGCCGGAAAAGATTCGCGAGTGGTCGCATGGCGAAGTCAAAAAGCCTGAGACGATCAACTACCGAACGTTCAAACCGGAGCGGGATGGCCTGTTCTGCGCGAAGATTTTTGGACCGGTAAAAGACTACGAATGCCTTTGCGGCAAGTACAAGCGCATGAAGCATCGCGGCATCGTGTGCGAAAAATGCGGCGTAGAGGTGATTCAGAGCAAGGTGCGACGGGAGCGCTTGGGCCACATTACGCTCGCTACGCCGGTTGCGCATATCTGGTTCTTGAAGAGCCTGCCGAGCCGCATCGGGGCGATTCTTGACGTCTCGCTGAAGGATCTGGAGCGCGTACTCTACTGCGAGAGCTACATCGTAATTGAGCCCGGGGAAACTGGTCTCGAGGTCGCAGAGATTCTCACCGAAGACCGATACCACGAACTGCTCGACGAGTTTGGCGACGAAGCGTTTGAAGCGGGAATGGGGGGCGAAGCCGTGCTCTCGATTCTTCGCGAGATCGATGTGCACTCGCTGGCGGAACAGCTTCGCGCTGAGCTTAAAGAGGCGACCAGCGAAGCCAAGAAGAAAAAGTACGCGAAGCGCCTGAAAATCATCGAGGCGTTTCGGAACTCGGGAAATCGTCCGGAATGGATGATGCTCACCGTCATTCCGGTGCTCCCTCCGGATTTGCGACCGCTCGTTCCGCTCGACGGCGGCCGGTTTGCGACCAGCGATCTCAACGACCTCTACCGACGCGTCATCAACCGCAACAATCGTTTGAAGCGTTTGATGGAGCTCAACGCGCCCGAAATCATCATCCGCAACGAGCGACGCATGTTGCAGGAGGCGGTCGACGCGCTGTTCGACAACGGTCGACGCGGCAAGACGATCACCGGACCGAACAAGCGACCGCTCAAGTCGCTCTCCGACATGCTCAAGGGCAAGCAAGGGCGATTCCGTCAAAACTTGCTCGGCAAACGCGTGGACTACTCGGGCCGCTCGGTCATCGTGGTGGGGCCGAGCTTGCGTTTGCATCAATGCGGCATTCCCAAGAAGATGGCGCTCGAGCTTTTCAAGCCGTTCATCTACAACAAGCTTGAAGAGCGTGGTCATGTGACCACCATCAAGAGCGCGAAGAAGCTGGTGGAAAAAGAGAAGCCCGAAGTGTGGGATATTCTCGACGAAGTCATCACGGAGCATCCTGTGTTGCTCAATCGTGCTCCGACGCTCCACCGCCTCGGCATTCAAGCGTTCGAGCCAGTCCTCATCGAGGGCAAGGCCATTCGGCTTCATCCTTTGGTCTGCACGGCGTTTAACGCCGACTTCGACGGCGACCAAATGGCGGTTCACGTGCCGCTTTCGGTGGAAGCGCAGATGGAGTCGCGCGTGCTGATGATGAGCACGAACAACATCCTGTCGCCGGCCAATGGCAAGCCGATCATCAACCCGACCCAAGATATCGTGCTTGGGCTCTACTATATGACGCGCGAAAAGCCGTTTTCGAAGGGCGGCTATCGCGAAGGTACCGAAAAGAGCGGCGATTTCCAGGGAATCTACGCTTCGCCGGCCGAAGTGCGCATGGCGTACGACTCCGGCGCGATCGACCTGCACGCGAGAATTCGACTTCGATATGAGGGCGCGCTTCACGACACGACCGTCGGCCGTGTGCTGGTGAGCGAGATCTTGCCGAAGCCGCTCGACTTCCACGCGGTGAACAAGGTGCTCGATAAGAAAGCGCTGAGCGGTCTGATCGACCAGTGCTACCGAGCTGCGCGCAACAAGGCGACGGTGCTTCTGGCAGACCGTTTGCGCACCATGGGATTTGAGATGGCGACGCGAGCCGGCGTCTCGATCTGCATGGATGACATGCGAATTCCGGATTCGAAGAAAGACGTGCTCGCGCGGGCGCAAGACGACGTCGCTTCGGTAGTCGAGCAATATCAGGAAGGTCTCATCACCGACGGCGAACGATACAATAAGGTCGTCGACGTATGGGCCGAAGCCTCCGACCAGGTCGCGCGCGACCTTGTGGACGGCATCGCTTCAGAAGAGGTGACCGATCCCGAAACTGGGGCCAAACAGACGATCTCGAGCTTCAACTCGATTTACATGATGGCCGACTCCGGCGCGCGAGGTTCGAATCAGCAGATTCGGCAGCTCGCTGGGATGCGTGGTCTGATGGCTAAGCCGTCGGGTGAAATTATCGAAACACCGATCACGGCGAACTTCCGTGAAGGCCTGACCGTGCTCCAGTACTTCATTTCGACGCACGGCGCGCGTAAGGGCTTGGCCGATACGGCGCTTAAGACGGCGAACTCGGGGTACCTGACTCGGCGTCTCGTGGATGTCGCGCAGGACGCCGTGATCACTGAATATGACTGCCGGACGCTCGACGGGATTTGGATTTCCAAGCTCGAAGAGGGCGGCGAAGTGGTGACCGCGCTCGGCGAGCGCGTGCTTGGTCGTGTAGCGCTCGAAGACATCACCGATCCCGTGACGGGCGAAGTGATCGTGCGCACGAATGAGGAAATCGACGAGCGACTGATCGAGAAGATCGACGAGGCAGGCATCGAGCGAGTGCTGATTCGCTCGGTGTTGACGTGCCAAACTCGTCGGGGCGTGTGCGCGATGTGCTACGGCCGTGACCTAGCACGCGGCTACCAAGTCAACATCGGCGAAGCGATCGGCGTGATTGCGGCGCAATCGATCGGTGAGCCGGGTACCCAGCTGACCATGCGTACGTTCCACGTTGGCGGCGCGGTCGGCGGCGGCAAGGTTGAGCAAAGCGCGATCGAGACGCGGTCGTCGGGCATTGTTCAGTTTGAGAACACCAAGACCGTGAAGCGCGCGAACGGTGAAGTCGTGGTGATGAATCGCCACGGCATCGTCAAACTCGTCGATGATTCGGGTCGCGAGCGTGAACGCTACAACCTGACCTACGGAGCATATCTCAAGGTCGAACCTGGCCAGCGGGTGGAGCGCGGGACTCAAGTTGCTGAATGGGACCCCTACGCGATTCCGATTATCTCCGAAGTAAGCGGTGAGGCGCACTACGGCGATGTCGTCGAAGGCGTCACCATGGAAGAGCAGCTCGACGAGGTGACCGGTTTGTCTCGTCGAGTGATTATCGAGTCGCGCGATCCGAGCGCGCGGCCACGGCTTACGGTGAAAGACCCGGCGACCGGCGAAGCCATGAAGACAGGAGTGGGCGACAATATCGCGCGATACTACTTGCCGGTTGGCGCCAACATCATCCCCACCGATGGTCAGGCGGTAGAGGCCGGCGAGATCATGGCCAAGCTTCCTCGGGAGACCACCAAGACCAAGGACATCACCGGCGGTCTACCTCGCGTCGCGGAGCTATTTGAAGCGCGCAAGCCCAAGGACCACGCCATCATCAGCGAGATCGATGGCGCGGTGCACTTCGGTAAGGACACCAAGGGCAAACGGAAGGTCGTGATCACCCCGGATGTAGGAGAGCCCAAGGAATACCTGATCGCGAAGGGCAAGCACTTGACGGTGAAGGACGGCGACCGTGTACGGGCTGGTGAGCCACTCATGGATGGGCCGGCCAATCCGCACGACATCTTGCAGATTAAGGGCGAGCGCGAGTTGGCGGCGTGGTTGGTAGATGAGATTCAGCAGGTCTACCGGCTGCAGGGCGTGGCCATCAACGATAAGCACATCGAAGTCATTGTGCGTCAGATGTTGCGACGGGTTCGCATTACCGAAACTGGCGATACGCGTTTTCTTCCTGATGAACAGGTCGAAAAAGCGGTTTTCGAGAAAGAAAACGAGCGAGTCATTGGTCAAGGTGGGCAGCCCGCAGTGGCCGAACCGCTCCTCCTCGGCATCACCAAAGCCTCTCTGTCGACGGATTCGTTCATCAGCGCTTCGTCGTTTCAGGAGACCACGAAGGTGCTTACCGAAGCCTCGATCGCGGGGAAGGTGGACGAACTTCGGGGCCTCAAAGAAAACGTCATCATGGGGAGGCTCTTGCCCGCAGGTACGGGGCTCGGCGCATACTCCCGTTTGGATATGTTTGTCGAGGATTCGGCCGAAGCGCCGCAAACCCCTGCGGAATCTCCGGCTTTCGCGGCAGTGAGCGAGAGCTAGGAGAATGGTGTCAAACGCTCCCGTCGGCTCGCTTGCGGCGGCAGGCCATTCGCCGCCATCCCCTCACGCTCGAAAATACCGCGGCATTTCCTCGGTTCGCGGACGCGACGACTGGCCTACCGGCGCTGCGCGACCCTCGGTCCGCGTTTGACACCAGTCTCCTAAAGCAGCGCCGGGTACCGCGTCACCTAGGATCTGCGTTATAGTGCCTCGGTGGTTTGCGTGGCTGAGGTGAGGCGTCCGTGAGTCGGGCGAAGACGTTTGAAATGATGCGCCCGGAGCAGGCGTCGAGCCCTCCGGCCAAACGTCCCGATCCGCCCGGGGTGGTATACGGCTGCACCGACGCTGGTGTCGTCCGCATCAACAACGAAGATCAATTTCTCGTCGCCACGCTGGAAAAGAGCGTGCTTCTTGAGCAATCGGGTTTTCCTCTCAAGGACGGTACGAGGCTTTCCGAATCTCCGAAATCACGACTCTTTATGGTGGCCGACGGCATGGGCGGACACGAGGGCGGTGACATTGCAAGCGCGGTCGCGGTGGACGCGATAGCCCACTATGTCTTTACGGCAATGCCTTGGGTGTCTCCGGTAGCGGCTACCGCGGACCGCGATGCCGTGATCGATGGGCTGCGTGCGGCAGTGCGAAGAGCCCAAGACCGGATGCTCGAAGTCGCGGCGCGGAAGAATATCGACTCGCGGCTAGGCAGCACGCTCACACTCGCGTACGTCGCGTGGCCATCGCTGTTATTGTTTCATGTCGGAGATAGTCGTGCGTATCTATTTCGTGATGGAGAGCTCAATCAACTGACTCGCGATCACAACCTGGCCGAGCAAATGGTACAGGGTCACGTCATGACCGAGCAGGAAGCGCGGGAGTCTCATTTTACCAGCGTACTGACCAACGCTCTCGGTGGAGGATCCGCTGATTTGCATGTCGAACTGCACACGCTTCAACTCAAGCCCGAAGACACCATTGTATTGTGCACCGACGGCCTGCATGGTGAAGTATCCGATGAGCAAATCGCAGCGTGCTTGACCCGGAATAAGAGCAAAAGCGCTGTCCAGGCTGCGGCTCACGAGTTGGTCGAACAAGCGAAGAGCAATGGTGGGCGGGACAATGTCACCGTCGTCGTTGCGGCATTCTAGTCGTTTCGTACGAACAGGCACCGAGTCATATTCGGCGCACTTGTGTTCTTTACGACCGTAGATCATACTATTGGAGTATGAAGGCGACTACCATCAAGATAGACGGCGACATACTACGTGCACTAGAGCAATCGAAACCTGCACGTCAGACCGTTACCGCGTTTGTTAAGGAAATTCTGCGACAGGAGCTTGACCGTCGCCAGCTGCGGGAGTCCGCTGAGAAGTACCAAGAGTTCTTGGAAAACAGTCCGGACGAGCGAGAATGGCTCACTGAGTGGGAACAGACGGACCTTGCGTCTCCGGTAAAACGAAAACGCTCGGTACGCAGAAAGCAATCGTGAGACGCGGCGATATTTACTGGGTCAACTTCGAACCTGCTTCTCCGCCGGAGTTCGGAAAAACACGGCCCGCACTGATAGTCTCGAACTCGGAGCAGAACGCTGTGTTGTCCTCACTGGTCGTCTTGCCTATTTCGAGTCGCGGCACCGAGATCTGGCCGCTGCGCCTTTCTCTCGCTGTCGAAATTGGACGATCGCGCACATCGTATGTCGTGCTCCCCGGAATTAGACAAATCAGCAAGACTAGACTGCATGAACGAATCGTGACCGCCTCGGAGCAACTGCTGCATCGACTCGACGAGGCGCTGCGTCTGTATCTTTTCTGAGGTTCTGACTCCGCAGACCCTCCCCCCAGTCGGGTACGACCCGACCGGGGCCCCCCTCCCAACGCCG
>JANQQS010000067.1 GCA_028284955.1 Myxococcota bacterium | reverse complement strand
GAAGTGGCGCTGATTCAGCCGGTCGCGATGGAAGAAAAACAGCGCTTCGCGATTCGGGAAGGCGGCCGCACGGTGGGCGCTGGCGTCATCAGCAAGATTGTCGAATAACACCAAGCTGCGAATAGCGCCCAGCCGCTGAGAACATCCCGAGCCAAGAATAACCGAGCCGAGAACAACCGACCCAAGAACGACACCGCATCGAGAATACTATGGCTGCTCAAACAAAAATCAGGATTCGCCTTAAGGCCTACGATCATCGGCTGCTCGACCAGTCGGCGACCGAGATTGTCGATACCGCGCGTCGCACTGGCGCGCGGGTCGCGGGCCCTATTCCGCTGCCCACGCGAATCAACAAGTACACCGTGTTGCGTGGACCCCACGTCGACAAAAAATCTCGCGAGCAGTTCGAGATTCGCACCCATAAGCGACTGCTCGACATCTTGGAGCCCACCCACGAGACCTTGGAATCGTTGATGGAGCTGGACCTGTCGGCGGGCGTCGACGTGGAGATCAAATCGTAGAGCGCGTCGCGCGCACGGAGCAGCCAATGCCGAAGCTGAAAGTATACAACTTGGAGCGCAAAGACGTCGGCGAGATCGATCTCTCGGACGCGGTGTTCGGCGCTGAGGTTAACGAGAATCTGCTCTACGAGGTGCTGAAGGCGCAGCTCGCAGGAAAGCGGAGCGGGAGCGCCAGCTCCAAAAATCGCGCGGAAGTGGCCGGGTCGACGAGAAAGCTCTACCGCCAAAAAGGCACGGGCAATGCTCGGCACGGCACGATTCGGGCGCCCATCTATGTTGGCGGCGGTCAAGCGCACGGCCCGAAGCCGCGCAGCCTAGCTTATCGCCCGCCGCGCAAGATGCGCCTCGGCGCGTTGCGCAGCGCGCTCTCGCTCAAGTGTCAGGAAGGGCAGCTGATCGTCATCGACCAGTTCGAGCTCGACGAGATCAAAACCAAAAAGCTCGCTCAGGTGCTGAGCACACTCGAAGTGGGCAAGGCTTCGCTGATCGTTGATTCGGCGGACAACACCAAGCTCCGTCTCAGCGCCCGCAATCTGCCGACGCATCAAGTGGTGCCGCCCGAAGGCGTCAATCTCTACGACGTGCTCAAGCACGAAACGCTGGTGGTCACCAAGGGCGCGGTCAGCGCGCTCGAAGCTCGGTGCAAGGGGTAAGGAAGCGAAGAATGCACTACACGGAAGTCATTAAACGCCCCCTCATTTTGACCGAGAAGGGCAGCACGATGAGAGAGCAGAACAACAAGTACACCTTCGAGGTGCAGCTTGGCTCGAACAAAGTGCAAATCAAAGACGCAGTCGAGCGCCTGTTCAAGGTGGACGTCGTCGACGTCAACACGCTCATTGTTCGCGGACGCATGCGGCGCATGGGGCGCGGACACGCAAAGACCCGCAACTGGAAAAAAGCGATCGTGACGCTCAAAGACGGCGACTCGATCGACTTCTTTGACGCCTAGAAGAGGAACCATCGTGCCGATCAAACGATTCAAGCCCACGTCTCCCTCTCGGCGTTTCTACGAGTCTCCCGACCTCGATGGAATCGCCAAGAAGGCGCCCGAAAAGCGCCTCACCGAATCGAAACATTCGACGGGCGGCCGCAATCACAACGGCCGAGTCACGGTTCGGTTTCGTGGCGGCGGGCACAAGAAGCGTTATCGAAAGATCGACTTCAAGCGCACCAAGATCGGCGTGCCGGCGAGAGTGGTGGCGATTGAGTACGACCCCAATCGCTCGGCGCGTATTGCGTTGCTGCACTACAAAGATGGCGAGAAAGCCTACATTCTCGCTCCGGACGGCCTGAACGTAGACGACACCGTTGTTTCATCTCGAAACGCTGACGTGAAGCCCGGCAATGCCATGACCCTCCGGCACCTGCCGCTCGGCACGATGATTCACGCCATCGAGCTGAAAATAGGCAAAGGTGCGCAGCTGGTTCGCTCGGCAGGCACCGCGGCCCAGCTGATGGCCAAAGACGGCGACTACGCTCAGGTGCGATTGCCGTCTGGCGAAGTGCGGATGATTCATTTGAACTGCCGCGCCACGATTGGGCAGGTGTCGAACCCGCAGCATGCCCGGGTCACGTTGGGCAAAGCAGGACGTAAACGCTGGCTCGGCCGGCGGCCTCACAACCGCGGCACCACCATGAATCCCGTCGACCATCCGATGGGCGGCGGCGAAGGGCGCACGGCCGGAGGCCGACATCCCTGTTCCCCCTGGGGTCAGCTGGCTAAGGGCCTCAAGACGCGACGCAACAAGACCACGAGCAAGTTCATCGTGCGTGGAAGGAAGAAAAAGTAAATGGCGCGCTCGGTAAAAAAGGGACCGTTCGTCGACGAACACGTGCTGCGGAAAATCGAAGCCGCGAACAAAAGCGGCGACCGCAAGATTCTCCGCACCTGGTCGCGTCGGTCGACGATTACCCCCGATTTCGTTGGACACACGTTCGCGGTGCACAACGGCCGCAAGTTCGTGACGGTATTCGTCACCGAAAACATGGTGGGCCATAAGCTCGGTGAGTTTGCGCCGACGCGCACGTTCCATGGTCATGCGGCAGACCGGCGGGCGGGCCGCAAAGTCAACCCTCAGACAGGAAAGCGGTAGTCATGGAGGCGATCGCCAAAGCGAGATTTCAGCGCATCGCGCCTCGCAAAGCGCGCGTGGTGCTCAACATGGTGCGTGGCAAGAACGTGGCCGAAGCGCTCACCGACTTGCGCTTCACGCGAAAAGCGGCGTCGGTGATCGTCGCCAAGGCGATCGACAGCGCGATCGCGAACGCGCGCCAGAAAGACGAAAAGGTCGATCTCGACAACCTCTTCGTAAAGACGTGTTTCGCCGACAAGGCTCCCGACCGGCATATGCGCCGCTGGAGGCCGCGCGCGATGGGTCGCGCCACCCGTATCGTCAAAGGGATGAGTCACATTACGGTCGTCGTCAGCGACGAGCAGCAAGGATAGAAACGTGGGTCAAAAAACACATCCGTATGGCTTTCGTCTAGGCGTCATCAAGACGTGGAAGTCGAAATGGTATGAAGACCGCAACTACGCGGCGTGGCTTAAGCAAGATCTCGTTCTCAAAGACGCGATCACCAAAAAGTTTGCGCACGCAGGCATCGCCGACATTCAAATCGAACGCGCGGCCACCAAAGCGAAAGTCATCATCCACACCTCGCGGCCCGGCATCATTATCGGGAAGCGCGGTGCGGGGGTGGAGCAGCTCAAGTCCGATTTGCAGCGCCTCACCGAGAACGAACTTTTCGTGGATATCCAGGAGGTGCGTAAGGCGGAGACCAACGCGAAGCTCGTTGCCGAAAACATTGCCACCCAGCTCGAGCGACGGGTTGCGTTTCGTCGGGCCATGAAAAAGGCGGTGTCCACGGCGATGAAGTTCGGCGTGAAAGGGATTCGGGTCAACGCCGCGGGGCGTCTGGGCGGATCGGAAATCGCGCGTTCAGAGTGGTACCGCGAGGGTCGTGTGCCCCTGCATACGCTTCGCGCAGATATCGACTACGGCGAAGTCGTGGCGAAGACCAAGGCCGGCACGGTGGGCATCAAATGCTGGATCTTCAAGGGCGAAATCATTGCGCAGCGGCGTCACGCGGCCGCGGCCACGACGCGATAGGAGCCAACCCATGCTTCAGCCAAAACGCACCAAGTTTCGAAAACAGCAAAAAGGGCGCATGCGGGGCAAGGCCTATCGCGGCGGCGACGTGTCGTTTGGCGATTTTGGCTTGCAGGCGACGGAATGCGGCCGGATTACGGCGCGGCAGATCGAAGCCGCGCGTATGGCCATTCAGCGAAAAGTAAAGCGCCAAGGCAAGCTCTACATTCGCATCTTCCCGGACAAGCCGCTCACCAAGAAGCCACTCGAAACTCGAATGGGTAAAGGTAAAGGCAGCGTCGAATCGTGGGTCGCGATCATCAAACCGGGGCGCCTTCTTTATGAGATCGAAGGGATTCCGGAAGAGTTGGCGCGGGAAGCGTTTCGCATCGCGGGCCACAAACTGCCGGTCAGCGTGCAGTTCATGAAACGGAGCGATCAGCTATGAAGGCGGCGGAAGTACGAGAGAAGCCGACCAGCGAACTGGTCGCGCTCGAGAAAGAGCTACGGGAGCAGCTTTGGAAAGCGCGGTTTGATAACCATGCGAACCAGCTTGACGACGTGAGCCAGATTCCCAAAGTTCGGCGCGATCTGGCTCGTGTGAAGACCATTCTCACCGAGCGCGCATCAGTGTCGACTCAGGACGAGACGACCCAGAACGAGGCGACACCGGAGACGGAGCAATAGGGCATGGCGGAAGAACAAAACAACAAGGACCAGGCAGCGGCCCGAGGCCGTCCGCGTAAACTCGTTGGTCGCGTGGTCAACGAAACGAACAAACCCGGGCGCGCCAAGCAAACCATCGTGGTCGAGGTCGTTCGTCGTTCGAGGGACCCGTTCTACGGGAAGTACGTGAAAAGCCGGAAACGCTTTCATGCCCACGATGAGCGAGAAGAATATCGTACACGCGATCTGGTCGAGATTCGCTCGTCGCGACCTTTGTCCAAAACCAAGAGGTGGGTTGTGACGCGCCTCATTGAGCGGCCTCCGGAGGTGTGAAGTGATTCAAACCGAAAGCGTGCTTGACGTAGCGGATAACAGCGGAGCCAAACGGGTGGCGTGCATCAAGGTGCTTGGTGGCTCGCGCCGTCGTTATGCTGCGCTTGGTGACGTGATCGTGGTCTCGGTCAAAGAGGCCCTGCCCACCGCGAAGGTTAAGAAAGGCGATGTGGCGCGCGCCGTGGTCGTGCGCACTCGCCGGGAATACCAACGCGCAGACGGAACCCACATCAAGTTCGACACCAATAGCGCGGTGCTTGTGAACAAAGACAACGAGCCTGTGGGGACCCGTATCTTTGGCCCGGTGGCTCGAGAGCTTCGGTCGCGTCGCTTTATGAAAATCGTATCGCTGGCTCCTGAGGTGGTCTGATGGGCATGCGCATCAAGAAGAATGATTTGGTCGAAGTGATTGCCGGCAAAGACAAAGGTAGTCGCGGCCGCGTGCTGAAGATTGTGCCCGATTTTGGACGGGTGATCGTGGAAGGGGTCAATCGGGTCAAGCGCCACCAAAGCCCGCGGAAGTTTCAGGAAGCCGGCATCATCGAGAAAGAGGCGGCGATTCATATCTCGAACGTGATGCTCGTCGACCCGAAATCGGACGAGCCCACGCGTGTGCGCTCGGGCAGCGACAAGGACGGAAACAAAGTGCGCATCGCAGTAAAGAGCGGAGCGGTGATTTCGGGTTAGTTCGCGCTGGGAGCGAAGCAATGTCAGAGATGGTACCTCGAATACAAAAGAAATACGCCGACGAGGTGGTCGGTGCGTTGACCAAAGAGTTTTCTTTTTCGAACCGGATGCAGGTGCCGGCGTTGAAGAAGATCGTGGTCAACATGGGCCTCGGCGAAGCGGTGCAAAACAGCAAGCTCGTCGAAGCGGCCACCGTGGAGCTCGCCACCATCACCGGCCAAAAACCGGTCGTGGCGCGAGCGCGAAAATCGATCGCAGGGTTTAAGCTCCGAGAAGGAATGCCCATTGGGTGCACCGTCACCTTGAGGCGAGGGCGGATGTGGGATTTCTTCGAGCGCTTGGTGATGTTTGCGCTGCCGCGCACGCGTGACTTCAAAGGAGTGAGCGCCAAGGCGTTCGACGGACGAGGCAACTACACGCTGGGCATTCGTGAGCAAATTATCTTTCCCGAAATTGACTACGACAAAGTCGACAAGATCAAAGGCATGAACATCACCTTCGTGACCACTGCGACCACCGACGAACACGGCCGCGCCTTGCTGCGGGGCCTCGGAATGCCGTTTAGGAAATAGGACGACAATTCATGACCGACTCGATTGCAGACATGCTCACTCGGTTGCGCAACGCGGCCATGGCGCGCCAAGACCAAACTGAGGTGCCCTTATCTCGTTTGAAGATGCGGATTGCCGCGCTTCTTAAGGAAGAAGGGTTTCTCTCTGACTACCGCGTCGAAGAACGCAAACTTGTGCTCTTTTTGCGCTACAGCAGCAACCGGAGCTGCGCCTTTGCCGGCATCAAACGAGCCAGCCGGCCAGGTCGTCGGTGGTACGTTGGGTATCAAGACATCCCTAAAGTCCACAACGGGCTTGGGCTTGCCGTGCTGTCTACATCACGCGGCGTGATGACCGACCGCAGCGCGCGTTCGGCCAAGGTTGGCGGCGAAGTTTTGTTCGAGGTTTGGTGAGGAGGGCGCGATGGGTGAAAGCGCACAAGCCGAAGTGTTCAAACAGAGCCGCAACGGAAAGCGGCCGCTAGAGATTCCCAAGGGCGTGCAGGTCGCGATCAAAGGTGGCGACGTGACCGTGAAGGGGCCCAAAGGCGAAATTCAACGGTCATTTCGGCCAGAGGTTGTCGTCGAGCAAAAAGATGGGTCGGTCACGGTGCGTCCGGCAGACGGCGCGGGCAAGCGAGGTACCCAGTTTCAGGGGCTTACGCGTGCGGTGCTGGGCAACATGGTGCACGGCGCGGCCGAAGGCTACGCACGGAGCTTGGACTTCCGCGGCGTTGGGTACCGCGCAGAGTTCAAAGACGGAAAGCTCAAAATGACGGTGGGGTTGTCGCACACGCCGATTCTGGACATTCCGAAAGCGGTGTCGGTGCGCATCGAGACCATCGACGAAGGCGGCGCGAAGTTTCCTCGGGTGCATTTGCAATCGGTCGACAAAGAACTGGTTGGTCAGATAGCAGCGCGCATTCGTTCGATGCGACCTCCCGAACCCTATAAGGGGAAAGGGGTTCGCTACACGGGAGAGCGGATTCGCGAGAAGGCAGGCAAGGCAGGCAAAGGCAAGTAGGTCTGTAGCAAGGGAAGCGAGCTTCGGTAGACCAGCGGACCACCGTTGGCCGCCGGGCCACCGGAGGCCAACAGGCCAAGGTAGGAGAGAGCAATGGGGCAGAAACTCACAGGTCGAGATCGTCGGCGTCGGCGTATCCGCAAAAAAGTGCGCGGCACATCGGAGCGACCCCGGCTCACGGTTTTTCGCAGCAACAAACACATCTACGCCCAGGTGGTCGACGACGACACTGGAAAAACGCTCGCCCACGCCGGGTCTCAATCGAGTTCTGATGGGAACAAGAGCGACGCCGCCAAGCGGGTGGGCGCCGCGATCGCGAGTGCGTGTCAGGCGAACGGCATTGGTGCCGTAGTGTTTGACCGCAACGGCTACATCTACCACGGGCGCGTGCAAGCGTTGGCGGATGCCGCCCGTGAAGCTGGTCTGCGGTTCTGAGGAGCAAAAGCATGTCTATGTCCCGAGATATTATCGACCCCAATACGCTCGATGAACTGACCGATCGCGTCATTCACATCAATCGAGTCGCGAAAGTCGTCAAAGGCGGTCGAAGGTTCAGCTTTAGCGCGCTGGTGGTGGTTGGCGATCGCCAGGGCCACGTTGGCGTGGGCCTCGGCAAAGCCAATGAGGTTCCGGATGCGATTCGCAAAGGCAACGACCGCGCGAAGAAATCTATGTTCCGGGTTCCGCTGGTCGGCACCACGATTCCCCATCGCGTGAACGGTCATTCCGGTGCCGGGCGGGTGATGCTTCGTCCGGCCTCCGCCGGAACGGGCGTCATCGCCGGGGGAGCGATGCGCGCAGTGCTCGAGGCAGCGGGCATCAAAGACGTGCTTGCCAAGATCATCGGCACGACCAATCCCCACAATGTGGTAGGAGCGACCGTCGAGGCATTGCGCGAGCTGGAAGACGCCGCGCTGGTGGCCAAGCGGCGGGGCAAGAAAGTCGAAGAGGTACAGGCGTGAGTGCGGCGAAAAAACTTCGGGTGACGCAGGTGCGCAGCCAGATTGGTCGTGCCGCCCATCAACGGCGGGTGCTGCTCGGTCTCGGCTTGAGACGATGTCAGACCAGCGTCGAGGTGGACAATACGCCAGCGTTTCGCGGGATGATCAAGAAGGTCATCCACCTTGTGAAGGTGGAGGAGATTCATGGCTGAAGAAACTCCAATCTTATCCAGGCTGAAGCCTCCCGTCGGCGCAGTCCGCAAAAAGCGCCGCAAGGGCCGGGGCCCGGGCTCCGGGCTAGGCAAAACCGCAGGCCGAGGCATGAAAGGCCAGAAGGCGCGAAACTCAGGGGGCATTAGCCGACTCGGCTTCGAGGGTGGCCAGATGCCGCTCTACCGCCGGTTGCCCAAACGCGGGTTTACGAATCTCTTCGCCGCCAAGATCGCGACCGTCAACGTTCGCGATCTGCAGCGCTTTAAAGCGGGAAGCGTGGTCGATCACGCCGCCCTCCGCGAAGCGGGGCTTGTTCGCCGCAAAGTCGATGGCGTCAAGATTCTCGGCGAAGGAGAGCTCGATCGCGCGCTGACCGTGAAAGTGCTCGCGTTCAGCAAAAGCGCGCGCGAGAAAATCGAAAAAGCCGGCGGAACAGCTGAGGCGCTCTCGGAGAGCGCCGCGTCGTCCGAGGCGGCGACCGGAAGTGAACCCGAAGCGACGCAAGCCTAAACGTCATGAGCGTCTTTGCGAGCATAGTCAAAATACCGGAGCTCCGGCGGCGGATCTTATTCACGCTGGGCATGCTCGCTGTGTACCGGGTCGGCATTTTCGTCACTACCCCGGGCGTGGACCGGAACGTGATGCGGCGCATCATGCAAGATCAGTCCGCCACGTTCCTGGGAATGTTCAACCTCTTCAGCGGTGGCGCGCTTGAGCAGCTCTCCATCTTCGCGCTCAACATCATGCCCTACGTGTCGGCGAGCATCATTCTCTCGTTGATGAGTGTCGTGGTGAAGCCGCTTGAGGAGCTGCGCAAAGAAGGCGAAGCCGGGCAACGAAAAATCAACCAGTGGACCCGCTACGGAACCGTGCTCCTGAGCATCGTGCAGGGGTTCGGCATTTCGATGTATCTCGAAGGCCTGAACGGCAGCTCCCCCTATGGTGATGTCGTAGCGAGCCCGGGATGGGGGTTTCGCTTGCTCACCGTGCTCGCGTTGACCACGGGAACCGCATTCTTGATGTGGCTTGGCGAGCAGATTACCGAACGGGGCATCGGCAACGGCATTTCGCTGATCATTTTCGCGGGCATCGTGGCGAATCTTCCTGACGCTCTATTTCAGACCATATCCCAGGTGAAGATCGGGCAAATTCAGCCCATTGATCTGCTGATCATCACCTTCATCGCGCTGCTCGTCACCGCGGTGATCGTATTTTTTGAACGCGCCCAGCGGCGTCTGCCCATTCAGTACGCCAAGCGCATGGTGGGCCGGCGCATGTACGGCGGCCAGCAATCGCACCTCCCGCTACGCGTGAACATGGCGGGCGTGATTCCGCCGATCTTCACGTCATCGCTTCTCATGTTTCCCCTGACTTTGGCGAACCTGGGCGTTCCCGGCATGCAGTGGATCAACGACCAAGTCGTCCCGGGATCGTGGGTATACCTGGTGGTGTTTGCCACATTGACGATCTTTTTCTGCTTTTTCTATACCGCAGTTACCTTTCAACCCGTCGATGTCGCCGAGAACCTGAAGAAGCAAAGCGCGTTCATTCCTGGCAAACGGCCCGGCAAGACGACAGCGGAATACATCGACAATGTGCTTACGCGGATCACCGTGGGCGGCTCGGCCTACGTAGCCGCGGTGTGCACGGTGCCGACCCTCATGCAGTCCGAATGGCAAGTCCCATTCTACTTCGGCGGCACATCATTGATGATCGTGGTCGGCGTCGCGCTCGACACCGCCCAACAGGTCGAGTCTCACCTCATCACACGTCACTATGAGGGGCTCTCGGGAGCCGGCGGCGCCAAAATCAGCGCGCGCGGCAGGGCATAACCTATGGACCTTGTTCTGTTCGGACCGCCGGGGGCGGGAAAAGGCACGCAGGCGAAACTCCTGGTTCAGCTCCTCGGAGTTCCCCAGGTTGCGACCGGTGACATGATGCGCTCAGAGCGTGCTTCAGGCTCCGAGCTGGGTAAACGGTTCGACGAATTTATGTCGGTTGGCAAGCTCGTTCCTGACGAGCTGGTACTCCAACTCATCGAGGGGACGCTTGCGTCCGAGACAGCACGAGAAGGCGCGATCTTCGACGGCTATCCACGCACCACCGCCCAAGCTGAAGCGCTCGACAAGCTCCTCTCCAACATGGGCCGAACCATCGACCACGTGGTGTCGCTACAGATCACGCTGGACCACATTCTGGACCGCGTGGTAGGGCGGCGGGCCTGCTTCAACTGTGGACAAACGTACCACTTGCGCTATAGTCCGCCTCCCTCTTCGGGGGTGTGCAGTGTTTGTGGAAGTTCACAGATAAAACAGCGCAAAGATGACCATGAAGACGTCGTTCGAAGGCGCTACGAGGCATACAAATCGGAAACTGAGCCGGTGTTGTCTCACTACGAAGCGAAAGGGGTCGTGGTTCGGGTTGACGGAGTAGGAGAACTGTCGGAAGTCACCAGTCGTATCACCGCCGCGATTGGAGTGGAGACCGATGGTTAGCGCACCAACAAATGGACTACAGTCAGATGGACTGCGGACAGGTGGACTTGAGACGGGTGTTGTGGAAGCGCCACTGCCCCGGTCGCTGTTTCGCGTTCGATTGGATAGTGGCCAGAGGGTTGAAGCGTCGCTCGGCGCGCAAGCCCGTCAGGTCGTAGTCGCCCTACTTCCCGGAGACAGAGTTTCGGTGATTCGTTCGAAGAACGATCCGGGACGCGGCCGCATCACGGCAAAATTGATTTGAGGACACCATGAAAGTTCGGCCCAGCGTTACGAAAATTTGCAGCAAATGTAAGATTGTGCGCCGCAAAGGCGTGGTTCGCGTGCTCTGCGAAAACCCGCGACATAAACAGCGTCAGGGTTAGGCAAAATCAGTGCTTAGCAGCGTCAGGGCTCAGGCAGGAGAGAATTAGACTATGGCTCGCATCGCCGGCGTAGACATTCCGGGCAGAAAACACACCGTCATTGCCCTGCAGTACATTTATGGAATTGGGCCTCATCGCGCCAAAGAAATCTGCGCGCTGACCAACATTCCGGAAACCAAAAAAGCGGACGACCTCGACGACGCCGACGTGCGCAAGATTCGCGAGGTCATCGACCAGCGGTTCAAAGTCGAAGGCGATCTGCGGCGCGAAATCACCATGCACATCAAGCGGCTGATGGATCTCGGGTGTTACCGCGGGCTTCGGCACCGTCGCGGTCTGCCGGCGCGAGGCCAGCGTACCCACACCAACGCGCGAACGCGCAAGGGGCCTCGTCGCGGGCCAATGTCTCGCAAGAGATGATGTCTCGCAAGAGGTGATGTCTCGCAAAGGGTAGAAGCAGAGTCTGAGAACGAGAATTTAGGAACTAGAGTTTAGGAATACGCCATGGCCAAAGGCACCTCCAAAGGGAAAAAGAAGGTCAAAAAGAATGTAGGCAGCGGCATCGCGCACATTCAGAGCACCTTCAACAACACCATCGTCACCATCACCGATCTGAACGGTAACGTGGTGTCGTGGTCGACGGCCGGGGCGCGCGGCTTCAAAGGGTCGCGAAAAAGCACTCCATTTGCCGCTCAGCTTGCCGCCGAGACCGCAGCGCGGACCGCCGCGGACCAGGGTATGAACACCATCGCGATTTTCGTCAAAGGGCCCGGCGCAGGGCGCGAATCCGCGCTTCGCGCTTTTCAAAGTGTCGGCATGCGCGTGACCCTCATCCGCGATGTCACTCCCATTCCCCACAATGGCTGCCGCCCACCCAAGCGGCGGCGGGTCTAAGCAGGAACGATAGGAACGATTCATGGCACGGTACACTGGACCCTCCTGCAAGCTTTGTCGCCGAGAAGGCATGAAGCTCTTTCTTAAGGGCGAGCGTTGTTACACGGACAAGTGCTCCTATGATCGACGGCCCTATCCCCCCGGACAGCACGGGCAGCGTCGCGTAAAGTTTACTGAATACGGCATTCGGCTTCGGGAAAAGCAGAAGGTCCGCAAAATGTACGGAATGCTTGAAAAGCAGTTCCGGGGCTACTTCTCGAAAGCGGATCGCGTTAAGGGCGTCACCGGCGAAAACCTGCTCCAGCTGCTCGAGCGGCGCCTCGACAGCGTCGTCTACCGCGCAGGATTCGCCCGCACCCGCTCTGAAGCCCGGCAGCTCGTGCTCCATAAACACATCGAAGTGGACGGGAAGGTGGTTAATGTGCCTTCCTACTGCCTTCAAGAAGGCAGCGTGGTCTCGGTTCGAGAAAAAAGCCGCTCAAAGGCAGTGTTTACCGATTCGCTTGAGCAGTCGGGGCGCCGGACCACTCCGGAGTGGTTGGAAGTAGAAAAAGAAAAACTGAGTGGCACCGTGAAAACTTTGCCACAACGGGAAGCGATTACCCTGCCGATTCAAGAGCAGCTGATCGTGGAGTTTTATTCTCGCTAGCTCAGGCCGAGCATCGAGCGCCGAGGAGAATGGTGATGACAACTTCGACTCTTGTAGCCCGCAACTGGCGTGACCTGATTCGACCGAAAACGGTTCCCGTCGATCAGGAAAGCCTCTCTGAGCGGTATGGTAAGTTTGAGTGCGAGCCGCTCGAGCGTGGTTTCGGTATTACGCTGGGCAACTCACTGCGCCGGATCCTGCTGTCGTCGCTGCAGGGCGCAGCGATTACGGCGGTGAAAATCGAAGGCGCGCTGCACGAGTTCACGTCGGTTCCGGACGTTGTGGAAGACGTGACGGAGATCGTGCTGAACCTCAAAGAGGTGGTGATTCGTTCGCGTGCCGCGAAAACGAGCACCGTGCGCATCGACCGAGAAGGCCCCTGCACCGTCACCGCGGCGGACATTCAGACCCACGACCAAATCGTGGTGCTCAACCCGGACCATGTGATTTGCACGGTTGCCAAAGGCGGCCGATTTACCGCGGAGCTGACGGTGAATGTCGGTCGCGGGTACGTTCCTGCGGAGCGCAATAAAGTGCCAGGTATGTCCATCGGCACGGTCCCCATCGACGCGCTCTTTTCCCCCATTACCAAGGTGAACTACACTGTGACCAACGCGCGCGTTGGGCAAATCACCGACTACGACAAGCTCGCGCTCGAAGTGTTCACCAACGGCGCGGTCAAACCGCAAGATGCGGTGGCTTACGCGGCTAAGATCCTGAAGGATCAGCTCACCATCTTCATCAACTTCGAAGAAGAAGACGAGCCTGTCGAGCAGGAGCGCGAAGAAGAGCCGTTGAACGAAAACCTCTTCCGCTCGGTGGAGGAGCTCGAGCTCTCGGTGCGGTCGGCCAACTGCCTCCAGAACGCGAACATTCATATCATCGGCGAGCTGGTGCAGAAGACCGAAAGCGAAATGCTGAAGACGAAGAACTTCGGCCGCAAATCGCTGAAAGAGATCAAAGAGATTCTCTCCGAAATGGGCCTGTCGCTCGGCATGAAAATCGACAACTGGCCCCAGATGCTCGACCGCTGGAAAAACCAGCAAGCGAGCCAGTAAGCGCCGCTTCTCGGACGCAGCCGCTTCTCGGACGCAAAGGAACTGCCATGCGACATCGCAAATCAGGCCGCAAGTTTGGCCGGAACACCCCGCATCGCCGCGCCATGCTACGCAACCTAGCCGGCAACCTGGTGCTGCACGGTCGCATTCAGACCACCGATGCGAAAGCTAAAGAGCTGCGCCGGATTACCGAGCGGCTCATCACTCGAGCGCTGCGCTTGGGTGACGACCTTACGGTCGACATCGGCAAGATCAAAGACGATGTCGAGCGAGAGCGCATCATGGGGCGCCGCATTCACGCCCAGCGCCAAGTCGCGAAGTTCCTTCCCCGAACGCTGGTGCGCACCGTTTCGCCGAACGAAGAAGAGGAAGTAAACCTCATCCACAAGCTCTTCCACGAAATCGCGCCCCAATACCTCGAGCGCGCCAAAGCCGGCAAAGGTGGAGGCTATACGCGCATCATCAAGGTCAAAAACCGCATCGGCGACAACGCTCCGATCTCGATGATCGAGCTGATCGATAGCGGCGAAGAAGAGTCCTCCGCCGAAGCAGCGTAGCTAGTCTAGTCTAGAGCAGTGCCCTTTTGGCCTGATCGCGGCTTTCCTCCCGTGCTCGGCCAGCCGAAGTACCCGACGTACGTCGGCTGGCCTGCGCTGCCGGGACGCTCGCGCTCAGACCAAAATTTCACTGCTCTATGGGATGTAACCTGAGCTGTAGTCAACCAGCCACTCCTGCGACTAAAGCCTCTCCGGGACCCAACCCCGCCGCCTCTCCCGATCCTGACTCCGATCCCGCTGCTCCTCCCGATCCCGATCCTCATCGCGTTCCTGGCAGGGAGCGAGAGGCTCAGGCAGAGGTGGCATGGCCACCCCACGGTTCGTGATAGTCGTGTCGCAAGAGCGTGCAGCCCATTCAGGCTAAAAAAGCACGATCCATGCTGAAAATACGACGCCTGTGCGATCGCTTCGCTGGTTCACGGACGGGTCAGCGCGTGTTCCACGAGATGAGCGAGGGTTTGGGTCGCGGGCTGCGTGGGCGCCTCACCACAGTTCGTCGCAGGCATTGTGTCACGTTCGACCGATGGTTCTCGTACGTCGTGAGACGTAGCGGGAGGCAATATTGAAGCTTCCGACGTCGACCTGGGAATCTTCGAAGCCGTGGCGTGTTGCGTGATTCGCCGAAACATCATGGGGAACCACGGGACCAGGAGGTACAGCCCAACCAACAAGCTCAGCGTCGCAACCGCTGTGCGGAGTATGGCACCGGGGGCTAGGCGCGATTCGTCGATGCCTTCAGGGCCGCGTGCATCGGGCTTGCCCGCAACCGCTGGCGCGCTCGAATCTACCCCATCGGGCGCGACTCGATAGTCGCCCTGCCGCTCGAGAAAGCCTGGCTGGGCGCGGAGTCTTTGCTCCACCGCATCGAGCTTCGATTCGAGATCGGGCGCTGAGTTAGGGGCGTCGCCGTGAAGATGTTGGGCGCGCCAGTAGGCTAGGCGGGCTGAGGCGTATCGCCTTGCTTCGGCATGCTGGTCGCCGAGCGCGACATAGCCAGCCGTCATTTCCGCTCGGCGAGGCAGTGCGGGCGCCTGCCGGAGTGTTTGGTCGAATAGGCGTGCCATCTTCTTGAGGTTGCCTTGTGCTTGCGCCGTGAGGCCTTCGTCGAGGATGGTGTTCGGGACAGCCCATTGCTTCGCGTCGAGGCCTGCGTAGAGCGCTTTCATGGTGCGCTTCCAGCCCCAGCGTTCGTCTGCGGTTCGGTCGAGCTTGTGCTCCATCGCGAGCCGGAGCTGCCAAATTCCATGGCGCCCGTAGTTCCGCATCGCGTCGCGAGCAGCCGCGCGGACGATGGATTCAGGATGGTCTACGAATGAAACCACGACCGGCATGGCGTCGAAATCTCGAACCCGGGCGTAGGCTGCGAACACGTGGGCGAGGGTGTCGTTCGAAACGTCTTGCATAGCGTCGATAGGTTCGCCCACGCTGAGCGACCGGAGCCCCCAAGTCGACCACCGTTGAATCGAGCGCGAGGGATATTTCGACGCCAAGATGAGCCCCGGCAGCATCGCGCGACCAGTTCTCCACACGATTCGTTTGCGTTCCCATCGCCACATGGATGGAGTGAGCGCGAGCACGTCGAGCATGGCCCGCTGCGCCTCGAGGATGCCCATCGATTCGAGCGAACGCAACAGCGCCACGCGCTCCGCGGAGCGACCGAAGATTTTGGTCCGGCGCTGCTTGAGGACCCCGAGAACTCCTGCGGCAATATCCACCCGATCGTCCGCGCGTCGGCTCCCTGTTTCGTGGCGAAACGCGCGGAGCGCATCGTATCCGTCTTCTTCGGGAATTGGCTGAAGCCGCGTGTAATCGATGCGCTTCCGTATGGCGGGGAGCGCTTTCGGAGGAAGGGAGCTTAGCTGCGTGAATGCCGCGCGTCGGTCTTCCTCGTCGTCTGCGCGCAGTCGCGCGGCGAGTGCTTCAATGTCTCGTACGGTGAAGTCTCGTACGGTGAAGTTTCGTGCGGCGAAGTCTTGTCCGCGCGCCGAAGCGAGACCCATCGCCCCGGCAAACGCGGCCAGGATGGCTGACGATATCGTAAAACGTGCGCCCACCGTCTTCCGCGCGTACCACGCCGGATATCGATGGAGCCAGTTTCTGACAACTCGCGCTTGTTAGGGTAGAGCACTGATCTTTTGGCCTGATTGCGGCTTACCTCCTCGCTCTCTCCCTGCGAAAGGCTCGGAGCCTTCCTCAGTCGTTCGCTGTGGGGGCGCTC
>JANQQS010000056.1 GCA_028284955.1 Myxococcota bacterium | reverse complement strand
TCTTCAGTAAACTTTCTTCTTTCTTTTTTTCCCATCGAACGAGCTCCCAGAGCCATCTTGGCCCCTCTGGCTCTCTCCATCAAATCCGGGCAGGTTCAGCCAAGCCAACCGAGACAAAGGACGACGCCGCTCGACGACGGACGACCGCTTCCACAGGAAGACTTTTTCTCAAATCAGCGGTCAAACAGGTCGCTCTCACATCGGCCTCCAACCAATCGGTCAGCTAAAGTTTCGATTTCGTCGGCTATCGCCACCGCGTCCACCGCGTAAGCAAAGGTCGTGCCACCAATGCACTTCGACTCACCACGGAGCGCTCCTAGCGCCCACAAAACGCCCCACTGCAGGGGCTTGGCAGTAGTAGCGGAAGCACTCTTTGGCGAGCGTTCCACCATGGCGGTCTGGGTCGCGGTCGAGCCCGAGCTCGAGCAAGGCTTCGCCGACGCAGCGTTGAAGGCCTTGTTCGCCGCATGTGAGAGCGCCGACCGCGACGTTGCACGGATTGTCAGCGAGGCAGCTGAAGCCGCCGTTTCCGGCTACGCAGCCTTCTAGCTCAGAGCTGCATTGGCGGGTTTTTACTTCGGTTGGGGACACGTTCGCGGCCATCCGCTCGACGACGACTCGTGGGGTAAATTGGATGTTTTCGATTTGTTGATCGCGGATTTCCCGATACGTCCCGTCCTCTCGGACTACTCGGATGGGGTGGCCTCGCCAGCCGGTGTTTTTGATGCGTGCGGTGGTCGTAAATTCGATAAAGGTCCGGTAACCAGCCGCGGATTCCCCTCCGAAAGGCCACCATCCCGGGTCCGGGGGCGGGTCGAACTCGACCCGGAAGGAGAACATGCAAGCGTCGCGCTCGCCGCAGGTTTGCGAGAAATCATCGGCGCGGTGCATGGTTCCGGAGATGCGCAGTCGTTCGACGAGACCGCGTTCGTACTCCATCAGCTTCGATCGGGGAAGGTCGGGCTCGTACACGACGTTGAACGCGATGTATTCGTAGATGCGCGCATACTCTTTGCCGACGACTACCGGGTTTCCCGCCGACTGCTGTCCCCGAAACACGCGTTTCCAGATGCTAGAAACCAAATCCCCCGTTAGCGCCGCGACAACGCGCTCGCGAACGTACGGATGCGCAAACGCAAGCGCGCTCTTGAGCGAGCCGTTCCGCGGCGGCGGCGTCCACACCGTCAGGTCGCGCGCCGATTGTTTCAGCGCCGTTTCGCCGTCCGAGCCGTCGCCGTAAATTTCTTCCGGAACAGCTTCGGCGGTGCATGCTGTCACCACTCCGCAAAGCGCCGCAAGCGGGGCCACGCGGGCGCCAAGACGGAACCTTGAACACGTTTGAACACTTCGGCGAAACACTATCGGAACCCTCTCGCCGGGCCCACTGCGGAGGCTTCGCAATAGTTGCGAAGACATGTTTTGGCGAGCGCGCCACCATGAGGATTGGAGCTCTCTTCGAGTTTCCTGAGGGCGTCAATCACGCAGCCTCGGAGGCTCGCCCCGTCGCAAGTGAGCGCGCCGACCGCATCATTGCACGGATTCGTGGCAAAGCAGCTCAAGCCCGCGCCATGCTCATCCACGCACTGCTTGAGTTGGGCATTGCACTGGACGGGGGCCAGTCGAGTTAGGGTCCCGTCTCGACGAGCCTCGATAACAAAGACCTCTGCGTCAAATGGGATGTGACCGATCCGCTCGTGCGGACGTTCTACGTACGCTCCGTTCTCTCGAACAACTCGGACCGGCGGCAACGTGGTTGCTCTATGTTTGATGATCGCATCGGTCGTGAACTTGATGTACGTGCGGTACGCCGGGGCCACCCCAGAAGGCCACTCACCAACCTGTTCGGGCGGGTCGAACTCGACGCGAAAGGAAAATCGACAGGGCTCCTCCGCTTTGCAGGTTTGCGATGGCACATCGGCATGGCTCATTCTTCCCGTGATGCGCAATCGATCTTTCATTTCCGGTACGTACTGTCTCTGCTCCACGAGCCACAGCGCGACACTGTGGTAGGCACCGTCGAATCGTCGGTCGAGAACGACGGGGCCGGGACGGGCAGGCTGAGCCGCGTAGACTCGCGCCCATAGGTCGGAAATACGAAACCCGTCGAACGCTTTCACAACCCTCTGCGTGACGTAAGGGTGCGCGAACGCGAGCGCGGTTTGGAGCGAGCCGTCGGGCGGCGGGAATGTCTTTAACGAGTTCGCGATGGAGAACTGCTTGTCCACATCGTCGCTGTGAATTTCTTCCGGCAGAGCTTCTGCAGAGCACCCCATGACGGCCAGCACGAAGCCCATCAGCAACCCTGCACGCTGGCCCATTTCGCATCTGCCGTTCCGGAACGAAGTAAGTCGACCTATTTTTGCGCTCAAACCGCTTTGCGCATGCATAAAAAGCCTCATTTTGCTGGCTCAGCACCTCGCGACGGGCATCCGCCGCGTTCTCCTACGTGTCAGCCAATAGGCTTACTGAAGCAACTTCCATGCCTGCTTCACGAACCATCCGAAACGGTTGTCAAACCGGTGGGTTGCCTCACAAACCGGAACCATCTTCGGCAAGTTCGATCCGGCTAGATCGATTGCGCGCTTCGGATCCGTAGGACGAGACGCGCCACGTATAAATCGGCTTCGGCTTGGATGCGCGCGACCTGGGCTTCGAAGTAGTCTCGCTCGGATTGGCTGACGTCAAACTGGGTGCCCGCGCCGGCTGCGTATCGTGCGCGCGCGGTTTCTACCTGGGTCGTTCCAGCTCGCTCGGCGGCTCGGGCGGCGACCAATGCGGCGCGCAAGGAAGCCACGCGGTGCCACGCTTCGTAAATGGCAGTTTCGGCTTGTTCGACTGAGCGCTCGTAGGCGATGGCGCTCACGCTCCGAGTCTGCTTGCTGGTTTTGATGGCCGCGCCGGTCATGAAGTCCACCGTCCAATCGACTCTCGCGCCGAGCGCCCATTGCGCGCTGCGGGCAAACCCGGCCGCGTTGGTGAAGCGCTCGCTAGCTTCGGCGGAGAGAACAGGGAGGAGTCGGCGGCGGGCGGCGTACACGTTTTTTTCGGCGGAGCTGAGCGCGGCCTCGGCTTCTTTGGCCTGGGGGGTGTCTGGCGCGTGACGCATCCATGTGGCGAGCGGCGGTTCTTCGGCGAGCGAGTCTTCGAGCTTCACGTCTTGGCCGGTCGGTTCGACGCCGGTCAATGTCCAGAGCGAACGCGTAGCGAGCGCTTCTTGAAGCTCTGCGTCGGCGATGCTTTGCTTCGCGCGCTCCACGTCGGTCTCGGCGCGGGCCGCATCGAGCGACGATGCGGCCCCGTGTTCGACCCGGGCGCGAACGATGCGCAGGTTCTCCTCGGTCGTCTCGAGGGTTCGCTTGGCGGCGGCTTTGAGGGCCCGGGTGGCGACGAGCTGCGCGTAGGCCGAACATACGAGCACGCGCGTTTCGAGCCGCACCGACTTCGTGCGCGCCTCGGTCGCTCGGGCGCTCGCTTTCGACGCGGACACGTCCGCCCAGGCTCCCACATCGACGAGAGGAACGGCCACCGTGATGGTCGCGTCCCACTGGTCGTTGGGCGAGATCACGGCTCGCTCGATCGTTCCATCGTCATTCGGAAACTCGACCGAGATTTCGAACTGGTTGCGCGTATAGCCGCCGTTCGCCCGTAGCGAGGGGAGGAGGCGAGCCCGCGTTTCTTTGATCTGGCTTCGCGCTTGCCGCTGGAGCGCGCGTGCTTCGCGAAGATCAACTGCGCGGCTATCCGCCGCCTCTAAGAACACGGGCAGCGGCTGCTGGGCTTGCGCGGAGCCGGCCCACGCGACCGAACACACGGCGCTTATCCACGCTGCTCTGAACGTGCGCAGCGGGCGCACCCATGGCGCCACCGAACCATCACTTCCGTTAGCCCAAATTGAGGTCATAGTGTCACCCGATGCCTATCCAAGGGTTGGCCGCTAGCTGGGGTTGGGAGACGCGCTGAGCGCCATCGCCCCGTCCGCCGCGGGTTCCCGGTTGCGATCTTTTGCCATGAGCACGTAGAGCGAGGGAACGAGGAATAGCGTAAAGAACGTGCCCACCGCCATTCCGATGACCAGCACAAGGCCGATGCTATTCCGCGCCATACCGCCGGGGCCGGTCACCAAAATGAGCGGGAAGTGGCCAAACACGGTGGCCGCGCTGGTCATCAGAATCGGCCGGAGGCGGGTCAGCGCAGACAAGCGAATCGCTTCGATCTTTGACTTGCCTTCGCGCTGCATCGCGTTGGCGAACTCCACGATCAAAATGCCGTTCTTGGCCACCAGCCCAACCAGCGTGACTAGCCCGACCTGCGAATAGACGTTGAGCGTGGTGGTCCAGCCGTCGGTCCAAAACGGTGTGCCAGGGCTCGGCATTTTGAGAAACGTCGTCAGCAGCGCGCCAAACATGGCGAGCGGCACCGACCCGGCGAGAATGATGAACGGGTCGCGGAAGCTGTTGAACTGCGCCGCGAGCACCAAGAAAATCAGGATCACGGCGAGGATAAACGCCGGCACAAACGCGTTTCCTTCGCGGCGAAGCTGACGCGATTCGCCGGTGTAGTCGACGGCATAGCTCGCGGGGAGAATCTTGTCGGCCTCGCTCTCAAGATACTTGAGCGCTTCGTCAAGCGGACGGGTTGCGACCCCGCTGAGCTTGACCGAGTTGAGCTGCTGAAAGCGATTGAGCGAACGCGGCTCCACGCTCTTCTTGAGCGTGGCCACGGTGCTCAGCGGAATCAACGCTCCATTGGGCCCGCTCACGTGCAAATCGGTCAGCTGCTCCGGGTTCAGTCGCTCCTCACGCTTGAGCTGGGGAATCACTTTGTAGCTGCGCCCCGCAATATTGAAGCGATTGACGAAGTTTCCTCCCACCGCCGCGGCAACGTCGCCGGCCACGGTCTGCAAGTTGAGCCCGAGCTCGGCCACCTTGTCGTGGTTGAAGACGACTTCGACCTGCGGCTGGTCGATCTTGACGTCGATGAGCGGCGGGAACGCAAACATTCCGCTGGTCGTGGCCTTCTCCTGAAGCTGGGTGGCAAACCCGAGGATTTCGTCCGACTCGGCCGTCGACGCGATCACAAACTCCACCGGAAACTGCCCGCCCCCCGGAAGCGCGGGAGGGAGCGCGGGAAACATGCGAATGCCGGGAATGGCCTGCAGCTTTTGCTGAATCTCCGGCAAGATTTCAAAAGCCGAACGCTCTCGTTTGTTCCACGGTTCGAGCGCCAAGCCACCGAAGCCGCCGCTCGGATAGGTGATTTGAAAGGTGTACGCCGTCTCCGGAATGCTCATCATCTGCTCGTTGGCGGCATCGGTATACACCCCGATGTGGTCGAGCGTGGCGTTGGCGGGCGTGTCGACGATGCCAAAAATGATGCCTTGGTCTTCGGTCGGCGCGAGCTCCGTGGCCGACTGCGTGAACAGCACGAACGCGAGCAGGCTCAAGACCACCCAGGCGACATACATCGCCGGCCGCATGCGCAACGTGGCGTCGAGCGTTTTGGAATAGAACGCGCGGATGGCGGTGAAGCCTCGATTGATTCGCTTGGTGAGCCAGCGCTCGTCTTGGGGCTCGCGCAGCAATCGCGCCGACATCACCGGAGATAGCGTCAGCGCGACCACGCCGGAAATCATCACCGCGCCGGCCAGCGTAAACGCGAACTCTCGAAACAGCGAACCAGTGAGGCCGCCTTGCAAACCGATGGGGGCGTACACCGCGGCGAGCGTGATGGTCATCGAGATGACCGGGCCCACCAGCTCGCGCGCCCCCACCAGGGCGGCCTGAATGGGAGGTTTTCCTTCGCGGATCGTGCGCTCGACGTTTTCCACCATCACGATCGCGTCATCGACCACCAAACCAACCGAAAGCACGATCGCGAGCAGCGTGAGTAAGTTGAAGGTGAACCCAAACGCCTGCATCAGAAAGACCGCGCCGATCAGCGAGACGGGAATGGCGACGACGGGGACCAACACCGACCGCAGCGAGCCGAGGAACAAGAAGATCACCACCACCACAATGAGCAGGGTTTCGACGAGGGTCGTGACGACGTCGTCGATGGCGCTTTCGATATATGTCGTCGCGTCGTAGGCCACGCGCGCTTTGAGCTGCGAGGGCAGCTCTTTTTGAAGCGAATCCATTTCGTTGCGAACGCGCTTGATGACATCGACCGCGTTCGCGTTGGGCAACACCCAGATGCCCATGAAGACGGCGGTTTGCCCGGAGAAACGCACCTCGGTTTCGTAGTCTTCAGCGCCCAGCACGACGTCGGCAACATCGCCCAACCGAACCACCGTGCCGCCCGATTCGCGCACCACCAGCCGCTTGAACTGGTCGACCGACTGGAGGTCGGTGTTGGCGGTCAAGTTGACTTGGATGAGCGAGCCTTTGGTGCGGCCGATCGCGGCGAGATAGTTGTTGGTGGCGAGCGCTTGGCGAACCTGGGCCGCGCTCACCCCGAACGCGGCCATTCGGTCCGCCTTGAGCCATACCCGCATGGCGAACGTTCGGGCGCCAAGAATGTCGGCACGCTGCACGCCTTCGATGGCCGAAAGGCGCGGCTGAATCGCGCGCACCAGGTAGTCGGTGATTTCGTTCTGCTCTAAAAACTCAGATGAAAAACTGAGATAAGCCGACGCGAATTCGCTATCGGTGGACACGATGTTGATGATCGGGACTTCGGCTTCGGGCGGCAGGTCGCCTCGAACTTGGTCTACCTTGGCGCTGATTTGGGCGAGCGCGCGGGTGGCGTCGTAGTTGAGCTCGAGCTGCGCCTTGATAGTCGACACATTTTGCGTGCTCTGTGATTCGACGTAGTCGATTCCGTCGGACGCCGCGATAGCTCGCTCGAGCGGGCTGGTGATAAACCCACGCACTAGCTCGGCGTTGGCGCCGACGTAGGTGGTGGTGACCGTGATGGCGGCGTTTTCGCTTTCCGGATATTGGCGAACGTTGAGCGAACCAATCGCTTGCAAACCCGCGATCACGATCACGAGGCTCACCACCACCGCGAGCACCGGGCGGTGAATGAAGGGATCGGTGATGGCTTTCTTCGCGCTCACCCTAGGTATCCTTGGGTTTGGGCGAAAGCTTGGCGTCCGGCGCGAGCTTGTTGTCAACCTTGACGGGCATATTGTTTTGGAGCTTGAACGCTCCGCTGGTCACCACTTCTTCGCCCGCTTTGACCCCCGAACGCACGGCCACAAAGTCGCCCCGAGTTTCTCCGAGCCGCACAAAGCGCTGCTTCGCGACCTTCTGGCCTTCGGCTTCTTCGACGACGTAGATCGAATCGCCGTAGGGCGCGTACAACACCGCGGTCGCGGGAATCGCGAGCACCGGCTTCTTCTGCGGGCTGAGCACCCGAACGTCGACGAACATCCCGGGGCGCAAATGGCCCTCCGGGTTTTTGAACTCTGCGCGAATCCGAATGTTCCGAGTCGCGACGTCGACTTCTGTATCGATGGTCTCGAGCGTTCCCTCGAGCACGCGGTGGTCGTGGGACGCATCCATATGCACGCGCACCGCATCCCCCACCCCCAAGCTCGCGAGACGCTGTTGCGGCACGGAAAAGTCCACATAGATGGGGTCGAGCGATTGCAACGACACGATGGGCGTTCCGCTGTTCAAAAACTCGCCGAGATTGACCTGTCGAATGCCGAGTCGGCCATCAAACGGCGCCCGCACGGTTTTTTGGGCGATCGACGCTCTGATTCGTTTGGTATCGGCGGCGGCTTGTTTTTCTTCGGCATCGGCGCTGTCCACTTCGGCGGCGGTGTTGGCCTGAGCCGCGCGCAATTTTTGCGCGCGTGACAACGTAGTCCGCCCGAGTTCCGCTCGCGCCGTTGCGGAGGCGAGCTGCGCCTTCTCGGTGGCCGTATCCAGCCGCACGAGAACCGTTCCGCGCTTCACTTGTTGGCCCGATTCAAAGGAAATCGACCGCACAATGCCCGGCGCTTCGGCGCTGATCATCACCCCCTGCACCGCTTGCACGGTGCCCACCGCTTTGTAAAAGGGCCGCCACTGGTCCTTTTTGACCTTGGCGGTGGTAACCGACTCAGGAGGCGGGACGAACGATTCCCCCTGCGCGATCATGGCCGATATTTGAAGCCCCTTGATGCCCCCGAGCACCACCACCACGGCCACCAGCGCTCCAATCGTGAGACCGACTTTCTTCGCCATACTCAATGCCCTTCAGCCTGTGGCCCTCATCTTGGGGTACTGTGCCGTCCCCCGCGCCATCGTCAAGACGGCAAGGAGACAGTTCGAACTTATCGCCACAGCACGCGCGCGGATGGAAGAGCGCAACACTAGTTCCGACCGGTGCCAGAAGGAATAAGTTCGATAAGTTCGAACTGTCCCTACGCAGCTAGAGCGTGACTTCCTCGCCTGCATCGTCCCGGTAGCGGACGGTCGAGCGGCCCGTGCTCAAATCGGTGTGGAGGGTGCATGCCCGGTCGTCCTTTTCCCATTTCAGCCGAACTTCGTGGGGGGCGCTGTGTTCCACAGAGAAGACGCCTTGAAAGGCTGGGTAGGTATTGCGAAAACGTGCCAGTTTCATGAGCCGCTGGACGACGGGCTTGTCGACTGCCGCGCGAATTTCTTCGCGCGAGAAGTTGTGGCGGTTGATGGCTCGGCCCTCGAATTTCTCGGCGCTCTCGTAGTCGTTTTCGCCCGCCAGCAGGCCCACGTAGTAGACCTGGGGGATGCCCGGGGTAAAGAACTGAAGGGCGCGCGCCGACCAGTAGGCTTCGTCATCGGCATTGAGCATCGAGTAATACGAGCACCGGATTTGGTGCACGTCGTAGCCGCCCTCCCCTCGGTGCTTGGGCGAAAAAATCTTGCTTAGGTTGGCGCCTCGCTCGAGGCAGATATCCACGACTTTTTTCACATCGCGAACGGGGACCAAATCGTTAAGGT
Source organism: Myxococcota bacterium (assembly GCA_028284955.1). Taxonomy (GTDB): domain Bacteria; phylum Myxococcota_A; class Polyangia; order Polyangiales; family Houyiibacteriaceae; genus JANQQS01. The sequence goes on along the minus strand of JANQQS010000056.1, from coordinate 37,449 downwards.
CGGGAATAATGGGAATGCCGTCGTGGCAATCGAGCATCGTAAACTGACGATGGGGCCGGCTTTTAAGATAGTCACAAAGCCGCGCACTCGAATGGGTGAGCAGCGCTTCGAGCACCATGTAGGGCAGGATAAAATCGTAGATCCAGAACCCATGCTCGGCGAGCTTGTATTGAATCGAGTAATGGGAATGCACTTCGGGCAAAAGCTCGAGGCCCAAGCGCTTCGCCACCCCGCTCACCCAATCGAGAAACTCGTCGATTTCTGGTTCGACGAAAAAGCAGCTTGTGCCCGGCCGCTTGGCCACGTAACCAATCGCATCGAGCCGCACAAAGCGCACGTTTTGCTCGCGAAAGTGGGTCAAAAACGATTCGAGCAAGGCCCGTGCCTTCGGTGAACGGACGTCGAGATCGATTTGCTCCGAGGGGTCTTGCTTGCCGAACGTCGTCCATACTTGCTCGACCGCGCCCGTGCTTTCGATGGTGTAGGACGAAAAGGGCTCGGTGCGCCGCAAGAACATTTTTTCGACTTCGTCGCGCGAGGGCTCACCGCTGGGCCAATACTTATCCATGGTGATGAAGAGGTCGGCGTGCTCCGACGCGCGGCCGTTCTTGAGGAAGTCTTGAAAGAACGGAGATTGCCGCGAGATATGGTTGACCATCAAGTCGAGCATCACATCGTATCGCCCCCCAATGCGGCGAATGTCCTCCCATGAACCAAACGTCGGCTCGATGTCGAGATAGGTCAGCGGAGCAAACCCGCGGTCTCCAGACGAAGGAAAAGGCGGCAGAATGTGCATTCCTCCGGTGACGACGTCGGAGAAGTGTTCGGTGACCACATCGTGTAGCGCGCTCAGCGTGCCGCCAAGCGAGTCAGGGTAGGTAATCAGCTGGACTTTGTTCTTAACTGTGTTCTTGATGGGGTGTTCGTTGGAGTTGTGGGTGGCCATGGCGCATTTCTCCTGGTGGCGACGTTCGAAGCGGCCTCATACTCAGATGGTTCGGCGATCGGATGTCTTGCAACTCACGTCGCGGCGTGAGGCGACTCGCCGACCGTCGCCTTGGCGATCACGTCGTAGTCTTTGGTGATGACAAAGTCAGCGAGCTGTCGATGGCCAGCGATAATCTTGTGCTCGATCTTCAGTACCTGTTCGATAAACGGGTCGCGCACTTCGTCGCCGCGGTTTCTTTTGCGACGATGTTCGAGCGTGTCGAGGCGATTGCGCGCGATAAAGATCTTGGTGTCCACCCGCTTGAGCAGCGCCGTATATGTGCCTTCGGCGATCACGACCTGAACGCCCGCGAGACTGACGGCTTCCTCCTCAATGGCGTTGGCGTCATAGTCGATCAGCGGCTTGGTAATTCGGTCGCGGCCGGCAATCGCTTGCTCGAGGTGTTGCTCCATCAAATCGAGACGAACTTCGTTGTGCGGCCCGAGCCACTCCGCATCTTCGCGCCGCTTGGCATCGTTCGAACGCGGAGGCAGCACGTAGTAATCATCCTGACCCAAGACCACGGCGGAAATGTCATGTTCGGCGAGCGCCTCGGAAAGCGCTTTCCCCGTTTCCGACTTCCCGCTCCCCGACTCTCCGGAAACCGTCACCGTGTACCGCGCGCCCGTGTCGCGCGATTTGGTGTGTACGAGCGGCGCGATCTGGCCCGCAATCTCTGCCGCCGCCTTCCGGTGGTGTTCCTCGATAACTACGACGTCGCCCTTCATCGTCCCCGTCGCTCCGCGTCGTGGCGCACGTCTTTCGCGCACGCTGGAAAAACGGCAGCATACCCACTCCTGTGGGGTGGGCAACTCATCCACAACGTGACCCACACGCGCCGGTTCGAGCCCCATTAAGTGTCAAAAATGAGACATGGCACCTTGGCTCAAACGACCGGCTAAAGTCTCCGGCGCAAAGTTCGATAGCGGGTGCGGTGAAGATCCTTCGTCGACCAAATAGGTCGCAACCAGCTTATGGTACTTGCCGTTCAAGACAAAGCCCATCGTCAACTCGTACGACCAAGAGCGACCGTCCCTGATCGATTCGCGTGTGACGACCACTTCGTCGCGAATCCACGCTTTGCCTGTCGCGACGGGTGTGTCCTCACCGCGTTCGGGCACATCGCTAACGCTGCTGGTCACGTGAATCGTCTTTTTGTCGCTCGAAACTCGATACGCCATTCGAGTGGGTCGATGCACCACGCGTGTGAGGTTCAAGCCGTCAATCGACCACTTGAATCGACCGTAGTCTGCGCCACCTGAGCGTGTCTCATAAAATTCGTGTGGCCGGGCAGTGCGGTAGCTTTCGCCCTTCAACTGCCACACGTTATTGTTTTTTGACAAGGTGAACACGCCGCCGTTTCCGGACACTGAGACACCACGAAGCTTGCCTTGTTCAACCCAGTTGGTCGTGATCTTCCAAGAGTGCACCGACACGCTGCCGGTGACCAAGCTCTGTTTCGCGAACGCCTGGTCCGAGTCGACGCCCGCGACACATCCGCTCGCCAATCCCACAAAGACAATCGCGAGCGTCCAGCCGCGGGAGATGCCTCGGGACATCGGTTCAAGAGACACGAACTGCATGGATTCGGATACCTAGCAATAACAGCGCCAAAGGTAGCGCGCTCACCGGTCTTCGGGGCGACCGCACGATACGCAAAGCCGAAAAAGCCCCGAGATAAGCTGATTTAGCGACACCTTCGTCCTTGCGCGCCCGCCGCCGGCGGCAGAGTCGAAACAGCAAGCACGACGCCTTGGCGGGGTCGATTTACCTCAGAGTTGCGCAATCCTTATCGGCGGTTGAGCTGCTCAAACGCCACCGCGAGTTTGGCGTCGGCGGTCAGCAAGTCAGCGCGTTCGCGGAGGGCAAGGTCGAGATAAAGAGCGTCGTAGACGGTCAAACCGGTTTGTCTCGCGATCCGCTGCGATGATGAGAAAAGCTCGCGATGGCCAACGAGCTCAATCGGTAGCCCCGCGATCGCGTCGCGGATATCTCGCAACAGGTCTTCGGCGAGTAGCGTTCGCTGTTCTTTCTTCCAGAGCACCTGCCCTGCTTCCGCAAACAGAAGCTCGGGCGCGAGCAGTCGATGATTGCCGTGAAGCGCGGCTTCGAGCGCGGCCTCGGTTCCGTCGGGAATCTCTCCGTCGGGAATGTAGAGCCGCAGCAGCGCGGAACAGTCGAGCACCGAGGCGGGTGTCACCGCTCGCGCTCCTCGCGGATTTCCTGAACGGTATCGCCCAGCCTGGCTTTGCGTGGCGACGGCGAAGAATCCGCCTCTCCGCGCTGCGCGTAGTGAACCCGCGCGCGTAGTTCTCTTGCGCGTTCGAGGGGCGCATCTCCATCTTGCAGTCGATAGGCGCGTTCCAGAAGCACCAAGGCCTGCTGCTGCATGCTGCGCCGATTGCGCTTTGCCAGCGACTGAAGAGCTTTATACAAATTTTCCGGAACATTACGCACCGTGATGACGCGATCACCCATGGCTGCATTATGCCGTGACATCATTTTGCAGTCAACGCACTCCTGCTTACGTGCGTTATGATTGTGCATATCGTTGACTATGCTGATGATCTACACGAAAATCAGTGACTGATGTCACGATTTGAGTCAGTCCATCGCAGGCTCGACATTCAGATGGTTCCGAATCCAGCGACGGGAGCCGCCGCCGCGTTTGTGTGGGGACCGCGACAAATCGGCAAGACGACATTGCTGAAGACCCGGTTCGCGGACGCGATGTTCTACGATTTGCTCGATTCCGCGGTAAGCGCCGAACTCAGCCTGCGCCCCCGGACGTTGCGCGAAGCTCTGCTCGCCATACCGCCAGGGCTCACTGTGCTCGACGAGATTCAAAAAGTGCCGCAGCTGCTCGACGAGGTGCATTGGTTGCTCGAGAACACCGCGCACCAGTTCATTCTCTGCGGATCGAGCGCGCGCAAACTTCGTCGGGTTGCGAGAAACCTGCTGGGCGGACGCGCGATCGAACATCACCTCTACCCGCTCACCACAAAAGAACTCGGCGAACGCTTCGACCTCACTCATGCGCTCAACGTCGGACTGATTCCGATTCACTACTTTTCCCCGAATCCGAAACCGTTGCTCAAAAGCTACGTTAATGCCTATTTGAAGGAAGAGGTTCTCGACGAATCGCTCACGCGAAACGTTCCCGCGTTCGTCCGTTTTCTCGAGCTCGCTGCGCTCTCCAACGGAGAACAGCTCAACTACGCGACCATCGCGCGCGACTGCGGCGTATCGGCGAGCACGGTGCGCAGCTACTACCAGATTCTGCGCGATACACTGCTTGGGTACGACCTTGCGCCATGGCGCAAATCGACCAAACGGAGAATGGTCGAAACCGCCAAACACTACTTCTTCGACGTCGGCGTCGCGGGACAGCTACATCCCGAAATACAACAAATCGTACCGGGTAGTGCGGAATACGGCCGCGCCTACGAACATCTGCTCATCAACGAGGTTCGCGCTTTTCTCGCCTACGCGCATCAAGATATTCCGCTCCGCTATTGGCGTACAAGTTCGGGCCTCGAGGTCGATCTCGTCATTGGAAACATGGCGGTTGCATGCGAATTCAAATCCGCAGCTCAGTTGCGCCACGACCACACGAAAGGCCTTCGCGCGCTCGCCCAAGAGCACCCGAATGCTCGCACGTTGCTCGTGTACACGGGTACTCAGAGGCAACGCCGAGACGCCGTCGAAGTGTGGCCCTGGCAGGAGTTCTGCGCGGAACTCTGGGCGGGAAAGCTCATCTAAATCGCACACTCAGAGATCCGCCGGGTCACCCACGGGGTGACACTCGGACCACGAGGGGCGACGGCTTGTGGCGCTCTTCAGCAACGCGGTGAGCTCCTTGTCCTTTTCGAATTTGTCTTGGCTGTCGAGCTCGAACTCCTCGAGCACCTCCTCCGGCCAACGCCAATCGCGCCAGCGGTCGGGGAGCGCTTCGTGATAGGGAATCAGCCGAACCGGTTCGACTTGGTGAAGGTCCAATGTGGGAGGCACCGAGAATCCTTCTTCTGAGCCCATTTTCTTGTAGAAGTGAGCGACCACATCGATGCCCACCAACTCCGAGCCGGGCTCTCGAAGCGCTTCCACGAACGCGTCCTTCGCTTCAAAAATTGCGGCCGCGTGGAGAACGTTGCCCGCGGCCATGGCTTGGTTCACGCGGCGCATGAACGACGCCATCATGTGAAACAGCCGGCCCAACGGAACCGCCTTCTCGATCGTCTTGAGCCTGGTGACTCGGTTTTTCATGGCAACCACCGGGGGCCGGGACATTCCGAGGAGCGAGGCGAGGTCGCCGTCTGAAAGCGACGTCAATGGGCTGCGCGGGAACGCGTGCTTTGGGTTGAAGAAGAACTTCAGGGTGATGATGTCTTCGGGATAGTAGATAGGCGGCTGCTCGCTTGATCCCCACCGCGCCAAGCACGCCAGGATAGGAAGCTGCTTCGGGCTATTGACGATCTCTTCGTCGAGAACCGCAGGAAGATCTTTCGCAAATTCCTTCAAAGTGCAGCGGTTTGTGACTTGTTCGATGTATTTGAGTCGACGCTCGAGGTTGCCTTGCTGCGGCACGCCGCTCACGCGTTTTCGTGTCCCGGTCGCTGGTTCCTCGGGCTCCGGCGGCAGACCTCGTCTTTTTCTCGTAACCCGATGAATCTTGGCCACCATCTCCCGGTACCCAAGCCCTTCGCTCAAGCGAGCGCGCACTAGATCTTCTGCGAGATAGGTGTCTTCCGTAAGCGTGCCGCGGTACCCGGGGGCAAGCGACTGGATCTGTTTCGCCGTTTCGCCATCTGGAACGCCAGGCATCGGCGAGCAAGCAGATGAGATGAACACAAGCGCGATAACGCGCGCTGGGAACTGCTTCGTCAAACTCGATACCTGCCGCGAACGGGCGCGGTGAGCTAGGCGATGTTGCGCGGCCGATCAAGTGGAACTTAGAGGCGGCGCCTCCCTTTCCTACCGCCAGCTAGCGAAACGGAGAACACATGTGGATGCGCCAGACGTTGCCGCCTCGCCAACCCTCCGCCCTACTTGCGTCGTAGGGAACACCGCCGGTGGTACAGGAGCATTTGAGACTGGTGCCGTTGGCCAAATATCCCGTCGCACTTTGCCCTTTGCATTGGTCCCCGTCTTCACGGCACTTGAACATGTCGCTGGCGATTGGCCAGCACTTGAGTTCCTTGCCATCTATCCAAACCGAAACTTGACCAGGTTCCCCGGTCTTCGAGTCGAATGCTTGCTCGGCTACCGATATCAACTCCGGATGGTGTCGGAGTTGAGCCACGGTGAATGGACCTAGCGTTCCAGGCCCCCAAACGCCATCAACCTGAAGTGCTCCGTTTTCGGGAGCGCGCGCGTCCCGCCACGACCAACTTCCATTGCCCCGACGAATCGTCGATGCACAATCCCCCGCGCCCCGCGTGTACGCGTGACAAGCAGACTGGATGAAACCCCACGCTTCGGCGACCAACACACGTGGAACATGAAATACCGAGTCGATTCTCACCCATGTACGAACGAACTGCTGCCCGGTGGACTGATTCAGCGGGTAGGTCACCGAGAACTGACCGCCACCGTCGCGCTTGTAAGTAACCTGGACCCACGGATCGCTCTCCGACGTTTCGGCGGCGTATTTCATCAGATTCTTCGCGGCTCGTGTCATCGGCTGGATCAGTAGGTCGTCCCATGTCTGGGTCACTGCAGCACTCGCTACACCCAGAACGATGACCCCGCCGGCGAGGACGCAGCCCGCCGGGCTTCTGCACAACCGCCCGCCAACCTGTATCGCCGTATTGATTTGCTTCTCGGTTTCTCGGAAGCCCTCTGTCTCCGCGGCGCAACCCTGTGCCGCCAGGGCTCCGAGAATGATCGGCACGACCCACAAGCTACTTCTGCCGGACTGCATAGACTGCTCCCCTACGATGTTCATGGATGGCACATGGCCCTAGATCAGGGACCTCGTGCCTGCAAGCAATTTCAGCGTGACGCGGTGTTTAGTTTCTCGCGATGTATACTTCGCGAAAAGCGTTTGGACCATCCGTCGACGCGGCGCTACCGTTCGCACCCATGCGCATTCTTCTGATGGTTCTCGTTGCCTCGTGCGGCAATAAATCTGCTTCTCCGTCGGCCTCCGACGAGCCCGCTCAAACCGCGGAGGCCGACCCGGCTTCGGCGGCGTCAAGCGGGAGCGATTCTCCAGGTGGAGGCGGCTCGGTTGCACCGACCGGCGCTGATAATACTGCTGCCGCGTCGCCCGCGGACGAACAGGCCCCTCCTTCGGCCGCGTCTTGGAACTCGATCGTGAGCACCTATGTGACCGACGATGGCGGCTTTCGGTATGCGGCGCTGCGCGATCACGAGGAGCATCGGAAGCTTCTGAGCGATTACGTGAGCGCGGTGGGGGGCGCCAAGGATGAGGGTTGGTCTCGGGATGCGGCGCTGGCGTTTTATATCAACGCCTACAATGCGCTGACGGTGCACGCGGTGCTCGAGGCGTGGCCGGTGAAGAGCGTGATGAAGGTGAAGGGCTTTTTCGATAAGAAGAAGCACACCGTCGTCGGCGAGGAGATGACGCTCAACGATTTGGAGAACAAGATCATTCGCTCGAAGGAGCGGTTTGCCGAGCCGCGCATTCATTTTGGCGTGAACTGCGCCAGCGTCGGATGTCCGCCGCTGCAGAACGAGGCGTTCACCGCCGAGAACCTGGAAGCCAAGCTGGCTGCCGCCACCCAAGCGTTTGTGCGCAAGACCTCTGAGGTCAAGGGGCGGAAGGTCAAGCTGAGCAAAATCTTTGAATGGTTCAAAGACGATTTCGAGGCCGCTGGCGGAGTGCGCGCGTTTGTCGCGCAATACCTTGAAGGGCCAGCGGCAGAGAAGGTTCGCGACGAGTCGTCGCGGCTGAAGTTTGTCGATTACGACTGGAACTTGAACGGCAGAAAATAGAATCGGCGGCCGACTTTGACGCGGGGGCCGAGGCTGAGACGGAATCTGATGGCGATTCAGACACAGACGCAGAATCCGATGCTGACGCTGACGCCGAATCAGGTTCCGGTTCCGCGATCCGAGTCTGGCGCAGCGCCCGCACCCAGCTCCTCTCCCGCACCCAGCTCCTCTCCCGAACGCGGCTCCTCCCTCGAATACAGCTCCTCCCCCGAACCAGATGCGCACCCTGATCCCCTTCCCTCTCCCGATCCCTCCCCTGCCCCTGCTCCCGCCAATCCGACCACCGAAGGAATGACGTTGCTCGAGGCCGCGGTGGTGATTTCGCTGCTCGGGGTGGTGCTCGCGGTGTTTGTGCCAACTTTTTTTCGCGAGCTTCGGGTGAGCAAGGTGAGCGAGGCGCCCGAGCATCTGGCCGATTTGCATCGGCGCGCGGCGAGCTACTATGCGGCCGGGCATCAAGTTCCGAACGAGGCCGGCGAGCAAGGAGCCGAAGCGACGACTCGGACGCGACGAAAGTGCATTCCTCCCGCCGCCGGTCCCGCGCCGCTGGAGGTCACCTCCGAGCGACAAGCCATCGATTTCTTTGCCTCCGAAACCGTCGGCCACCCGACGTGGGAAGCGCTCGACTTTAACCCGCCCCACGGGGTGCGCTATCGGTACAGCTTTCTCCCCGCGAAAACCGGGTGCGGCATTCGAGGCCGAGGCACTCGAATCCTCTTTCGCGCGGAAGGCAACCTCGACGCCGACGATACGCTTTCGACGTTTGAACGCACCGCCGCGGTCAGCGCTCACGGCGACCTGCGTCCTATCGGCGTCCTCGAAGTGGTTCGCCGCACCGAATAGAGCAGTGCCTGCTTGCGTTGATCGAGAGCCTCTCGCTCGCAGCGGGAACGGGATGAGGATCAGGATCAGCGTCGGGACCAGGATCAGGAGGTGCGGCGGGTTTGGGGGTGGGAGGAGCTTGTTCGCGGGGGTGGCTGGCGGTGTTTCGGGTCCTGGGGCTGCGGGTCATAGCTGAATCTGATACGGACACGGGTGCAGACGCCGACACCGATGCAGAACCAGATGCTGCGTCCGTATCTGCATCGGAATCGGAATCTCCCTCGGTGTCTGATTCTGAATCAGCGTCGGCGTCTGATCCGGCATCAGTATCTGATTCTGATTCGGCGTCGGTGTCAGCCTCGGACTCAGAATCAGATACTACGTCTGCGGCTACTGCCCGGTGTTTAGGGTGACGATTCGCGTGACCGTTTGTCCAGGCGCGATGTTGACGTTGACCGTCTGACGCACTCGGAAGTCCGGGTTGACGAGGGTCACGCGATGGGGTCCCGCGGGTAGCGAAATGTTCATCTGCGGCGTGTTGCCCACCAATCGCCCGTCGACATAGACCTGCGACCACGGACGGCTGTTGATACGTAGCTTTCCGGTTTGGCCTGCCGCGGCGACTCCTTGCGGCGCCGCGGGCGCTGCCGGAGCTGGCTGCGCCCCAAACGCAGGTGCAGCCGGCGCCTGAGCGGGAGGGAACGCGGGCGCGGCGGGAGCTGCGGCCACCGGCGCGGCGGCAGGTTGCACGGCAGGCGCGGAGGCACGTCGCGCGCGTCGACGACGCTTTCGGCGCGCTGGCGCGGGAGCCGGTTCGGCGGTGGCGGCGGTCTGGAGCGTCGCGTCAAGGTCTTGGGTTTCGCGCTCTGCCGAAACCGTGAGTTCACGCCGCCAAGGCTGATACCCGGGCAGGGTCATTTCCACCGTCCAGGGGTCGCCCTCGACCTCCACGTCGAACTGGGTAGGCGTATTTCCGACGTGACGACGCTCCATCCCTCGCGTCAACACGACCGATGCTCCAGGCGGCGTGGAACGCACTCGAACCCCAAAGCTGCTCGCGCGAAGCGTGACCTTCGGAATGGACAACACCTGGTCCTTCGCCACCTCTACCTGAGACGACCAAGGCTCATGACCGTCCAGTTCGAGCCGAATCGTATGACGTCCGGCGGCGAGATCGGTCACCTTCGCAGGCGTACGCGACGACAGTTTCTTCCCGTCGACGAAAATGTTTGCGTCTTTGGGTTCGCTCTCGATGGCAAAGCCCGTTCCGGCGGCTGCCTTGGCGGGCTTCTCCGCCGATTTTTCTTCCCCCAGCCGTACGAGCTTAATCTGAGAAAGTTGGAGATTTTTCCCGTTCTGCACTTCGACTTGCATCGACCACGTTCGGTAGCCGCGTTTTCGTACCTCAAGGAGATGCACCACGTTTGGCTCGACGTTGGAAATCACGAACGGGCTCGAGGTCGCATGCACCGGGCTGTCGTCGAGCAACACCACAGGGTCGCTCGGATCGGTGGTGAACTGAATCGTGCCCGGCTCCGCCGGACGCAACACCCACCACGAGCCAAACCCGAATACCGCGAAGAGGGCCAACAGGCCCGCCATCAGCAATATCACTGTGCCGCGCCGACTTGCTGAGCCGCGCGGCGTCACCTCGGTCGGTTCGGGGGCGCGGCGGGCCGGAGCTTCTACCGGCTCCGGTTCGATCGGTGCATACGCCGACGGGTTGTACGGCGGGTCGAACGGCGACGGCTCGCCTGCGTGTTCTCCGTTCGGGCCCCACGCGTGCGCCGGCGGACCAAATGGAGACGGCGCGCCATTTCCGTTTACACCTGCCGAAGGATAACCGGGAGAGTCGAACGGTGAAGGATGTCCGGTCGGAGGAACCGCCCAGCTGGATGGGTTCACCCCGCGATCCTCGGGGCGATCGTAGATCTGCGTGGCCAGCTCATCTTCGTCCCAACCCATTTCGAGATCTGGGCTCGGACGAGGTGGCGTCGACAAGGGAGGCGGAGCTCCCGTGCGCGGAGTGGGTCGTGGCGGAAGCGCCGCAGGCCCCAATGCGGGCGAAGATAGCGCTGGCGAAGACAACGACGGAGAAGATAGCGCGGGGGAAGACAGGGCTGGCGAGGACAACGCCGGGGAAGACAATGCCGGAGACGACAACGATGGCGCGCCATGTCCCGCCGGGGCGCCGCCAAACGCAGGCGGAGGAGGCGGCGGGGTCGGCGGATGCGCGGCAAACAGAGCGGGATCTGGCGGTGGCTCCGCAGCAGGGGGAAGCGCAGGGGGAGCATACGAAGGCGGCGGAAACGCTGATGGGGGTACGGGAGGGGGAAACGCAGAGGGTGGATTGGGCGGCATCGACGACATCGCGTGCGAAGGCGGTAGCGATGGCGGCTGAGCGATTGGCGGTGGCGGCGGGGCCATCGAAGGAGGAGCCATTGGCGGAGGAGGCGGCGCGCTGGAATACGGAAGAGGAGGTGCTTGCCCCTCGTTTCGCGGGTCCGTGTCAAGCATGGGGGTCCTTTGCGGTACGTGGCTCAGATTGGCGGAGCTGAGGGTATCGATGGCGGGAAGCGGTTCGAGCCCGGATCCTTCGTACATCGGCAGATCGTCATAAAACTCTTCCGGCGCCATCGCTCCTGGCACCTCGTAGTTTTGATATTCCTCATCGCGCGCGGTTTCTCTTACGATCTCGTCTGCGAACGTGCGACGCATGTATGCGCTGAGATCCCGGCGCGCGAAGAAGTTTCCACTCGTGTACATGAACGACTGAAGATCGTCGTGCAAGTCCATCGCGGTCTGGTAGCGATCTTCGACGTCTTTCGAGAGCGCACGCAGCACGATGTGCTCGAGCTCCTCGGGAATGCGGCGGTTGTAGTTGCTGGGTGGTCGAATATCGACGTTGCGTACTTTCTCCAAGGTGGAGAAATCGCTCTCGCCGAGGAACAGGCGCTCGCCGGTAAGCGATTCGTAAAGGACGATGCCGACCGAAAACACGTCGCTGCGGCGGTCGACCGGTAGCCCGCGCACCTGCTCCGGCGACATATAGCCAAACTTGCCCTTGAGAATGCCGGCTTGCGTTTTCCCGGAACGATTGGCGGCTTTGGCGATACCGAAATCGATGAGTTTGATTTCGCCGTCGTACGACGTGAGGATATTTTGCGGGGACACATCTCGGTGCACGAGGTTGAGCGATCGTCCCGACACGTCGGTTTTGTTGTGGGCGTAGTCGAGCCCTTCGCAAACCTTCATCACGAGGTAGCAAGCCATCGGCACGGGCATCGTTTCGCCGCGTTTGCGTACCCGATCGAAGATCGCGCGCACGTCTTTGCCGTGCACGTACTCCATCGCGATGAAGTAGCTCTCGCCCACGCGACCGAGGTCGAAGATCTGCGCGACGTTGGCGTGCGACAGCTGGACCGAGATCTTCGCCTCGTCGATGAACATCGTGATGAACTCTTGGTCTTCCGCGATGCTCGGCAGAATGCGTTTCACCGCAACAAGACGCTCGAAGCCTTCCACGCCAAACGCTTTGGCCTTGAACACTTCGGCCATCCCGCCCACGTTGACGCGCTCGAGAAGCAAGTACTTGCCGAATGGAATGGGTTTATTCACAACCCCTCCACACTTTGTGCACCGAGTTTTCCACGGTTTGATGAATTTCCGTCTTCGCTAGGAGACGAAGTTGGCGGGACCGTACAAGACCTGCACACCGAGGGTCAAGGCGTCTGTTCATTTCTTGCACGACGCCGATCATGGTTGCGCGTTCCATCATCGCTTCTCCTTGGTGAAGCGATACGGGCCTTCGTCGCGATGGTAACGCACGCGCGTGTCTTGCATCTGGTACCAGTGCATGTACGGACGCGGTTTCACGTGCGGAAACAATACTTCGGCGGCAGGACGATCGTTTGCGAGAAAGGCGATCGCTTGCTCCGGGTTGATGTCTCGCTGATAGGCGTCGGGGCCGACCGTGTCGGCGCCGAGCACGAACGCAAGCCGCGAAGTATCCAAAGCGATCGCTTCGCGCACTCCGGCTTGAGCGAGGCGTTCGGCGAGAGTGTGAGATTCGTCCGCTTCACGCTCGGCGTACACCAGAAATCCATCTTCATCGACGCCGAGCGCTGCAACCGCATCGCTCGACGAGCTAAGCTCTGTACCCTTCGCAATCACCACCGCTGACTTCGGCGGAGCGCCGACGCGCAGTCGCCAACCCACGGTTTTTCTCACCGCGTACACAGCGTGGTCGGCAGCCGGTGACTCGGGCGCCGAAAGCCACGCGAGGATACGTGGCTCTTTGCTTGGCTGTTCGCCGGAACCTTGCGGTTCATCCGAAGACTCGGCGTTCATCATCGCGCTCGGCATCGTTCGTTTTGCGTCGATACGAACCAGCCATGTTCGCGCGCCCTTTTTTTCTCCGAGATGCGTACGCGCGAACGCGTGCGGCCATCCCGCATGCGGCAAGCCCGATGTGTCAAAGGTGCCCGGAGCGCCGGGTCGACCATCACCGAGATGCGGCCCGGGGAGCACGGGCTTGAGAGTGAGATAGAAAAAGTCTCGAGGGTCGCGACGAATGTAGCGAGGAAACCGCATCGGCGTCATCGCCCGCACAAGCTTTCGACCGCGCACCCGGAACGACGAAGCACGCGGCATCGGAATATCGAATTCTGTGGCGCGCAGCCGTCGATCGAGCGGGGGAAGCGGTTTCGCTTCGTACCCGACGTTGTAGAACTCGAAGCCCGTGTGCCGCTGGTTCATGTCGAGGTGCACTCCGCGAACACACCGCGTGGCCAGCATCGCGCTGCCGAGCTCATCCGCCCCCATGCTCTTGCCCCAGAAGTAGGCCATGTGTCCGGCTTTCGTCAGGCACACGCCCGAGCGATCGATATACGCTTGCTCCTCCGCTTCGGCCGGCGCTGCGCCCCACCACCACCGACGCCAAGGGTTGTATCGATCTCCTTCGACGACGCTGGTCAAATTCTGACGTAGCTCGACCATGTTTTTTGGAATCTGCGCGGTCGCCCACTCTTCCTGGTAACGCCGAACGCCTTCGGGTGGATCCATCCACGAGCCCATGCCCACCCGACCGTCTCGAAAAACCGCAACCGTCGCGGCCCACGGCTTAGGAGGAAGATAGACCCTCCCCTCCGACATCATTCCGAACTCGCCGTGCAGCGACTGAAACCCGCCGTTGAATCCCGCGACCACGCGCCGCATCGTGTCCTTGTCGCGCGGCACCATGCCGGGGCCAGTTTCGCCCGTAGCGCTTTCGGGCTCGCGGGTTCCTGTCATCACGCGAAACTGCACCTGCCGAGGATCCCAAATCACGACGTACACCCGCGTAAAGGGTCGCTCGGGATCGACTTGGAGAAACGATTGATAAAACGCGGGAGGCGCGTTTGGGTAGCTCGCAACAAATGGATCTTGGACCACCGCGATCCATTCGCCCTCGCCTTTCGCGGCGCGCTTGACGATCGGCTCGAGCGCAGGCGGGGGCCATCCGATTTCCGGGTCGGGAACGGAAAACTCCGCGCGTCGACGAGTTTCCGCTTGGCTTACCCCAAAATCTTTCGCAACCTCCGCTTCGGTGTCGGTGCCCACTACGTTGTACCAGCGACGATCGATCCAATCCTTGAGCGCAAACACGCGATGCTCGAGCCAAGCGATCGGTTCAGGGCCAACGAAGGAGAGTTTGCGCACCGTGTCGACGACCCAGGTCAGCGTGCCGGGCTGCGCTTTGTGGGCGGGGCGAATTTCGAAGCGCCGGCTCTGCGCTCGTTTGACCTCTGGTCTTCCGGATTTTCTCGAGCCAACGGGGAGCGCGACCTCGGCGCCGTCGACGCGGGCCACCACCGTCGATTCTCGTGTCTCGAGCGCGAGTTGCTGAGCGGGCTTGCGAAGCGCGAACCGGGTGCGCGCGAAGCCGCGTAGACGCCCAGTATCCTGAAGGTTGCTCAGCGCATTCTGGATTTTGGCGCGCAGCGGCCATCCGCGCGTCGCGGTACGACGCTCACCACGGGTATCGAGCACGCCCACGGCATCGTAGGTGTCGCCTACCTTCGACGCGTATGCGACGTGACGGCCCTGACGTAACAGCTGCTCTTCCGATGCCCCCGACGTACGGGTAAGGTTTCGCAACGACGACACGCTGAGCACGGTCGGCCCCGTGACCGCAGCTTCAGAGGTCGCACGAACTTCTGCGTAGTACACGTCGCTTCGCGCGCTGTGTTCCTCACCTGGCCGACCAGTTGAGCCGACAAACAATACCGGCCGCGCTCGAATGGGCCCGCGATACGCGTCGAGCCACACCACCTCGCTGGATACGACATCGACCTGAGGGGATAGGTGTTTTGCGAACGCGGCATCGACGTTGTGGGCCGAGCTCGGGGACGTCCGCGAAAAACCCGTAAGCACCACCGCCGACGATGTCGCCACCAGCAACACCCCTCGGCTTCGCCGATAGCAAAGCCATCGAGCCGCCCGCCCAGCAGCTCCACGTCCCGGTCTGTGACTCGTCGCGTTCATTCGGTTTTCATCCTACCCGAACACACCTTAACTATGGGGTGTAGCAACGAGTGGGCCAGCCTCTTACAAAATCGAATATCTGGAATTTTCCAGATATTCGCCTACTGACTGAACGATGAGTGCCCCTTCAGGCGTAGGCTGGAGGCCCCATCCGTCCCGAAAACGGGCCAGGAGGGGTCAGCGGACACCAATCGAGTCCGTTGACTGTCTCCGCAGCCTGGTCCTCTAGACCGTAAGCGAACCTACATTGCGCGGTTCGATATCGAGCCGAGGACCCTTGTCAGACTCAGTGCGCGCGATCGCTTTGCAGCGCTTCGACGACCGCTTCGACGTGTCCGTTTACGCGCACTTTGGGAAAGTGTTTGATCACTTTGCCGTCAGGACCGACCACGACCGTGCTCCGGATGATCCCCATCGATTTCTTCCCGTACATATTCTTCTCGCCCCAGGCGCCATATTTCTCGATGGTGGCGCCCGTTTCGTCGCTCAGCAGCTCGAAATTGAGGTCGTGTTTGTCGCGGAACTTCTCGTGCGATGCGAGGGAGTCTTTGCTGACCCCGAGCACCGTGGCACCCAACTTCGAGAGTTGGGAGGCTGCGTCGCGAAACGCCTGCGCTTCGCGCGTGCAGCCTGGCGTATTGTCTCTCGGGTAAAAATAAATGACGACGTATTGACCTTTGAGATCGGCGAGGCGCCGCTTGCCGCCGGCGGTCGTCGGTAGGTTGAACGCGGGCGCTTTGCGCCCCTCTTGAATCGCCATACGCCGGGTATAGACCGGAGGCCATGATCGTCAACGCGACGACCCGATGCGCGCTCTTTGCAATCCCGTTCTGTGACGAGTAAGGCACCTACGAACAAGTGACCAACGAACCGTGCAACGACGAACAAGTCACCAACGAACCGTGCAACGACGAACAATGCAGCGATGACCAAACTCGGAACGGTCTATCTCTTGGGCGCGGGCCCTGGTGATCCGGAGCTCGTCACCGTACGCGCGGTGCGCCGGCTATCGACCGCCGACGTGGTGTTGTTTGACGCCCTCGTTCATCCCGAAGTGCTCCATCACTGTCCGGGCGCGGAGAAGGTCTTCGTAGGCAAGCGCGCGGGCCGAGTCAGCGAACGACAAGACGAAATCAACCGCCGCATGGCCATCGAAGCACGCCGCGGGCGCCAGGTCGTACGCCTCAAAGGAGGCGACCCCTATCTTTTTGGTCGAGGCTCTGAAGAAGCGGAGTTTTTGGCTCAAGAAGGAATCCCTTTCGAGGTCGTACCGGGAATCCCGTCACCGCTCGCGGCCGCTGCGTACGGCGGATTTTCGCTCACTCATCGAGACAAGGGCTCGAGCGTGGTCTACCTCACGGCGACCGAATCTCCCGCCAAAGATCGCACGAGCCACGACTGGAGCAAGCTCGCCACCTGTTCCGACGCCCTGGTGATCTTCATGGGCATGCGGAAGCTCGGCTCGCTGATGGAACTGCTCACCGAACATGGGCGGTCTCCAGATACACCGGCCGCGGTGATCCAAGATGCCTCCCTGCCCACGCAGCGTGTGCTCGTGGCGACGGTGGGTACGATCGCCCAGCGCGCACGCGAGGCCAAAATGGGCACTCCTGCGCTTACTGTGGTGGGCTCGATTCTAGAGCTTCGGCCACACCTCCGTTGGTTCGATACGCTACCGCTGTTTGGTCGACGCATACTCGTCACGCGCCCGGCGCAGCAAGCGAGCGAGCTTAGCCAAATGCTGCGAGACCGGGGCGCGCACGCCGTCGAGCTTCCCCTAATCCGGATCGCCCCTCCTGCCGACCCTGCCCCGCTGCACAAAGCATTGCGCGCCCTCGACAAGTATACCTGGGTGGTATTTACCAGTCCGAACGCGGTGTCCGCCGTGCTTTCCGAGCTTCACGCAGTAGGAGAGGACGCGCGAGCGTTCGCGAAAGCCAAGGTGTGCGCAGTGGGGCCGCGTACGCGGCTATCGCTTGAGGCACACGGTTTGCGCGCCGATCTGGTTCCGCGGGAATATCACGCCGAGGCCCTCGCCGACGCGTTGATTCAAGAGCTGCCGGCGGATGCTTCGGATGCGAGGGTGTTGTTTCCGCGAGCCGAAGCCGGCCGCAACGAGATTCCCGAGCGACTCGAAGGACATGGCATTCCCGTCGACGTGGTCCCCGCCTACCGAACCGAGCGCCGCACCGACGTGGCCGACCAACTTCACGAGCTGCTCGACCATGGCGAAATTGACTCGGTCACATTGACCTCTGCCTCAGCCGCCAACGCGTTGGCCGACGCGCTCGGAACAGACGGTGTTGCGAAACTCGAGGGATTGACCGTGGCATCGATTGGCCCCATGACCACGCGCGGCGCGGAGTCACGAGGAATCGCGGTATCCGTACAAGCCGCTTCGTCGACTATGGACCACCTCGTGAACGCACTCATCGACTTGGCTGACAGAACGCATGACTGACGGGAAGCATAGAGCGCGTGTCCGAGCGATTGACGTGATGTGGACACGCGAATGGCTAGCGACAAGGTGGCCAGCGACAAGGTGGCCAGCGACAGCGTGGCTGGTGGCAGCAGGGTTGGTTGGATGCAGCTCGTCAACGTCAGCCCCCGACGCAGTGGCGGTCGATGTTCCATGTGAAGAAACAACGCCCGCCGGCTGGCAAACGTCGCCCTGGATGGGGTGCGACTGGATTCCATTTGGAGGCCGCGATGCGGTGGACATTCCCCACCAGCTAGGCCGGGTGCCCTCGATCGTGCATGTGTATCTCTCCTTCGACGCGGATGGGCGAAGCGCCGCGCTCTCGGCTGGGGATCTCTCCCGCATTGAATCGGTCACCGAGGAGCAAGTGGTGATTCGCAACAATACGAACGAATCGTTTTTTCTGCGCGTCGTACTTCAATAGCTCAACCTTCAGCAGTCCGGTCGTCAGCAACCCAGAATGTCGGTAGCGTTGTGCTTCGGCGGTCGGGCGCTGCCCAGAGAGTGGCCCTCGATGCTCCGCCGAATGTATATTAGGATTCGTTCATGGGGACACATGCAGACGACGACGCAAATGTCGTCACCGAGGAACGCAAGCAAGAAAAGCTGAAGCGTCCGCGTTTGTATCGGGTGCTGCTCCACAACGACGACTACACGACGCGGGAGTTCGTGGTGTTCGTGCTCCACTCGGTATTTCATCGAGAGGAAGCAGAGGCCGTGCGCATTATGCTCCACGTCCATTACAATGGAGTCGGGGTCGCTGGCGTGTACACGCGGGAGATCGCCGAAACCAAAGTCAATCGTGTCGAGCGCATGGCACGTGAAGAAGAATTTCCCCTTCGGTTGAGCATTGAGCCGGAAGAAGAAGACGAACACTGAGAGGGTGACGAGTGGCCGGTCCGTTTATCGCAAAAGAGTTTCAGGCAACGTTACGAACAGCTTTCGATAGCGCTGGTGCGAAGCGTCACGAATATCTGACGCTGGAGCACCTACTGCTGGCGTTGCTCGGCGACCCAAAAGCCGGCAAGGCCATCGACGCGTGTGGCGGAAGTCGCGACCGGCTGCGCGCGAAGCTCGAGTCTTTTTTGGACGAGCACATGTCTCCTTTGCCCGAAGAGCTCACGTTCGAACCGCAACAAACCGTAGCGGTAGAACGCGTGCTGCAACGCGCGGCGATTCACGCCATGTCGTCTGAAATGGAGTTCATCGACGGCGCGAACGTGCTGATCCAGCTTCTGCGAGAGGACGACTCTCATGCGGTATACCTTCTCAAGCGCGAAGGAATCACATCGCTCGCGCTCAAGCAGCACGTCGCGCATGGCGACGTGGACATTGTGCCCGGCACCGTCGGTGATGGTGAAGAAGAGGAACCCGGACGGTCAGACCCTCTCGAGGACTACACCGTGCTGCTCAACGAGCGAGCTGCGGAAGGCGCAATCGATCCCATCATCGGACGTTTTGACGAGATCGAGCGCACTGTCCAGATCCTTTGCCGAAGGCGAAAGAACAATCCGGTGTTGGTCGGCGAACCGGGGGTCGGCAAGACAGCCATCGCAGAGGGGCTCGCGCTTCGAATTCATGAAGGACGCGTGCCCGAAGTGTTGCTCGATACGCCGATCTATTCGCTCGATATGGGCGCGCTGATCGCAGGCACGAAGTTTCGTGGCCAGTTCGAGGAGCGCCTCAAGGGCGTGACCCGCCGCCTTGAGGAGATTCCGGGCGCGGTGCTGTTTATCGATGAGCTGCACACCATCGTGGGAGCAGGCGCCACCACCGGCAGCTCGATGGATGCATCCAACATTCTCAAACCGGCGCTCGCGTCGGGGCGCTTGCGCTGCATCGGGTCCACCACCTACGCGGACTTCAAGCATCTAGAGCGAGACCGCGCCCTCGCGCGCAGGTTTCAAAAAGTAGAAGTGGTCGAGCCCAGCGTGGAAGAAACCGTACAGATTTTGGAAGGACTCCAGGACCGCTACGAAACCCACCACCGCGTCAAATATGAGCCGGAAGCGATTCAAGCCGCGGCGCGGCTCGCCGCAAAACACATCGTCGAGCGGTTTCTACCAGACAAAGCCATCGATGTGCTCGACGAAGCGGGGGCACGCTCTCGAATGAACCGGCCCAAAGACGACGATGCGGTGCCCACAATCAGGGTGGCCGAAATCGAGCGCGCGGTGAGTAAGATGGCCCGCGTCCCCGTGGAATCGGTCACCGCGAAAGAACGGGATCGCTTGCGCGACCTGGAACCGGAACTGCGAAAAGTGATCTTTGGACAAGACCAAGCCATTGAGCGCCTGGTCAGCGCGATCACGCTCTCGCGCGCGGGCCTTCGAACCGACGAGAAAACCGTAGGCTCATTCCTTTTTGCCGGTCCTACGGGGGTTGGAAAAACCGAACTCGCACGTCAGCTCGCGCGCGTCTTGGGTGTCGAACTATTGCGATTCGATATGAGCGAGTACACCGAGCGCCACTCCATTTCGCGGCTTATCGGCGCGCCTCCGGGGTATGTGGGGTTCGATCAAGGCGGACTGCTCACCGACGGCATTCGCAAGCAGCCGCATTCGGTGCTCATCCTTGATGAGATCGAAAAAGCGCACCCCGACCTGTTCAATATTCTGCTCCAGGTCATGGACCGCGCGAAGCTCACCGACAACAACGGCCGCGAAGCCGACTTTCGCAACGTGGTGCTGGTGATGACCACCAACGCAGGCGCGTTTGAAGCGGCCGAACGTGTAGTCGGCTTCGACCACACAAAAAGCTCCAAAACCGCCTCTGGCCGAGACTCGTTTGAGCCGGATAGTCGCGTCAAAAAGGCGCTCGAAAAGGTCTTCTCGCCTGAGTTCCGAAATCGGCTCGACGCCGTGATCCACTTCCGCGGACTCTCCGAAGAGGTAATTCGGAAAGTCGTCGATAAGGAAATCAAACTTCTGCGAGACCAGCTGAGCGCACAACAGGTCTCGCTCTCGCTCTCCGCCGATGCGATCGAATGGCTCATCCGCAATGGATACGATTCCGAGTTCGGTGCCCGTCCGATGGCGCGATTGATCGAACGATCTCTCAAGCGGCCGCTCGCCAAGGCGCTGGTGTTTGGAGAACTCGAAGGTGGTGGCGTCGCGCATGCTACCGTGGACACCACAACCGGAGATGGCGATCTCGTATTGTCGTTTGGGAAGTGACCATCGCCAGAAACCGCCATCGCAGTGAACCGTTCGTTTTTCCGCCTCCGGAAACGGCGTCGCCCGAAGGAATCGTCGCGGTGGGAGGGCCTGTCACCCCTCAACGTTTGATCTTGGCTTACGGACAAGGAATCTTCCCGTGGCCAGTGGCCGGGCTTCCGGTGTTGTGGTTTTCGCCCGACCCTCGGTATGTATTGGTTCCAAGCCACGCGCATCTGGGCCGGTCACTCCGCAAGCAACTGCGCCGACAGCATTACGAAATCCGCGCCGACACCGCGTTTGAGCAAGTCATCCAGCGATGTGCCGATGTCGAACGACCGGGTCAAGAAGGAACCTGGATCACGACGGAGCTTCAACGCGCGTACACGGAACTGCATCACCTTGGGTATGCGCACAGCATCGAGGCATGGCAGCACGATCAACTCGTGGGCGGGCTTTATGGCGTGTCTATCGGCGCGATATTCTGCGGGGAAAGCATGTTTGCGCTTGCTCCCGAGGCATCCAAAGTGGCATTTGCAACCCTGCTCGCCCAGCTTGTACGATGGCGCTTTCGGCTCGTGGATTGCCAGGTTCATACTCCCCATCTAGAGCGATTTGGCGCGACCCAATGGCCGCGCGAAGAGTTTCTGCTGGCCCTTCATCGGGCAACGTCGGAAGTTTCACGCATTGGGCGCTGGCAGCTCGACGTCACGCCTGAAACAGCGCCTGACGTGCTCGACGCCGCACGGCCGAAACGACAGCGCGCCACGTAAGCTCCGTTCGAGCGACGCTCTACTCCGGACGAGATTCGTCCTCAGATGCCTGTACGCCGCTTGGACCTTCGAGCGATTCGTCAACCGCCAAGGGTTCATGATCCGACGCACTGTCTGAATTCCGAGCGTGGCCCGCGTCCGCAGCGTGGCCCGCGTCCGCAGCGTGGCCCGCGTCCGCAGCGTCGTCCACATGCACAGCGTCGTCCACATGTACAGCGTCGTCCACATGTACAGTGTCATCTGAGTCTCCGGCGCCATCTGTCTCGATGCCATCCGGCGAGACCGATGCCTTCGCAGTCGTCTCGATAGACGGTGAACCGTCAGAATCATCAGAGACTTCCTGACCTGCCGTTTCAGTGGCTGTCGCATCGCGATCCGTCGGCGCCTCGTCAGCACGCAACTCGTCGTCTGCCTGTGCGTCCGATTCGGCCTGTGCTGATGCGTCGCCATTGGCTGCGCCGCGACGCGCTCCTCTCCCGCCGCGACGGCGGCGCCGGCGATTGCGGTCGGTAGAGTCGTCGTGGTCTGAGTCAGACTTGGAACGTTCGTCCCGACTCGCACCGGCCGCGCGACGGGTCCGCCCCGAGGGTCCCCGCAACGAATCCAGCAGATCTACATCAATCGCGCACAGAGGAACGAAGTACCGCGTGATACCGATACCCTTTTCCTCCATTGCCTGAGCGAGCTCCGATCCGTCGAATAACGCGCACGGGGGCGCACCCACCTCCGCCGCTTCCTCGCGCGCACCCGAGCGCACCGAGCCAAACGTGATCAACCATGCCATCACGGCCTGACCGTAGTGATGAAGCGACCCACGCATCTCGACCACGCGCTCGCGATCGACCGAGGCTGCGTCGCGAATCAAGACAATCGCCAGCGGAATCTCCTCGGGACCACGACGAAGCGTGCCTGCCAAATGGAATTCACTTGGACTCACGCCTGCACGCCGTACCGCACGGAGCGACACCACGCCTTCCGCGTTCAGCCAGGCTGCCACGAGCTCCATCAATCCGGTCGCTGGCAACTCCCCCAAACCACGCAAAAACGCTCGCCGGGTGGCTTCGCGCTGACGTGCAGACACGCGCTGCGCGTCGGCTTCGGCGCGTCGCGCTTCGGCCGGAAGAGCCCATTCGGTAAGTTCCACGCGCCCATCCACAACCCGAAACCGCGCGCGCTGGTGCGAAATCCGCCGCCGTGCGACGTCCCCGCGCACTGCCGCGGCGACGGTCGGACCAAGCAAAGCCGCGTCGCCAGTGAGTCGTCCTTTGCGCACAAGCGCGACGGCAATTTCTTCAAAAGACAGCGCATCGCCCGCGCGCCCATCAGATTTTTCCGCGCTAAGGGCGGCCTCGATAGCGTCTGCAAGGTCTTTACCGGCGAACTCGCCCTCCCCCGGTTTACGCTCCCAGTCGCCTCGGAGCTCAACTGCCCCCTCCGGCGCCGATCGGCCCCGCGATTCGCTCCGCGATTCGCTCCGCGTCTCGTCATCGGATTTGCGTCTCCGCCGACGTCGCTTCTTTCTCGTTTTTTGGGCGTCCCCCGCTCCCGCGTCCGTGCGCCCAAGTATGAGTTCGTCGTCATCGTCTTCAGCGGGAAATACGTCCGATCCGGGCAACGCGCTGGGAGGCTCGGATGCGCCGGTATCGCCGCTGCCGTTCGCTCCGGGAATCTCGGAAACCGCTTCTCCCTGCGCCGCGGCCGGAATGCTCGAAATAGGCGGCGGCGACATCGATGCCTCGTTCGAATCAGCCGCCACCTCTGCGATGTCGAACTCATGCCCGGATTCGCTGGCCGCGCTTTCGAGCACCTCGGAGGGAAACTCACGCAAACCAAACACGCCCGGCTTGATTTTGAGAATCGGGGCGTCGCCGCGGTCTTTTTTGACCATGGTAGCAAGCCGAGAACTCATCGTGATTTCGGGCGTTTTCCCGACGTGGGACAGCAGATTGCGTTCGATCGCGACTTCCGTGATCTTTTTGTAGTGGAGAGGCTTGCCGACCAAGCGAAGAACTTGAACGGCGGCTTCGGTAAACGTCATGATGGTCGTCTTCTTTCTGCGAACGCCAGCGCTCAGTTATCACTGCGAGGCTTCGATGGCAACGGATCTCAACATTCCCTGATGGAATCGCCCGCGCGCCGACGAATTCCCTGTTTTGTGCGACCGGCGCTTTCTTGACCGGCCCCGATCGTCCTGGTACGGCAGTGTCCGCAGAGCCTCACATAAGTGTTACGTTTGACTCAATTTTTTCGTTCCGGCAGCCAAAACTTCGTACGCTTACGGCGGCACGGTTTTCGCAGCGCGGTTTTCGAAGAACAGCGCGGTTTCGAAGAACGACGTCGCGTACCGAAGTTTCGCACACCTTGAGTTTTCGGCGATGGAGAAGGACATGACCAACAAGCGCGTGGGTATTTTGATGGGCGGGTTGGGTCCCGAGCGCGATGTTTCCCTCCAGACGGGCGAAGCCGTCTACGAAGCGCTTCACGCGCGCGGTCACAATGTACGAAAAATATTCGTCGATCGAGACATCGACCAGGTGTTGCGTCAGCAACCCATCGATGTCGCGTTCATCGCGCTACATGGCACCTTCGGGGAGGATGGCTGCATTCAGGGGCTTCTTGAATCGGTCGGAATCCCGTATACCGGCGCCGGCATATTGCCCAGCGCGCTGGCCATGGACAAATACAAATCCAAGGAGCTTTTCCGGCTCTACAACGTGCCGACCCCGCCGTGTTATTTGCTTGAAAACCCCGATATCGATCGACTGGAAGACATTCACGGTAGCTTCGGCTTTCCAGCGTTTGTCAAACCGCGCCGCGGCGGGTCGAGCTTGGGCTCAGGTCCGGCGGGCGACCCGCGCGAACTCCGCCAGCGAGTCGAAGACGCGCTTCGCGTCGACCGTTCGGTGCTCGTCGAGCGATACGTATCGGGCATGGAGGTGCACGTCGGTCTCCTCGATGGAACCCCGCTTGGGGCGGTCGAAGTTGTCCCCAGCGGCCGTTTTTACGACTACCGATCCAAATATCAACAAGGCAAGAGCGAGTACCATGTCCCGCCGCGACTCTCGCCCACGCGCTATCAAGGTGTGCTCAACATCGCGGAGCGCGCCGCTCGGTGCCTGGACGTCACCGGAGCGACTCGGGTCGATCTTCTGGTCACGAAAGGCGAAAACGAATACGTCCTCGAGGTCAACACGCTCCCAGGATTTACCCCCACTTCGCTGCTCCCGAAGATCGCGCGCGGCGCCGGGTACTCGTTCGAGGACCTTTGCGAAGCTATTCTCTCACGTGCAACGCTTCACGTTCACCGCGACGGCGATTCAACGCCCCGAGAATTTTCGTACGCGCGAGGAAGCGCGCCGACCGCTCAGCTCGGGGCCTAACGAATCCGCGGTCGCACGGAGATAGACTTTGACGAAGCATCTTGGCGTGCGCCCGCGCGATGAAATGTGTGCAGGGAATACTCGCCCGCTCCATTTGCAGTGAGTTGGAGCTGAACTTGCCGAGAGCCCGAAGCGCAGATTTCCACGCGTGAAACCGGGCCCTCTGATTCGTCCACGTCGCGCCCCGGGAGCCGGATGCGAAAGCTTCCAATACCTCGCCCGCCGGAGGCTACCAAGAGCGTACACCCGGCTTCCAGTGAAATCTGATGGGCCACCGACTCCGCTTGGACCAGTCGACCACGCGCACGCAATCGTTGCTCGCGCCACCCGTCGGCTTCCGCTGACGCGAGCGCGGTCTGCATGTTGCTTTGGAGCGGCGCTTGGGCTCGTGCGGGATTGCCGCGGCTGCCGAGCCACAACCCCCGCTCGCCGCCGATCGCGGTGTCCGGTGCCTGAAAAACGGCCACCTCGGCGGCACCTTGGCCGCGCTTGGCGTGAATTTCGATGGCGTGATCCCCGGAGCGTTTTACGCAAAACTGCGCTGCCGCTTCGGAGGCTTGCGAGAAATCGTATGCGATCACGGCTCCATTCGGACCGAACACCGAAAGGTTCAAATCCTCGACTTCGCCTCCTCGAAACGCAGCCACCGTGTAGCAACGAGCCTGCTTGGCGACCAATGGCAGGAGTACTTTCTGATCCGAGGCAAGCCGTACCTGCGTCGGTTCACCAGCCGATTCAAACCCTCTCCGAACCAAGCCGCGCATGAAATTTCGCAAGCGCCCTCGTTCTCCGCGTTCGGCGCCAAACACCGCAAAACCCGGTCGTCCTCCCACCGCGCGAACCAGCTCTTTGTACCGTTCACGCTTGGTCAGGAACGAAGCAAACGCGTACGCCCCCGCCCCCTGGTACGCCGTGAGATGAAAGTAGAGCTTTCGCGGCTGCACTCCTGCGCAAAGTTGAACGCTGGGGTGCGCATCCGATTGCGTATCTTCAGAAATGACCTCGCCATTCGGCGCGTACACAATCGCGTCGAGATCCCCGAGGCCTCGTGAACCTACCACGGTGAGGGTCAGGCATTGGGTCGCCGGAACTTCGATGGGCAGCGTCGTGTGCGCACGATTGGCAAGAAAACCTGTTTTGTTGAGCGAGCCGAATACATAGCCGGCGCGCAGAAGCTCCTGAGACACGGTTCTCAGACGCGCAATCACCGGACTGTCCGGTTCATTGAGCCATGCGGGAAGCGGCTCAGTGGTGGCTTGCGGCGCGGGACGAAGATGAGCACCACACGCCGCCAAAGGAAGGGCTATCGACACTGCAAAGGATAGCGAGAGTCGCGTCAATCGCGCTCCTTGCCGACAAGAATCAGGTATCGGCCTCGAGCACGGCGGACTCGCGTCGCGACACGGACCAAACGAGACTGTTTCGTGCAGTGATACAGCAAAGGCTCTTGTCCGGGTCGGCCGTCTAGCGCAATCAGCCCACCCTCCTTATCTAACAGCATCAGGTCTAATTGTGCGCGTTGCAACTCTTCCGAAGGAATGACCGAAAACGCGTAGCACCTTTTCCCCTGCAAACGCACCGGAACCCTCAATGTCTCACCCGGCTTAAGCGCGCCCCAAGCGAGCGGCTGCATGGTCATTCCGCGTCTCGCCATGCGGGCTTGCATTTCCGCGTAGGGAACTCGCGCAAACCCCTCCACCCCGGCCGGACGAACGGCCGTCTCCTGGAGCTCCCATAGCTCAAGAGCCCATTCGCCGGCCCCGCGCGCGAGCCACACATCCGCGCGGTATGCTCCTCCTTGCTGCGGGCTCGAGGGCTGCGGGCTCGATGCCGCCCGCGCCCCGAGCGGGGCGCAGAACCGGGCGTGCGCATCCCGCGCCGGACGGAGGTCAGTCGCGATAGGTCGACTTGAGTGCGCCGTGATCCGTAGCCTCATATCGATAACGCCGGGCCCACCCACGGCAGCAAGCGCGTAGCATTTTTGCGGATCCAGACGCAGCGGAATGCCTTGACGCTGACCGGCGCGCGAAGAAAACGTCGCGCTACGAAGTCGACGGTATCCTCGACGCGCGAGGCGCCGAGCCCACGATGCCCGCGCGCGGTCGAGGTCGCCCGCCTCCGGTTCTGGACCCAGGCTCGGTTCATTGGGTTTGACGCCCGACCGCGTAGCAAAACACGCCCCGACGTCTCGATTTAGGTCCGGCATTTGATCCGGCGCTTGGTCGAAGCGCACCAGCCGATACTCTCCCGCGCCCTGATGCGCCCGAACGGTGACGACCAAACGCATTCCGGCAGGCCCGCAAAATCGCACGTAGGCATAGGGTTCAGGGCGAAAGTCGGTCTCCAGCTCGAGTCCTGTGCTGGTATGTAGCGACAGATCCAGATCGGCGAGACGCGGGTAGCCCACTGCGAGAAACCCCACACACGTCCGTTGGGTGAGGACGTAGTGTTCGGAATGCGTGTCGCGCGGCACAAGAAAGCCGACTTTTTGCGACACGCGACGCGCATCCACCCGCGCGAACGCGGCCTCCGCCCGCTGCATGCAGGCGTCAATGGAGTCTCCGCTATTCGCCGCTGAAGACTGCGCATCGACGGTCGCCGAACGCACGACCCATACGCTCAACGTCACGAGCACCCAAAGCGTTCCCGCCGCGCACGAGAATATCGAGGCGTTCATGGACGCTCCTGTTTGCGAGACGCCAGCTGATGAACCCGCACGCTTCCCTCGCCTTGGTACATGCGTAGCTCGAGAACAAACCGCGAAGGTTCAGCCACACAGTGGCCAAGGGCTCCCCAAGGGACGGGCCCGGTTTCCGAGGCAACAAGTTCGCCCTTGCGGTCTTTCAGAAATAGATCCACGTCCCGCACCGATTCGCTTCCCGCCGCTGCGACGGCGAAACACCCTTCGGCGACATCCAATCGTCGCACCATCCGCTCACCCTGCTCGAGGTCTGCAAGCCAGCGACGAGACACCGCGTAGCCACGCCGCCGGACATCGGCACTCGCTTGCTCGAGGCGTAGAGTCTGAATATTTCGGATCTCCGGTGGAGACTGCATGGCGAGAAGGCTGTAGCGCCCCTCTTGCCCGTACGATTTGACGACCACCCGATAGACGAGCGATTCCTCGACACAAACGCCCACCTGAGCGGTGGGCCGTACCCGTGTATCGCGATCCACCGATTTCCCTTCCGGACTCGTGAGGTAGAGGTCTAGGTCGGTGCGGCGTCGATCCGCTGCTCCGAGAATAACGGTGCACCCCCGTTCGACCAACACTTCGTGACCGCGCTCTTCGCCCGCGCGAATCGGCGCATCTTCGACCAACAGAGCTCGGGACGCGTAATCACGAGCTTCAAGTTCGGCGGCGGACTTTTGCAACAGTCCCGCCTTTTCGCCGGCTTTCAACCCTGGCGCGGGGGATGATTCGAAACGTTTATCTCGCGGCCGAGCTGGCCGCTTGAACAGCTCCCATCCCACAACGCCCGCCCCTTCAAACACCCTCACTTCGAGAATGTGCTTGCCGGGGACGGCTGGGCAGTGTTCGAGCCCAGCGCCCGCTCCGCCACTCACGTCCCGCGCGATCTCCGTCCCCGCCGCATCAAAAAGGAAAAGATCCACATCCTTGACGCCGATGCCTCCGCGGGCCCGCGCCACGTAGCAATCGTCGGCGGTCAGAGGCAGGACCCCGCGCATGGACTCGCCCTCGGCTAGGCCACCGGCTTGCGGTCCTTCGACAAGCGTGAACCCGCGTCCTTCGAGAGCATCGTGCTCACGCGACAGCGCGCGCACGACCCCGCGCATCGGGACTTTCGGCGTGAGCACCCCAGAAAAGAGCGCGTTGAGCCCCTTGGAATGACCGAGTGCGGATTCAAAGGAACCAAACATCGCGGCGCCAGAGCCTTCTCGGGTGCGCAGTACCAAATAAAAGGCATCGGTGCGTCGCGCCGCATCCTCGCCCCGAGAGCTCGACCGCGCGACATCCGTCGACGCCCGAGACTCTCCGGAAGACGAACGTGTGGGGCACACATGGGCAAAGCCTCCTTCCCCGTCAACCGCATCCGTCGACAGAAGGCTTCCATCGCCGTCGAACAGCTCGACCACGAGATCATGCACTCCGGTGCTCGCGAGCGCGACGATCGTCGTGCATCGCCCGCGCGGCAAATCCATCCCGCGCGCAACCCCGCGCTGGGGCATGACATAGGTTCGCCCCGGAGGGCCCACTTCTTGATACCCCTGAGCTCGCAGACGCTCACGAATTCGACCAAATCTTCGGCTCAGGCTGTCGATCGGTGCCCGTCGCTCGGATTCTCCGAACTCGCCGGCATCAAGTTGGCCAGGCCCCGTTCCAGGACACGCGACGTTCGCCAGTAAGCCGTGTACTGTGCAGAAGCCAATTACCGCGCTGTACCGCCCAAACACCGAACACCGACCTATGCCCCATCGTCGACTCAACGCGTTCCGTCCGGAACCGAAGGTTTCGCTTCGGGCGGGCGCTCGGTCGCGGCCCGATTTCCGGGCCCGCGGTATACGTCGTCGAGACGAATCTCGAGCCCGGTCGGCCCCCGAAATCGACGCACACTGAACAAGCCGCTCCCTTCCATCGCTTTGGCGACCACGAAATACATTCCCGATTGCGGCGGACAGTAGCGAAGCGCGCTGAAGGCGCCGTCTCGTGAATCTTGCGCCACTTCATTGCCCTCACCATCGTGAACTCGGAGATCCAGCTCGCGCAGCGCGGACGATCCCATCGCCATCACCACGTAGCAACGCCCGGTTCGCATCGTGGCCTCACGAACCGCCACTCCTCGTTCGACCAAAAAGCCTCGCCATTCGTCCCCCAGGTCGGCAAACCCCCGAGTACGTAGGCGTCCGCTGGCCTCGTCGAGCGCGCGGGTTACAGATTTCGACTTGTATTCTCGCGCGCGGGGTTCGTTATCGGCCGCGGACCCGTGCTCTCGAGCTTCTCCACCACGGCATACACCGCCTAACGAGGCTGCCACAACGAGCCCACTCAGAACCCATTCCCCCTTCCGCATCCGTGTTCGGGGCCGCCTCACGAAACCGACACCTCGCGCTCCAGCTGGGGCCGCAACTCGGGAAAACTCCGTAGATGGGCCACCAGCGGTTCCACTGCGCGCGCCAAATCTTCGAGCTCCGACTGAACGCTTACGTCCACGGCTTCGGTCTGCTCGCGCAAGCCATCGAGCTCCATCCGCGACACCGCGTTTTCCGACCCCAAGCGCCCTTTGAGCTGCGCGATTTGAAACTGCAGGTCGTCGAGCTCGTTGCGCAACCGTTCCGCGCGTTGTTCAAGCTCATCGATACGAAGCTGCGCATCCAAACATCGTTCGGCCAGCTCACCGGCGGAAGACAAGAGCCGCAGCTGAGTCGCTTCACTGTCGACCTCAGCGCTGTTGATTTCAGCGCGGCCGGCTTCGGGGCAATTGGCGTCGCCGAGTTCAGGTTTCTTCCAAGGGTCTGCCGCGGCGCGCAACGAGCGCCACATCTCGGCCACGCGGGTCAGATCACGCGTCCGCCTTTTCTTCGCGTCGTACACGGTCACGCAGACTGCCTCGAGACGGGCCGCAACGCTCTCTTGGTCGCGAGACAGCTCGTCTACCGCGCGCCCAATTTGCCTCCGAACCTGACGAACCCGCTCTTCTTCAAGATTGACCGCGGTCACTCGCCGCACGAACTCGTGATCGACGGTGCGCAGGCGCTCAACGCGAGTCTCGAGATCCTTGAGCGCCACCGTGAGCCAGCCCGGAGGCGTGCCCCGATGGGCTTGATTCGCCAAATCGCAGAGCAACCGAATACGGTCTCGCCATGGATCGACCGTGCGATCAACCGAATCGGGTCGAGATGGCTCGTCCGGCGTGTCGCCCGCGGAAGCACGCAGCGCGCCTGGTTCGGAGTGCGCCAAGAGCCAGGCTTCCAGCTGGTCTGCCAACTGAAACCCGCTCGCAAACCGCGCGGTCTTCGCCTTCTCGAGCAGCTGCATGATGATCGCGTCTACGCTCGCGGGAATCGATGCCTGCCGAGCGGACGGCAGAGGCGGCGTCTCTCGAATGTGCTTGAAAAGAATATCCGTAGGCGTTCCCGAGAACGGAACCTCCCCCGTGACCATTTCGTACAATACGCAGCCGAGCGAATATAGATCGGCGAGCGCGTCCAGTGGCGCACCGCGTGCCTGTTCAGGGGCCATATACTCAGGCGTACCGAACACTGCTCCGGTCAACGTAAGCCGAGTTTGCCCCTTCATCTGCGCGAGGCCGAAATCGATGATTTTCAGAAAGTCGTCGCTATCCTCAGTCGACCGCCCGCGCACCAGATAGAGGTTGTCCGGCTTGATGTCGCGATGGACTACGTCGAGCTCGTGGGCGCGCCCAAGCGCCAACGCGGCTTGGCGCGCGATACGGAACGCGCGTCGCAGGTCGAGCGGGCCAAGCGCGATCACCTCGTTGAGTGGCTGCCCGTCGAGATATTCCATCGCCAGGTACACGAGGCCGTCTGGGGTCTCCCCGAAGTCTGTGATGTCGATGATGTGCTCGTGTTCGATGCTGTTTGCGGCGCGCGCCTCGCGCAGAAACCGCGCTTTGTAGTCTGGGCGCCGGGCAAGCTCGGGGGACAAAAACTTGATGGCCACCGCACGGCCCAAGACCTCGTTTCTCGATTGATACACGCGACCCATGCCGCCTTGAGCAATGAGTCGTTCGATCACGTATCGGCCCGCAATGGTGCGTCCAACGAGGGGATCCGGCGCTTCCTTGAGAGGATGCCCGTCGAGCACACAGACGACTTGGCCGCCTCGATAACGGGTTCCGCATCGCTCACAAATCCTCACGCCGCATTATCCTCGCATCCGACCCAGACGACGTCTACCGCGGACACTATTCTTGACAATACCGATGTGGAAATTAAAACGATCGTAGGTGAAAATCTCAAACAAAGCTCGATACGGGGTGCGCGCGGTGTTCGACATCGCGTTCCACAGCGACGGGTGCGCCACCCAAATTCGAGAAATCGCTGAACGCCAGGCGATTCCTCCGCGCTTTTTGGAGCAAATCTTTCAGGATTTGAAGCGCGCCGGCCTGGTCACTTCAAAACGAGGTCCCCGAGGAGGGTACGCCCTCGCCCGCAACGCCGATGAGATTCGCGTAGGAGACGTCATTCGCGCGCTCGAAGGCCCGGTAGCGCTCACGTCGCGGGGAGAGCAGACCGCCGACGGCGCCAGCCTCTCGATCACTGAAGACGTGTTCGCAGAGCTCTCCACGCGCATACAGTCGTGCTTGGATGCCGTCTCGATCGCGTCGCTATGCGAGCGAGGAGAAGCCAGCGGCCTACGACGAAAAGCACCGAGGCGATATGTCTACTCGATTTGAACCGACGCGGGATCCACGCCTGTCCAGTCCGACGAGGCGCGCGACATGACGGCTCCGGTGGTGGACAGCGTACTCGATCTGATCGGAAGCACCCCGGTCGTGCGTCTAGACCGAGTGATTTCCGATCCGTCGACGCGGAAAGAAGTGTCGGCAGAGATCTGGGCCAAGTGCGAACACATGAACCCCGGAGGTTCGCTCAAAGACCGCCCGTGTGCGGCGATGATTGATCGCGCAGAACAGCAAGGCTTGTTGCACCGCGGCGACCTCGTGGTGGAAGCGACCAGCGGCAATACCGGAATCGGGCTCGCGTTGGTATGCGCGCAACGGGGCCACCGCCTGCTCTTGACGATGCCCCGCAGTATGTCCCTCGAACGGCGCGCGTTGCTCGAGGCCTACGGCGCCGAACTAGTGCTCACCGATCCCGAACGCGGAATGGAGGGCGCGGTGGATGAAGCCCTGCGAATCGCCTCCGAACGCAAAGCGTTCGTGCCGCGTCAGTTTGAAAACCCCGCCAACCCAGACGCCCACTGGAGCTCGACCGCCATCGAGCTTCTGGACGCGTTTGATCGCATCGACGCGTTTGTGATGGGCGTGGGTACAGGCGGCACAGTGACCGGGGTCGGCCGTCGGCTGCGCGAACGCGATATGGATACGACCATCATCGCGGTCGAGCCGCACGCGAGCCCGGTGCTTGCCGGGGGCTCGGCTGGCCCTACGAAGATACAGGGGATGAACAACGGGTTTATTCCCGAGAACTATGATCCCGCCGTTGTAGACGAAGTTCGATCAGTTCGGGACCACGACGCGTGGACAATGAAGCAAAAGCTCGCCCGAGAAGAAGGTTTGCTCGTAGGAATCAGCGCCGGGGCCAATGTGCACGTGGCGGCGACGGTGGCGCGCGAGCTCGGACCGGGAAATATCGTGGTCACGGTGCTCTGCGACACCGGAGAGCGATATTTCAGCCTTGATCAGCATTTTCAATCCGCGTCTGAGAACGAGCTGTGACATCGACGAGGACGCTTTTTGCCGCTATCAACGCGAACATCATTTGGAAGGTGAAAACAACATGGCCATTACAGTGCGCATCCCGACCCCGCTTCGAACGTTCACCGGCGGCCAAGACGAAGTCCAAGCCAATGGCGGAACGGTCGCCGCGGTTATCGAACATCTCGAAAGCGCCCATCCGGGCATCAAAGACCGCCTATGCGACGCCGAAGGAATACGTCGGTTCGTCAATATCTACGTCAACGAAGAGGATATTCGATTCCTCGACAACACCGAAACCACACTCTCCGACGGCGACACCCTCAGCATCGTGCCCGCCATCGCCGGCGGCTAGAGGACCCAAAGAACAATGGGCGGCACTGTGGTGGAAAATATAGTGCGCCCGAAACGTCTCGAATCCATCGTCGACGGCATCGGCCAAACTCCGCTGGTGCGCTTGCGCAGCATCGACTCGGAAACTCCGGGTGTCCGCATCTACCTGAAACTCGAGTACACGAACCCTGGCGGGTCGGTCAAAGATAGGCCGGCGCTGCAGATGGTGCGCGACGCGGTGCGCGACGGACGTCTCACACGAGAACGAACCTTGATCGACGCCACGAGCGGCAATACCGGCGTCGCCTACAGTCTGATCGGCGCGGCTTTGGGTTATCGGGTGTCCCTCGTGATGCCCAAAAACGTTAGCCAAGCGCGCAAAGACATCACCCAAGCGTTTGGTACCGAGTTGATCTACAGCGACCCCATGGAAGGGTCAGACGGTGCGATTCGGCTCGTACGCAAGCTGGTGAGCGAAACGCCTGAAAAATATTTCTACTGCGATCAATACAACAACCCCTCGAATCCCAAAGCGCACTACTTGGGCACCGGCCAGGAGATTCTCGATCAGCTTGGCGACGAGCTCACCCATTTCGTCGCAGGGCTCGGGACGAGCGGGACATGCATGGGTACCACTCGAAGGCTCAAAGAACACCATCGCCCGATCGTCTGCATTGCCGTCGAACCGGACGACGCGCTTCACGGACTCGAAGGCCTCAAGCACATGGCGAGTTCGATCGTGCCGGGCATCTATCAGCCAAGCCACATGGACGAAGTGCTGCCGGTGCGTACGGAAGACGGTTGGGACATGGCCGACCGCCTTGCCGCCGAAGAAAGTTTGCACGTGGGGCACTCGACTGGAGCGAATGTTTTTGGTGCCCTGCAAGTCGCCAAGCGAATCAGCGCTCGCGCGGGAGGCTCCGGAACCGTGGTCACGATTGCGTGCGACCGCGGGGATCGTTACTTCGCGCCGATGACCTGGGAGAAACACTATGAGTGGTGATACGCCATGGATCCGCGGCGGGCTGCGCATCGCGCGCGCGGTACTGGACGACATCGAGCGTCACGCGGCACAGGATTACCCGAGCGAATGCTGCGGATTCATCTTTGGACCCGCGCAGGACTGGGCGCTGCTCGACGCAGCCCAACGAGAAGAAAACGAAGCCGACAAATACCATCGCCTCGACCCCAAACGATTTCCTCGCACTTCGGAGATGTACTTCAAAATCAACGAACTCCGCGCCGCGCGCACGTTCGAAGACGCCGCGCGTGCGGAACGCCCGGTCAAAGTCATCTATCACTCGCACTGCGACGCTGGCGCGTATTTCTCGGAAGAAGATGCCGCGACCTTCGCGAGCGACCACCAACTGATGTGGCCCTGCGCGTTCTTGGTGGTCAGCGTGATGAAAGGGAATGTTGTAGACCGAAAGTTGTGGGTACACACTCCTGGAACCAACGAGTTCGAGGCATCGACGATCGATACGGTCTAGTGCTCAGTCCCAAAAGTTTTGAGCGCTCAGAAACGCACATACGGTTCGCGCGCCGATCTCTGCGCAAACGATATCCGCTGGCTATCAGCCGCGGGACCAGCGTCGGCTCGGAAAACCTGTTCGTGTTCGCAAGTCGCGGCGCGTACACTGGGGTCGGCGAATGCGCGCCAGGAGCCGGCCACGACGATACACTCGCGAGCTTGGCCGAACGCTGCCTCGCAGATTTCTGCGATTCCGAAACGGCGACACTATCCACCTTCGCGCGCGACTCGATCGACTCGGTCTACGAA
The DNA here is from genome assembly GCA_028284955.1 of Myxococcota bacterium. Taxonomy (GTDB): domain Bacteria; phylum Myxococcota_A; class Polyangia; order Polyangiales; family Houyiibacteriaceae; genus JANQQS01. The sequence goes on along the minus strand of JANQQS010000056.1, from coordinate 1,894 downwards.
TCTGCGCGCCACGCGAATATTCCCTCTCCGGCGGTGGCCGCCCTTGATATTGCGCTGTGGGATCTGCTCGGCAAAGAAGCTCAGATGCCGCTCTATCGACTGCTTGGCTTCGGTCGACCGAGCGTTCCAACGTCGGTCACGATTGGGCTAAACGATCCCGAAGTAACCCGCGAACGCGTTCCGAAAATCCTCGCCGCCACGAGGGGCCAACACCTAAAAATCAAGCTCGGATCCCGTGACGGGATAGACTTCGACAAGGCTCATTTCGCGGCCGCCGAAGAAGCTGCCCGACCGTTTTCGGCCCGACTGCGGGTCGACGCGAATGGTGGATGGTCGCTTGCCGACGCCCGCCGTATGCTCACCTGGCTGGCGAGACGCAACGTCGACTACGTCGAGCAACCGCTCCCCGAAGGCCACGAAAGCGAGCTCGCGGAGCTCTACCGTGGGCGGCCCCTCCCGTTGTTTGTCGACGAATCGTGTCGCACGGCTGACGATGTGCCGTCGCTCGCCGACCGATGCGACGGGGTAAACCTCAAGCTAATGAAATGCGGCGGCATCACCGGAGCGCTTCGAATCATCGCGACCGCGCGCGCCTGCCGGCTCAAGCTTATGATCGGATGTATGGGCGAAACGTCGATTGCCATCGCGGCAGGGGTCGCCGTCTCCGCGCCGATGGACCATATCGATTTGGATGCCCACCTCAACCTGGACCCTGACCCCGCAGCGGGCCTGACACTCGAGAGGAGCGTGGTTACTCCTCAAGAAGCGCCCGGGCACGGCGCGCGGCTAAAGGACGAACCCGATGCTCAAACCGCACCATAGTATCGCGCTCTACATGGAGGGTCATTTTGGGCACTCGGTCGGCAAACTCGGCTACGGAGTACTCCGATACTCTTCCAACCCCGTAGCTTGCGTCGTCGATTCAACCCAGGTTGGTGCCAAGGTTGGCGAGCACCTCCAGATCGACCGCTCGTGTCCCATCGTATCCACGCTGCGGGAAGCAACGGCGCTCGGCGCGAACGTGCTGGTGCTTGGCATCGCTAACTCAGGGGGAGTCATTCCCGATGAATGGCGACCGGCCCTCGACGAAGCGGTGACTTCGGGCATGTCGATCGTCAACGGTTTGCACGAGCCGCTCGCCCTTCACTACTCCGGACTTCGAACTGATCAATGGATCTGGGACGTGCGCCAGGAACCCAAGGAGCTTTCCATCGCGCGGGGCCGCGCCCAAACCCTCAGCGCCCAGCGCGTACTCACCGTGGGCACCGACATGGCGCAAGGGAAGATGACCACGACTCTCGAACTTCTGCGCGGCACCCGAGCCCGAGGGCGCACGCCTCGTTTCGTGGCGACCGGCCAGATTGGTATGGTCATCAGCGGATCCGGGATTCCTCTAGACGCGATACGTGTGGACTACGCCGCGGGCGCGGTGGAACAAGAAGTGATGCGGGCGAGCGACGCCGACGTGATCTTCATTGAAGGCCAAGGCGCCCTGGCTCATCCGGGAAGCTCCTGCACCCTGCCGCTACTGCGGGGAGCCTGTCCCACCGACCTCATCCTATGCCATCGCGCCGGTCAAACCCATTTGAACAACCTCCCGGACATCGCGATTCCCGAGCTGCGTGCCTACATCACAATGTACGAAGAGCTCTCGTCAGCGGGCGGCGTATTCCCGCGCGCTCGAGTGCGCGCAGTAAGCCTCAACACATCCCATCTGGACGCCGAGCACGCTCAAAAAGCCATAGACCAGCTACAGCAAGAAATCGATCTCCCGGTCGCCGACCCCATCCGCAACGGACCCGACCTTCTACTCGATGCGCTGTTAATTTGAGGGTCTGGCACCCAGACCCTCTCGTCGGGGTACAACCCCGCCGATTCACCCAAGCTCCCCCGC
>JANQQS010000055.1 GCA_028284955.1 Myxococcota bacterium | reverse complement strand
CCAGACTCTCAAAGTTCCAAGCTCTATTTATTGTTTGCGTGCGTGTGATGATGACATCCGCTGCCAAAGCATCAATCACGTGGTCCATGGAGAAATTTGCGAGCTGAACAACCGCACAAAAGAGGCAAAGCCCGAAGCTTTTACCGCCGATGATACTAAAGTTTACATGAACAAGTTCAGAAAAAGAGGTAGGTAACGCGGATTTGCCAAAGACCTATTCTCTCTCTTTTCTCGCATAAAACCTGGGTTCCAAGTTAGATACTTCATAAAGGTAGTTGTCATGGTAACGTTTTGATTCCGGCTGAAGGTTTTGGAAAGAAACACTGAAACAAGGTATTATCGAGCGCTTTGATAAAACTAGTACTCGTGTCAGACCATCTCGAAACACGCTATTAAAAATCATCATTTTAAGGAGGGAAGACTGATATAAAACCGACTTTTATTTCAGAGTCAAGATCATATTTATCGTTCTAAATTCATTTTTAAGGCATCGAAATTGATCTTAAGCCACCGTAAAAAAATGAATCTCGTTTGACGACGTTGTTCTGTGGATTGTCCCAGAATACATGCCCACGCGCTACGCACTTTATTTATTTTTCTCCTCTTCACTGCATTGAAATCACATCATTTGCTGAGTGAGAAAAAGCGGTCCCATGGAGCACGTGCTGAACGAAAAAAACAAATTAAGATAGATGGACAGCTTGCGGCCCGAGTAGGTGTCGAGCAGGAACGTCTCGAGACGACCCGCGTCGAGCAGCGTGTTGCGTCGCGTCGGTAGGCCCTCGCCATCGAAGGGGCGGGTGCCGAGACCGCCCGGCTTGCGTCCGTCGTCGATCGCCGTCACGAGCGGGCTGGCCACGGGCTCTCCGAGGCGGTCGGCCAGGAACGACGCCTGGCGGTAGACCGCGTAGCCGCTGACGCAGCCCGCGAGCTGGGAGAGGAGACTCGGCGCGGTCAGCGGATCGAAGAGAACGGGCACCTCGCAGGTCGCGTCCGTGCGTGCGCCCAGTCGCCGCAGCGCGCGGTCTGCGGCGCGCTCGCCGACGGCGGGCGGCGCGTCGAGCGCATCGAGCCGGCGACCGACCGTCATCCAGTAGTCGCGCTGCATGCCGCCCTCGGCGTCCTGCGCGATC
>JANQQS010000019.1 GCA_028284955.1 Myxococcota bacterium | reverse complement strand
TCGCTCTCTCCCTGCGAGGTACGTTTGTACCTCTCAGTCGTTCGCTGTGGGGGCGCTCGCAATCAGACTCAAAATCTCAGCACTCTATGGGATGCGACTTGTGCTGCAATTGGCACTTCTTTTTGCTGCTGTGCGCTAGAATATCTCGTGATCGACAATGGCGCCTCCCATCGGCGAATCGCCGGTGGGGGGCTTTTTGTTTTGTAGAAAAATTGACGTGGTGGACTTGTCGGTGCCCCATCCGGCCATGGGCAATCCAGCGCGAGGTCGACGCGCGTTTCGCGTTGCGGCCGGAGTTGCGTTTCTTGTTGTGGGAACGGGTATGCTCGCGCTGCCTGAGCTTTCGGCTAGGGCGCCGGAGCCCTCGGTGCATCTTCGCGGTCGGTTGTTGGAGGCTCGCGAGCCATCCGAAATCGCGAGCGAGGCTGCGGATGGGTTGCTGTCTGAACGGGTCACCCTAAAAGCCTCGAGCCTACGTGAAACGTTCACTTGGCGCGAGCTTGGTGCCCAGGTGGAGCGGAACAAGCTCGAAGCCTTGCTCCACGAGGCACGCGACGTTCACTCCCCGATGCGTGAACGCCATGCCGCGAAAGAGCCTGACGTGGCGCTAGAGATTCCGCTGCCCGTAGCCCTCGACGCTCGCTCCGCAGCCGGCATTCTGACGCGGCTGGCGAGTCGGTGGAATCGCGACCCTATCGATGCGCGCCTCGGGGGAGACGATGGCCAGATTCAGTCTGAGCGTGCCGGTCGAGTGCTCGATGTATGGGCGAGCATTGCGGTATTGGAAGGACTGCTCAAAGACCGCGCTGCGCAGGGGGGCGGCGAATGGTCGGTTGACCTTGCGGTTCAAGAGATTGCTCCGTCGCGGCGGGCTCAGGAGCTCGCGCGCATACGCACCGATGCGGCGCTGGGGACGTTCGAAACCCGATACAACGCCTCCGAGGAAGCACAGGATCGAACCTACAATCTGCGCATCGCGGCGCAGAAAATCGACGGGGCGGTGCTCTTTCCGGGAGAGGTGCTCGATTTCAACGAGCTCGTGGGCGAACGCAATCGCGCCAATGGGTTTCGGCCCGCGCCGGTCATCGCGGGCGGCGAGCTTGTCGATGGGGTCGGCGGCGGTGCCTGTCAGGTCGCGGGCACCCTCTACGCGGCAGCGTTCTTCGCAGGGCTCAAGGTTCTCGAGCGCCATCCCCACAGTCGGCCGAGCTATTATATCAAGCTCGGGCTCGATGCCGCGGTGTCCTATCCGCGCCTCAACTTGCGCCTGCAAAACAACCGAGAAGTTCCAGTGGTGATTCGAGTCGAGCTCGATGCAGGGTATGTACGCGCGCGTGTGTTGGGCCCGGTTCGGGATCGCACGGTAGAGTTTCATCGCCGCATTCTGCGCGTTGCACCCTTTCCGGTTCATGAAGTCAAAGACCCATCTCTACCCAAGGATGTGCGTGTACTCGCGCAGCGCGGAGTTCCCGGTTTCACCGTCTCGAGAACCCGCATCGTCCTTGGCGAAGAAGGCGAGGAGATGCTTCGCGAGAGCGGCGAGGATACCTACCCCCCGACCCGAGAACAGTGGCGTATCGGTGCATCCGAGGATGAAACTCCGGAAGGGTTCATCGCCCCCAAGGACGACCCGCACCCAGAATACATCGCGGACGAACACACCGTGCTTCGCCAGGGGCCGGGAATTGAAGGCACGGAAACTGAGCGAGAATTGGGGTCTACTGGGTCCTACGGCTGGACAAAACGTCGCGGGCTCGCGATCGTCGCCGATCCCTAGGCATGTGCTAATTTAGTACAGTATGCAGTTGAGTCCTCGGCCGGTTCGTCGAGGGCTTGGGGGTGGGAAACGCCATGGTGGTGAGCCGCAAAGACGATGTCTCTCGGCCTGAGCTTTCGGAGGCATCGGAAGATCTCACGCCGCCCGTGCCGGCGTCTCGTTTCAATGTGGAACCGGAGCACGTGGTCGGGCGCTTGCTGGGGGATCGATTCCGGATTTCCGAGCCGCTTGCTCGAGGCGGCATGAGCGTGGTGTACAAAGCCGAGCAGCTACCTCTCGGACGAGAAGTGGCGATCAAGCTGCTCTACGTGCGCGCGGATCGCGATTCTGCAGAGATGAAATTCGATGCTCGATTCTTCTTGGAAGCGAAGGCTGCCGCGAGCCTGCATCATCCGAACACCATCGTCATTCACGACTACGGACGAACCGACGATGGTCTCTACTACATTGCGATGGAGTACCTGCACGGCCAAACGCTGTATCGTGCGATTCGCGACGATGGCCCGGTCGACCCGCTTCACGCTCTTCATGTTGGGTTACAAGTCTGTGGCTCGCTCGGGGAGGCCCACGAGCACGGTCTGATTCATCGCGACCTCAAGCCGTCCAACGTGTTTCTGACCCACCGCGGAGCGGATGATTTGTTTGTGAAGGTGCTGGATTTCGGTCTCGTCAAAGCACTCGGTTCGGACAGCATTCAAACCAAAAGCGGCGTGCTCATGGGCTCGCCCCATTATATGTCTCCCGAGCAAGTGCGGGGAGAGCCGGTGGATGTGCGCAGCGATGTATATTCTTTCGGGGCGTTGCTCTACCATGCGATCACCGGCATGCCGCTGTTTGCGGGGCGTAGTGGATACGAAGTGATGCGCGCTCAGCTTGACCAGAAGCCGTCTTCATTTCGTGAGGTGTATTCGAACTGCACTGCGAGCGAGGACCTCGAGGCGACCATCATGTGTTGCCTCAACAAAGACCCAGAGCTTCGCTTTCAGTCCATGGCCGACGTGGCGGCAGCGCTTCGCGAGTGCGCCGCGCCGTACGCGAACGCGCGTTCGATAGGCGGCGACAGCGCGCTCGATACCCTGAGGCCATCCAGCTATCCGCGTCGCTCTCCCGTTTCTGGGGTGCGCGATGTAACGGATTCTCGGCAGCCCGCGCGTGTCTCCTCGAGCCTGAACCGCGCGCAGCGAAGTCACTCGACGGGAAGTGTGCCATTCCGACCGGGAATGGCTTCCACGGCGCTGCTGGTGTTGATCGGCGCCGCGCTTGCCGTGGGGGCGTCGGCGCTTTGGGTTCGGTTTCAAGAGGCTCCTCCAACATCAGACCCTGCTCCGGAGGTGAAACAAGAAACGCCTGAGCCGATCTTGTGGTCCGAAAAAGTGCGCGTGATGTCGATTCCGCTAGGGGCGCAGGTGCGCCATGGACCGCTCGATTTGGGGGACACCCCGCTTACCCTGGTCCTTCCAGTAGGCGAGCGTTGGCAGCTCGAGCTGCGCAAAGAAGGCCATCGTCGACGCACCGTGACGGTGACCTCAGGTCAAGGAGAAATCACCATTCGCCTGCAGCCCCTATCCGAGCCTCCTGGTGGTACGCCTCCTGGTGGTACGCCCCCTAGTCGTACGGAAGGTGACCACGAAACATCGGAGCTCCGCACGCGTTGACCCTGCCGGGGAAACATATCGTGGTGGGGGTCGGAGGCGGCATCGCAGCCTTCAAGTCGGTGATTCTATGTCGTGAACTTGCGCGCCGCGGCGCGGCCGTCCACGTGGTCATGACGAAGAGAGCGGGTGAGTTTATCGGTGCAAGCACGTTTCGCGGCATCGCGCGTTCCGTCGTGACCGATTTGTTTGGCCCGCCGCCGTCTATTCCCGCGCTGCCCGGCTCTGTAGTGCTGGACTCTGTAGTGCCGGACTCTGTAGTGCCGGACTCTGTAGTGCCCGGCTCTGTAGTGCCCGGCTCGGCACCGAGCGGAGAGATCCATGTCCATCTCGGGCAGTTGGCAGATGCGATGGTTGTGGCGCCCGCCACGATGAACCTGATCGCTCGCGTGGCGCACGGGTTTGCCGACGATCCCGTGCTCGCGACCCTAGCCTGCCTTCCTCGCACCACGCCTGCGTTGATCGCGCCGGCCATGCATACCTCGATGTGGCAGCAAGCTTCGACACAACGCAACGTTGCCCAGCTTGCGGCTGACGGTTTGCGCATCGTGGGGCCGACCTCGGGGCCGCTCGCCAGCGGAGCATCGGGAGCGGGGCGCATGGTCGAACCAGAAGCGATCGCGGATGCGCTCGAAGCATGTCTTGATGGGGATTCGCGCGGAACGGACCTGCGCGGAATGCGCATTCTTGTGACCGCGGGCCCCACCGTCGAAGACATTGATCCGGTGCGCTATGTGGGCAACCGATCCTCCGGGCGAATGGGTACCCTGCTGGTTGATTGCGCGGTACGTCGGGGCGCTGAAGTCACGATGGTCCGTGGCCCCGTGGCGCTTCCGCCTCCCGCGGGCGCGCGCGTATTCGACGTGCGCAGCGCGCGCGAGATGCATGCCGAGGTGATGCGATTGGCGCCCGAACATGACGCGGTGGTCATGGCAGCGGCAGTGGCCGATCATCGGCCCGCGGATTCTTCGGAACACAAGATCAAGAAGACCGAAGAGTTTGTCCTTCGCTTTGTTTTGAACCCCGATATTCTCGCTGAGCTCGGGCGCGCGAGAGTCGGAACGAAGCCGTTGCTGGTCGGGTTCGCGCTCGAGACCCGCGACGTCGCCGCCTACGGGCGAGAAAAACTCGTTCGAAAGGGCGCGGACATGATCGTCGCCAACCATGCCGACGCGCTCGGTGGAGAGCGCACCAAGGCGATCTTGATCGACCATGACGGTGAGCATCCGACCGGAAACGTAAGCAAAATTCAGCTCGCCGAGACCATTTTGGACGCCATCGCCAAGCGCGTGTTGTCTTCCGCCAGCGTCGTCCGCTAGAACCTTGGGGCTCTCCACGTGGCCGAAAGACCGAAATCCTCGCAGATGGCGGGTACCGTATTGGACGGGCGGTACCAGCTCTCCTCTGTGATCGGCGAGGGAGCGACCGGATGCGTGTATCGTGCGCAGCAGCTCGATGGAGGCTCGGTCGCGGTCAAGGTGCTGCACGACAGCTTCGGAAACGACTCCGAGCTCCGCGAGCGATTTGAGCGAGAGGCTCGCGCTCTATTTGGCATTTCGCATCCGAACGTGCTCGGCGTTCACGATTTTGGCATCGAAAGCGGCGTTCCCTATCTCGTCATGGAGCTCCTCGAAGGGATGACCCTCGACCAATACGTGGAAGAACATCCGCCTGGTCCGGTCGAAGCGCTGCGCATCGCCGTTCAGTTTCTGCAAGGTTTGGCATTCGCTCACGCCCAGGGAGTGCTTCATCGAGACTTGAAAACCGAGAATATCTTCATTACGCGCTCTCCTCAGGGCGATACGGTGGCCAAGCTGCTCGATTTCGGTCTGGTCAAGTTCATCGACGATGAGCGATGGGGAGCTTCGGCCACGCTTACTGCGGCCGGCGCAGTGATGGGGACTCCCGCCTATATGTCTCCCGAACAATGCACCGGCGCTCGGGTTGACGCGCGCAGCGATGTGTATTCGGCAGGCGTGATTCTCTTCGAGCTGTTTACCGGCGTATGGCCGTTCATGGAGGAAAGCCGGCTCAATATGTTCCAGGCCCACCTCGCCCACGCGCCGCCGTCGCTCAACGAAGCGTCGGACCGCTACGTCTACGTTCCGCGGCTCGATGAAATCGTAAAAAAGACGCTGGCGAAGCGCCGCGAAGACCGGTACCCAAGCGCACAAGAGTTGCTCGCCGCGGTGCTTGAACTCCCCCGTCCGGTTGGTCAGCCCCGTCATGCGGCGGCGGGCGGAGCTGCCCAAATCGATCGCGCTGCGGGACTCGATCAAGTCAATGGGGGTGATTTGGACTTGGGCAACGACGCCGAGTTCAATCGCGGAAGCCTTCCCTGGCTGTGGATCGGCGCGGGGGTGCTGGCTCTCTTGGCGGTTGCATGGCTGACCCGATTTTTCGAGTAGCGATCATCACGAATTGGAAAACCAACGCGATTCAGGATACGCGAAACCTATGGATGAAATCGGATTCCACGACCGAGTCGCGGTGGTGACCGGCGCGGGGGGCAGTCTCGGCCGCGCGCATGCACGGCTGCTCGCGTCTCGGGGCGCTCGAATCGTAGCGAACGATATCCGGGTGGATGACAGCGACGAACCGGGGCCCGCGGACAAACTCGTGGAAGCGATTCGACAGGACGGCGGGCAAGCCATCGTGAGCTATCACCGCGTCGACGATCCTGAGGGCGCATCGGCGGTCATCGAATCCGCCCTGGAGCAGTTTGGCGGTATCGATATTGTCATCAACAACGCGGGCATTTTGCGCGATTCGTCGTTCTTGAAGATGTCGCTAAAAGATTGGGAAGACGTGGTGCGCGTCCACCTGCAGGGCACGATGTTGGTTTCCAAAGCAGCGTGGCCCCACCTTCGCGAGCGGTCGTACGGGCGTGTCGTCAACACCACAAGCGCAGCGGGCCTGTACGGCAACTTTGGTCAAGCCAACTACGCCGCGGCGAAACTCGGCATTGTCGGTCTTACGAAGACCCTCGCTCAAGAAGGCGCCAAGTACAACATTCGGGTGAATGCCATCGCGCCGGTGGCCAAGTCGCCGATGACCGAGTCGATATTGCCCCCGGAGGTGCTTGCCAAGATCGAGCCGGAATGGGTTTCGCCCGTGATGGCCTACCTTTGTTCGGAGCGCTGCGCCGATACGGGACGCATTCTCACGGTAGGAGGCGCGCGCGTTGCGTCGGTCGGGTTCGTGGAAGGGCGCGGGGTGCAGTGGGAAGCAGGCTGCCCCTCTATCGAAGATGTTGCGCACCGGTGGAGCGACATCCTGAATATCGACGACGGGCAAGCTTTTTCGAGCGCGCTGGAAGCTGTGACCCACCTGCTTTCTTGATGCGCGCGTAACGATGACTCAAGCAACTTCACCAAAGGGCGGCCCAAACAAGACTGGGCCAGACAAGACTGGCTCAGCAAAGGCCGGCCGAAAATCGAAGAGTCGACGCCCCAAGCTCGAAGGCGCGCAGTTGCGCATCGGCAAGCAGCGCGTTCCGCTCTTTTCTGGCGCGATGCACTACTGGCGGGTTCCGCGCCATTCGTGGCGCGCGGGTCTCAAAGAGATTCGCGAACTTGGGTTGCCCATCGTAGAGACATATATTCCCTGGTCGGTTCACGAAACCAGCCCTGGCGTATTCGATTTTGGTCAACGCTCGCCGCGCAAAGACGTGGCCGCGTTTCTCGACCTCGCTGCGGATGTCGGGCTCTTCGTATTTGCTCGCCCGGGGCCGCACATCAACGCGGAGATGACCTATTTCGGCATTCCTGAGCGAATCGTATACGACCCAGACTGCCAAGCGCGCTCTCCTCGGCAAAATCCTGTCGTCCTCGGTTTTCCGCCGCGCATGTTTCCCGTGCCCTCACACGCCAGCGCGACCTACCAACAGGAAGTTCGCCAGTGGTACGATGCGGTGGCGCCCATCGTCACGCCGCGGGTGTGGCCCAAAGGGCCCATCGTACTGATGCAGGTCGACAACGAAGCGTGTCACTTCTTTCGCAACGGGCCCTACGACCAAGACTACCACCCCGACGCAGTACGGCAGTACCAGCGGTTTCTCCGCACGCGGCACCGAGACCTCGAGCGGCTATCGGAGATCTATCCGGATCGCTATGGAAGCTGGGCCGACGTTCAGCCTCCGCCGCGCTTTGAGGCCCGTCGAGCGAGCGACCTTCCTCCCCATCTCGACTGGGCCCAGTTTCAGGAGCACATGACCACCCGCGCGGTGCGCGACCTGCGCAAGGAGATGGAAGGGTCCGGCATGACGGGAACTCCGCTCCTGCACAATGTGCCGCTCGGTGACGCAGGGCTTCCGGTGAGTGTTCCCGCACTTGATCGTGCGGTCGACCTGGTTGGATTCGACTACTATCACCCTGCTCGGGAACATCGCACCATCAAACGTCGAACGCTCTATCTCGCGGGCACCGTGGAGACCGTCTATGCGCCCGAGCTCGGGATCGGCGCTCCGCCGTGGTTTACGCCCCTGTCGCATGCCGATTCACTGTACTGCGCGATGGCCGCGCTGGCCTTCGGCATGCGCGGATTCAATCTCTACATGGCGGTCGACAGGGATCGCTGGTACGGCGCGCCGATCAACAATAGCGGCCGCCCGCGCGCCCACGCCATCGCTTGGAAGCGCCTCATCGCGGCCCTTCGCGATACTCGGTTCGAGACTCTGCATCGCCGCGCCGAAGTCGCGCTGGTGTTTCCTCGGCCGTATGCCCGCCTCGCCCGCGCCACCCACCTGCTCGGCCCGGTCAGCCCCTCTTCGCTAGAAGCGTTCGGACGCTCGCCCGTGGACGCGTGCCGCGAAGACAGCTTTGAATTCGACGGCCCGGTGCAGGTTCGGTGGTGGGACATGCTCGCCACCTTTGCGGACGCCCTTACCCGAGCCTCGATTCCGTACGTATATGTCGACAGCGAGGCTCGGGCATCGCGGTTTGAAGGCTATCGGGTAGTCGTCGCGCCGACGTACGAATTTGTCTCCGCGAAGCTTTGGGACCGCCTTCAAAAACTAAGTCAGAGCGGTACGCACGTGGTGCACGGGCCGTGCGTGCCTCATTTGGATGAGTCGATGCAAGTGACCGAGTTCGACTCGCTCGATCGCGCGCATCACGTGCACGACGTGCACTCGCCAGAGGCGGTCGACGCATTGGTGTCGACTTGGGTTTCTGAGCTCAATCTTCTCAGTCCGTTTCGCGCTCGGCCGAGCGTGGTGGAAACCGCGATTCATTCGGACAAGCGTGGGCCGGCGGTCCTGTTCGCCATGAACCCCGGCCAGAAATACGTCGAAGCAAGCATAGAGCTCCCCGAGCCGATGCATCTTTATGACCCGATGAGCGACCACGTGTTTACGGGCGAGCGCGAGGCGGTGATTCCTCTGGCTCCGCGAACTGTTCGCATGCTGCGGTGTGAAGCGCGCGGCAAGCGACCGCGCAAGCGTCCTTCGAGTCGACGGCGACAGCGAGAGGGCGCTGCGAGAAATGAACCGGCTGACGCCGAGGAGAACACGTCGTCGTGATCAGCGGAGATTTGCGATTCGAAGGGTTTGATGCGGCGTCTTGGGGTAACCTGCTGTCTCTATTTTCTCCCGGCATGGCCAACCGCGGACGCCGAGACATGGATGCGACCGATTTCCCATCCGTGAACACGGACGACGGCGCGGAGGCAAAATCCAGTGGAACGCTGGTGGTGGTGGTCGACGCGAGCGGAAGCCCACTGGCCGCGCTGCATACCGAGCGGGGACGCATCTCTGGCTTCGCCGATCGCCACGCTGCGTCGACTCCGAACACGCCGCCGTCAAACGGGTCATCGGGTCGGTCTTCTCGAAAGCCGTCCTTGCGTCCGCCCGCGGCCGATTCGTCGGCCGACGCTCGGCCAGACGACCGCGCGGGCCAGTTCTCTCCCGGCGACTTGGCCGACCTCTGCCGCCGCTATCGAGCCGGTCGATGCATTGTGCTTCGCGAAGGCGCGGCCGAAGAGTTGATGGAGCGTGTATCTTTACGCCTCGTGCGCGGGGAAGACTACGCCGCGCAGTGGCTGACGATGTGGCGCGTGTACCGCGAGTTACTCCAAGGAGGGCATATTCAGATTTGGCCTTCCACGCTTACTGCGCTTCCCATTCCTACTTCAGCGACGCTCGAGCGTTCGCTCGATCTGATTCTCCCGGACGGGCGCGCAGCGGTGGTGGCGCTCTTTGATCGCGGCCGCCTATGGACTGCCGCCGCGCTCCGGCGCCGACACGGCCATTTTGATTTTGTCGCAGGGCCCGATCTCATTGCTCACTGGACCGGCCCCCTGGGGGGTGACTGGCGCCGTGATTATCGCATCGTATCGGACGCCGTGGCTCGCGCGGTCGCGCCTGTGCACGCGGGAGTGTACTCGGATGTGTCTACGGTGCGCGCGCTGCTTCGGGAGCCCGACCCGGGGCGATGGGCGCGCGCGGTTGCGGTTCGAGACCTCATCGTGCATCCGACTCCGCCTTACGCCGCCGTGGCGCTTGGCGCAGACGCGGTCCGCGGCGTGGGACAAGCCACCGCGCGGGTCCTCGGGGGGGTGAACCTGCTCGCCGCGCTCAACCCGGTGACCCACTATGTTCGCGGCCGTATTTCGGAAATCGCTAGTGTTACGGAAACACTGGGGTTTAATCCGCTCTCGGCACTGGCTTCGGTCGTCGGAAAAGACTCCGACGGCGAATTCTTTGACAAAGATGCAGATCGACCGTAGCCTTCTGCTACCTGTTCAACAGTACAGGGTTCATCCGTGCAGTTCGCTCCGCAACAAACCGCGAGAAACCTCCAACAGACCGCGAGAACCCGAACCACAGCGATAAGCAGAGGGCGCTATGCAGAAGCTTACGGACCGCCAACGGGCGGTACTCGATTTTATTGAGAACTCGATTCACGCTCGGGGCTACCCGCCGACGCTGAGAGAAATCGGCAACCACTTGGGCATCAAGAGCACCAACGGGGTTAACGATCACCTGCGGGCGCTCGAACGAAAAGGCTATCTGACCCGCGAAGACATGAAATCTCGGACGTTGCGGCTCGTGAAGGCCGCATCGGGAGGAGCCGCATCGGCCGGCCCGTCTCCAGTCGGAAACCCCGTAGGGAACCCCGTGCAAGGCTGGACCACCACCGAAGACACTGTGGATATTCCCATTGTAGGACGCGTCGCGGCAGGGAATCTCACCGAAGCCATTCAGACCCCGGAAGATTCGGTCCGCATCGATCGTATGCTCATCGGTCGTTCGCAGGATGTGTTCGGCTTGCGGGTCTCTGGCGACTCGATGATCGAAGCGGGCATTCACGATGGCGACTTCGTATTCGTGCGCAAGCAGCTCACCGCGAACCGAGGCGAGATCGTGGTCGCACTGGTCGGCGATGAAGCGACGTGCAAGCGATACTATCCCGAACGCGATCACATCCGCTTGCAGCCCGAAAATCGGCAGATGGCGGCGATTCTGATTCCGAAGACAGACTGGCGTTCGACGCAAGTACTCGGCGTTGTGGTCGGCGTCTATCGACGACTTCAGTAGCGCTTCGGTGACGCGCGCCACGCTAGATCGACCAGGCGATTTTCTCGGCGGGCGATTTGTATCGGTCGCCACATCGGCCGCCAAGGGGGCGCCAGACGGTGACCTGGTGGTGCGTAGCCCGGCAGATTTGGATGACCTTGTCGGCGTGCATGCGGTTTCGCTCGCCCACGTCGATCGCGCGGTAGACGTCGCGCGCGACGCCTGGCCGAGTTGGCGCCGTGCATCGGGTGATGAGCGCTATCGATTGCTGCGGGCATACCGCGATCGGTTGCGTGTACACCAGGAAGCCATCGCCGAAACCATCGCGCGCGAGGCGGGAAAACCGCTCTGGGAGGCGCGCGGAGAAGCGAGCGCCCTGTCTGCGAAGGTCGATGTGATGCTTGGGGAGGGCGCGGCGTGGACCCGAGACCGTCGAATCGAAGAGCTTCCTGGGGAAATTCGCTACCGGCCCCACGGGGTGCTCGCAGTGATCGGGCCGTTTAACTTTCCAGGGCATCTTCCGAACGGGCAAATCGTGCCCGCACTGGCGCTCGGCAACACTGTGGTGTTCAAACCGAGCGAACGGACCCCAAATACTGCGGTATGGATTGCGCGCTGTATGCACGAGGCAGGCTTGCCTCCCGGCGTGTTCAACCTGGTCCAAGGCCGCGCCGAAAGCGCGCAGCGGCTGGTCGAGCACGAAGGCGTCGATGGGGTTTTGTTCACCGGCTCGGCGCGTGTTGGTCGCGCGATCGCGCGGGCCACCAGCGAACGTCCCGGCAAACTCGTCGCGCTAGAACTCGGCGGAAAAAACGCGAGCATTGTGCTCGACGATATCGCGCGCGATGCTCGTGCTCTGGAGCACGTCGCTCGCCAGATTTCGTTTGGCGCGTTCGTGACCGCCGGCCAGCGATGCACGGCAACTTCACGCGTGTACGCGACTCCCGGGGTCATCGATGCGCTGACCGAACGGATCGCGACCGCGGCCAGACACGCGGTGGTCGGCTATCCGCTCGACGACGACGTATTTCTCGGGCCCATGATCGCGGACGAAGCGCGCGCAGCATTCAACGAGGCCACGCGATGCGCCCGGGAGGGAGGCTACGAAGCGATAGTCGGCGGCGGCTCGTGTTCGGTGGCCGGTCGCCGAGGGTACTATCAACGGCCCAGCGTGCATCGTGCGCCTGACGGGGCCCTCGACGTCGAAGGCTATACCCAGCGCGAGTTGTTCGGGCCGGATGTTGCGGTCTACCCGGTGTCCGATCTCGACGAAGCCATCGCGCGCACCAATGCGACGCGATACGGCCTATCGGCGTCGGTATTCACCCATTCGGAATCGGTGTTCGAGCACGCCGCTGATGGATTGCGTGTCGGGGTGCTGAATTGGAACCGTTCCACCGCGGGAGCCAGCGGACGTCTTCCGTTCGGAGGCGTCAAAGACAGCGGCAACCACCGGCCGGCGGGCGTGACGGCAGGTTTGCTGTGCGCCTATCCACAGGCCGTATTGCTTCGTGCTGAAGACTGGGACGAAGCGCAGAAATGGCCAGGTCTAGCCATTAAATAGGACATAATTGTCATAATTTGACCTATTTTTATGACGACCATGTCAATGATCCGACCCGCGATTCTAAATTGAGAAGCAAAGCGGCTGGCTACCGATGGTCGCGACAGGAGTTCGCCCTTTATTACAGATATCTGATATTTTCAGATCGATGCTGAAAATAGATTTCTATGTGCAGCACTTGGTCCGACATCAGGCGGCGGGGATCGAACTCAACTCCGGGGAGACAGTGCGGTTTGAGTTTCCCAGCGGAGACCGGCGTTCGAATAAAGCCATCGAACACGCGCAGATAGCTCAGCTGGTACAAGAAGCGGCGCCGTCCGAAGTCTTAATGACGCTTCGGTCCACGGGGCGGGCGGAGTTCGTCCATTCCTCTCCCTCGGGCATGGACGTGCATGTTGAACTGTACGCAGAGGGGCCGGGAGCGTGGAAAGTTCGACTGGTCCCCGCGCCCGCTGGGGCGGCTCAATCGTCGGCAGCGGGAGCAGGGCGTTTAGCTATGCCATCGGCCGCTCAGATCCCTCCTGCTCAGGCCCCCACTGCTCAGGTCACTTCGGCTCAGGTCACCTCGGCTCAGGTCACCCCGGCTCAGGCCGCGCAGGCGCAGTCTACGCCGGCCCACACTGCGGGAGCTCAGACGGCGGCGGGTGAGATTGCCGGGGGGAAATCGGCTGTGGTGTCGCGGTCCAACCCGCAGGTGACGCTCAGCGACGGCGAACCGAAAATCAATCGCTTTCTCCGGTTGATGAAGGCGATCGACGCGAGCGATTTGCATATGTCGGCGGAGGTAGCGCCGATGGTGCGTCTTCACGGCGAGATTCAGCCACTCGAAGATGGCCCGCCGCTGAGCTCGGAGGAGCTATCGGCGCTCGTTCGCGAAATCATGCCGGAAAGAAATCGCGAAGAATTCGACGAGCTCTGGGATACCGATTTTGCCCACACCATCGAAGGGGTGTCGAGGTTTCGCGCCAACGTGTTTGTCGATCGAAAAGGCGTCGGCGCGGTGTTCCGGCAGATTCCATTCGAGATTCTCACCGTCGACCAGCTCGGCATTCCCAAACGAGTCTTGGATCTCTGCTGGCTGTCGAAGGGGCTTGTATTGGTGACGGGACCGACCGGCAGCGGAAAATCGACCACGCTCGCCACGCTGATCGATTTCATCAACCAAAACCGCACCGACCACATCATCACCATCGAAGATCCGGTGGAGTTTGTGCACAACAACAAGAAATGCCTGGTTAACCAGCGCGAAGTCGGAACTCATACCAAGACGTTTAAGAACGCGCTTCGCGCGGCGCTCCGCGAGGACCCGGATATCGTGCTGGTAGGCGAGATGCGTGACCTCGAGACCATTTCGATCGCGATCGAGACCGCAGAGACCGGCCACTTGGTGTTCGGCACCCTCCACACGACAAGCGCGGTGAGCACGGTGGACCGCATCATCGACCAGTTTCCGCCCGAGCAGCAGGAACAAATTCGCGTGATGCTCAGCGAATCGTTTCGCGGCGTCATTGCTCAGGTATTGTGTAAGAAAAAGGGCGGCGGCCGAGTTGCCGGCTACGAGATCATGATTTCGAACCCCGCGGTCGCGAACCTCATTCGCGAAGGCAAAACGTATCAGCTCAAAAGCGTCATGCAGACGGGTCGCAACCTCGGCATGCAGACGATGAACGATCATTTGCTCGAACACGTCAAGGCCGGGCTCGTCGACCCCGAAGAAGCCTACATCAAATCGAACGACAAGATTTCGATGAAGGATTCGCTGAAGAGGGCGGGGCACAATATCGATCTCAAAAACGACATGTAGAGCAGTGGCCTTTTGGCCTGATCTTGGCTTACCTCCCCTGCTCGCCCGGACGAAGCACTCACGTGCGTCATCCGGGCTGCGCTGCCGGGGCGCTCAAGCTCAGACCAAAATTCCACTGCTCTATATTGAATGAGGGTCTGGCACCCAGACCCTCTCGTCGGGGTACGACCCCGCCGATTCACCCAAACTCCCCCTCCAGGAGGCCCGTGACATGGTTGCCAGCGAGGTCGCGGAATG
>JANQQS010000216.1 GCA_028284955.1 Myxococcota bacterium | reverse complement strand
ACCTGAACCGGGTTTCCCCATTCGGAAATCCGCGGATCGACGGGTGCTCGCCCCTCCCCGCAGCTTATCGCAGCGTGCCACGTCCTTCATCGCCTCTCGGTGCCAAGGCATCCACCAAATGCCCTTCTAGACGCTTGATCTCAGCCACCTCGCCTTCCCGCAACACCACCGATACGGAACCGCCCCGAAAGACGACCGCCGATGCCATAAACGGCAAGACAAGGCCCACAACATCAGTCTGATCAACACCATCGTCCCGCCGACACCGCGCCCAACCCGCAAACCCGCCAAGGCTTGCACGCCAAACACGCCACCGACCGAACACCCGTGTCCGATCAGACCTGCTCTCTTCTTCAATCTGTCCAATAACCGGTCGACGCTACCGACCCTTCCGGCCGGCCACGCCACAGCGCGACCCCGACCCTCAGGCCAAAGCGCGCCGATCTCTTGTATTCTTGCAGTGACTGTTTGGTGGAGGCGATCGGGATCGAACCGACGACCTCATGCTTGCAAAGCACGCGCTCTCCCAGCTGAGCTACGCCCCCACGCGCCGGTCGGGCGAAGCCCGACGAAAGCGTCCGGTGGACGCTTTCGAGGCGCGTGCCCGAGGCTGACAAGCCGAGGGTCTCGACGATGTCTCGGATAGTTGTTCGGAAGGTTCGCGTCTTCTGGCCGGTGCCCAATCCCGGCACCGTTCCGTCGGCCTATCGGCCGACGGCGCCTCGCTGGCGACCGTCCACTGGACGCTCGCCTCGATCGTCTGACGCCGATCGACCTCTCGGCGCGCACCAGGCGCTCTGGTGGGCCAGGGAGGACTTGAACCTCCGACCTCACGCTTATCAAGCGCGCGCTCTAACCAACTGAGCTACTAGCCCCGAAGCCCCTCGCACCGCAAAAACAGCACAACCCGACTATCTTCACGACAGTCGAATATTGGCGCTGTTCTCACTCAATCACTGCAAGAAGGGATGCGTGGACGGTCGACGCCTGACGGTCGGTTGCTTGGCCGTCAGTTGCCTGACGGTCGGTTTCCCGACCGGTGTTTCGTCGATGGGGGAGATGCGGGCTTCCTTAGAAAGGAGGTGATCCAGCCGCAGGTTCCCCTACGGCTACCTTGTTACGACTTCACCCCAGTCGCTGACCTTACCGTGGTCGGCTGCCTCCCCCAATCCGAAGAATGGGCGGTTAGCGCACCGGCTTCGGGTAAAGCCAACTCCCATGGTGTGACGGGCGGTGTGTACAAGGCCCGGGAACGTATTCACCGCGGCATGCTGATCCGCGATTACTAGCGATTCC
>JANQQS010000207.1 GCA_028284955.1 Myxococcota bacterium | reverse complement strand
AGTCTTGTCCCACCGCTGAAGCCCTACGTAACCGGGGCCCCGTCGCGAAGCGATGGGGCGGCCGCCTCAGCGGCCGGCGGCGGGTGGGGGGACCCGCGGAATCGTATTCCGCGGGGGGAGGGGCTGCGGCCAGCCCCTCCGGAGAGCACTGCGGCTGCGGCCAGACCCTCCAGAAACTCAGAGCATGGAGACTGGGTCTATGTCCACCACGGCGCGCGCAGGGCTGATTCCTCCATCGATCGCGTGAACGATCGAATGGACGACCGCGCGCAACTCCTGGCGACTGGGAGAACGTAAGAGCATACGAAACCGATAACGCCCTCGAACTCGCGCAATGGGAGCCGCCGCGGGGCCCAGAAGCTGGACTCCGGCACCCGAAGTTTGCGTGTGGCGCCTCGCCACACGAGCTAGTTTTTCGATCACTCGGCGCGCCACGTCCTCCGCGCCTGCGTCGACCCAAACCGCAGCGAGACGCGAGCTCGGCGGGTATCCGAGCTCGCGTCGCATCTCAACTTCTCGCTGAAAAAACCCAAGGTAGTCGTGCAACGCCGCAGCGCGAACCGCAAAATGTTCAGGTTGGAACGTTTGAAATACCACTCGCCCCGACAAGGTTCCTCGCCCCGCGCGTCCCGCCACCTGCGCAAGCTGCTGAAACGTTCGCTCGCTCGCACGAAAGTCAGGGAAATGGATTCCCTGGTCAGCCTGAACAACGCCCACGAGAGTCACCCCGGGAAGGTCGTGCCCTTTCGTCACCATCTGAGTACCCACCAGAATGTCGAGTTCTCGCGACCGCATGCGTTGAAGAACCTGCTCCACACCCTCCGATACCGCTGTATCTCGATCGAGTCGGCCCACGCGCGCATCGGGAAACGCGCGAGCCAACCCTTCGGCCAGTTGTTCGGTTCCGAGCCCCAATGGATTCAAGGGCGCAGCTCCGCATTGCGAGCATCGGCGCGGAAGGCGCGTGGTGTGATCGCAGTAGTGGCATACCAGTCTCGAACCGCCCTGGTGCGCGGTAAGCGCGACACTGCACGCCGGGCAACCAGGAACATGGCCACATTCTTCGCAGAGTACGCTCGGCGCAAACCCTCGGCGATTGAGGAACAGGATCGCCTGTTCCTTCGCAGCAAGGCATTCGGACAACCGTTGATGAAGGCGACCTGATAGGAGACGATGCCCCGTCGGACCAGCTCGATGGCGCCGAAGGTCAACGATTTCGACCGAAGGGAGCGCATGGTCCGTCGCGCGATCAGGCATTTCCAACAACTCGATTCGTCCCGAGCGAGCGAGTTCATAGGTTTCGATGGAAGGCGTCGCACTGCCAAGAATGCATACCGCTTGCGCCCGTTTTGCGCGCAAGAGCGCCATATCGCGCGCGTGGTATCGAAACCCGTCGTCTTGTTTGAACGAAGGGTCGTGTTCCTCATCCACGATAATGACGCCAAGATTGTGAATGGGTGCAAACAGTGCAGAGCGAACGCCGATCGCAATGCGCACACTCCCGCTCCGCAAACTTCGCCAAGCCTGATCGCGTTCGCTTTCTGTGAGCGCGCTATGCACTACCGCAATGCGATCACCAAAACGATGACGAAACCGGGATACGAGTTGTGGAGTAAGCGCAATCTCGGGCACCAACACCAATGCACCGCGACCCTGTTCGACGATTGTGTGGATGAATCGGAGGTAGACTTCCGTTTTGCCGGAACCGGTAACCCCATGCAGCAAGAAAGATTTAGGCCCTTCGGCGCTCATGAGCCTTTCGAGCGCGTGCGATTGCGCGGGGTTGAGCGCCGGCGCAGAAACGACGTCGCCCTGTAACTGATCCACTGGCACGAACCACGGATCGCGTTCAAACACTTGGACAAGGCCGAGCTTAGCGAGTCGGCGCACTACGGATCGAGGATCGGGCACCACGGTACGCAACGTGGATTCTCGCACTTCGCGATCGAGCGCAAGCGCTTCCAGTACGCCACGCTGCCGATTCCCAAGTTTGAGTTTTTCGATCGGTTGAGTCGTTCGACGAACCCACCGCACCGTCCGCTTCGACACCCGACGACCAGGAATCGTTTCCGCTTTCGACAGAAAGCCGCTCGCCTGCAGACGATTCAACGCATCTCTCGGAAGCGCGGGGCAACCGGCGCGCAACACTTCGCCAAGAGGATGATAGTAGTACCGAGCAGCGTCACACATGAACGAAAAGAGCTCATCCGGAAACACTGGCTCGGAATCGAGAAGCCCCGCAATGGTCACGACACGCTTGATGCCAGGTGGAGGGTCAGCGCGAAGACCGACGACGATGCCCGCGAGTTTTCGCCCATGAAAAGACACCGCGATACGCATACCGGTGTTCAGAGAAGCGACAAGCTCTGGAGGGACACGATAAGTAAACACGTTCCGCAACGGAATTGGCAGTGCGACTTCCGCGTACTCCAACACTTTCTTCTGCGCTGATTCTCGCGAGCTAACTTCGAGCATCGCGCTCCCTCCATGCGCGATGCAGGAGCTCCGCAACTGGAGAAAACCAGCTCACAGGTATCGGTTGCCCTGGCCGCACGCGCGCATGCTCAGGTAGCGGAGAGTTCGGAGAGAAGATCGGAACGCCGGCCGTTCGAGCCCGGGCGAGTAGCGTTGCGGCGTCGGTCCCCCCCGCCTTCGACACCACCACCGGCGGCGCATCTCCCCACTGCAGCTGGAAATCGACAGCGATGGCCACCGGTGCGTCCCAAATCACAAGCTGGGCCGATTCCACGGATTGGGAGGCCGCCTGGTGGACAACGCGCCGATGCTCTTCGCCACGCTGTCGCCGAACCAGCGGGTCCCCTTCTTCTTCTCGGCGCTCTCGACGAACTTCCACTGGAGTCATCCGTTGCTGTTTACGATAACGCAAACGCCTGTACGCAAAATCGACGACCGACCATACGAGCAGCAGGCACACCACGCGAAACAGAACATTGCGAATGAACGGTACCGCGGCATTCAAGATTTTCTCGCCGGGGGCGCGAACCAAGTTGGCAATGTCCGCGGTGTCGTTCAAGAGCGCAGCGGCCACCAGGGTCGCGCACCCGATGAACTTGAGCCCGACGAGAACTTGGTCGATCCCGATCCGTTCACGAACTCTGCTCAGGCCCTTTCCCAAGCTGATTCGCTCGGCACGAAAAGAAAACGCATAGGCGCTGAACATCGGTCCCACCTGAAGAAAGCTCGCCACAAATGCCGAAAAGAAAATAAAACCCAAAACCGGACCTGCGATGTTCAAGCCTTGAGTAGATGCAGCGTGTAGAAAATGCACCGCGGAAGCTGAGCTCGGGCGCAGAGCGAATGCCGCCATAGTCGAAAAACAGCTTTCAAGAGCAAACCAGGCACGCTGCTCCCACCAAAATGAGAGCGCAATAAGCGCGACAATCGCCACGGCAGCAGATGTTAGTTCTCGGCTTTGAGCAACTTCACCGCGGCGTCGAGCTTCGCGAAGCTTCCGAGGGGTTGGTTCTTCGGTCTTCGGCTCTCCCACGCGCCGAGTTTAGCGACCGATGAGCGGCTCCGGTAGCCGCCCGGAACACAATACTCGTGTTGCGCTCAAAACTTTTTAGACGCAACACTAGGTCCTCGGTGCCAAGGTTCCATCACGACGAAACTTACCACGTCGGCGGTGCGGGTCTCGCGAGTACACCGTTGGAGCTTCGTCCTGCTCTCCTGCCGCAAGTCGCAGGGCTCCCGCGTACGCAATCATCGCCGCGTTGTCTGTGCAGCTGGCCGCCGGAGGTACGTAGAGCTCAATCCCCTCAGCCAAGCACGATTGCTTCGCGCGCTCTCGCAAACCTCGATTCGCGGCGACGCCACCGGTCAACACCAATCGAGGAACGCCCTGGGTCTTGCATGCGGCTACGCTCTTCCTCACCAATGCCTCCACCACGGCAAACTGAAAAGACGCGCAAAGATCGGCGAGCCCGCGACCTCCTGGAATACCTCGTAGCTCAATGTGTCGGGCGAGCGCCGATTTGAGCCCTGAAAAACTGAAATCGAGATTCTCTAGCGAGGGCATGGGCACGGAAAACAATTTCTGCTCCAGACATCCCTCTCCCGCCAATCGATCGACCACCGGGCCGCCAGGATAGCCCAGCGACAGCATCTTCGCGGCTTTATCAAAAGCCTCGCCTGCGGCGTCGTCGCGCGTTTGACCCAGCAATCTGATGTCAGACCACGACTGAACACGGTAGATGGCGGTGTGACCCCCACTTGCCAAGAGCGCGATGTATGGATACTCGGGCGCTCTCCGAGATTCACCCTCCTTACGAAGGTGGACCGCCAAAAGATGACCATCTAGGTGATTGACCCCAACCAGCGGACGGCCGACGCTCCACGCCAGACTCTTAGCGGTCTGCAGTCCGACCAAGAGGGCACCAACCAATCCCGGGCCCTGCGTCACTGCGAAAGCGTCCACGTCCGAAAAGCCACCCGGTAAGACCGACACAGCGTTCCGAATCACCGGAACGATATTCCGAATATGCGCGCGCGACGCGAGCTCCGGAACAATCCCGCCAAACTCTGCGTGCACGTCGATTTGACTCGCCACCACATCGGACAAGACATCGCCGTGCTCGTTTACGAGCGCTGCAGCGGTTTCATCGCAGGAGCTTTCGATACCCAAAACGATCATCGCTGTGTTTTCTCGAGGGCAAACACGCCGAAGAAGTCGCAATCCCCAGTTGCGCGGCGATCACAGTCGCTTGGATCGCAAGCGCTTTGTCCCGTTCCTGCGATCACTCGGACTTCCGCGCGTCCGCCTCGAATCAGCGAAACGAACACCATCGCGTCACGACCCGAGAGCGGCCCATCAGATGGCCGAGCTAAAAACAGATAGTTTCGAAGTCGGCCGTTTCCTGGAAAATCATATTGGCTCAGCTGATCGTGAAAGAGAGGAGGAATAGGAAGCAGCGGGGTCTGAGACAATGCTGGATCGCAGAGCTCCCCCGACACCGTCACGCTTCCGGGGCTTCCGGTTGCCTCTGAGGGATCAAAATCCATCTCCAACACTGCTTCGTTCGGAAATCCTCGACGAATAAACGAGCAAGGTTGTGTCTCACAGTCACGCTCAGTCCCGAACACGACGCCGCGATAGACTTCGTCGGACTGCGTACGGAACTCGCTCAGATCACTGCAGGCGGAGCCCAGCACGAGAGAGAAAAGAAGAGCGACGTATTGATCCACAGCCAGGGAACCATAGCAGCATCACCAATCGCGCACCCGCGGGGAAAGCACATGGCTACGACGACCCGCCGCGCCGGCGCCGCAACAGCAACCACCCGAACACTATCAATATCCCCCACCCGCCGTATGCCGGACGCGCCGAGACCGCGCATCCGCCTCCCTCGAGCTGACCGTTCAGATGGCGCGTGGAAACACAAGCCGCCACACCATCGCCTGCATCTCGCAAACAAACGAAACCAGTGTCGCAGGGGTTCGTCGTACGACAGGAGCGGGTGCATCGACGGTCGCCCACCGGACCAATCGAACGGCAGGTGCGCGAAGCGCAATCGTTATCGTCTCGGCAGCGTCCCCATAGCGGAAGGCGCTCCGGAATACAGACCTGTCGCCCGTTCGCGTCCTCGCATATGTAGTCCGAAGGACAGGTCTGCGCACCATCCGCGCGTCCCGAGCCTTCTTCACATGGAGGAGCGCACCAGGCAACATCGCCCTCGGAGATACACAGCAGACCTTCGACACAATCGCCGCTACGCACGCACGGTGCTCCGAGACCACTTCGATAGCCACGAACGCATTGCCCTTCGCCATCCGTCGTTCGGCAATGATAACCGGAAGGACAAGCACCATCACCGACACAATCACGCGTGCAATACATGCTCCCCAGTTCGATAAAGCATCGACCGGAAGCACACATCGATGAATGGTCACACGGCTCTCCAAACGCGCGCATGTCCTGGGCCGCGGCGACGCAGCTCTCGGCGCCTGCGCTACCGCTGCATACCTCGCCGCCGAGGCACGATCCTCGACCGGGGATACACGGATCGTAACATCTCGTGATTCCTTCTCGGTCTGGAGCGCAATGTAGCGATTCGCAATCCACGTCGTCCGCGCAGGCTACTCCGTACGACCGACCGCCTGCAGATCCTCGTGCGCATTGCCCCACACCCGAATCCACACGATCGCAATAGTACCCGGCCGGACAACCCAAACGGGGGCTCAACGGATCACAGGACTGCCTACAGACCGAAGGCTGCCCCACGCACTGCAGGGAGGAGCACTCCTCGTCATGTTGACAATCCTCCCCGATAGCCCGACATCCTTCGTCCACCTCGCCATCGCAGTCGTTGTCGATGCCATCGCAACGCTCCAGCGATCCAGGCACGCATCGATCGGCGTCTGCGACGACTTCTTCGATCATATCGACAAAATCGAAAACGGCGGTGTATGCGTTGCGACCGAATCCGCACGCGTTGTTACTGAACGACGATACCGCTACCACTTCGCGTTCGGATGAGATCAAAGAGCCACCTGAATCTCCCCGACACACCGCCGGCGGACCAAACAACACCGCCCCTTCGGATGAAGAAATCACGGTACTCGTTCGAAAGCGCTCCCCGGCATCAAAACCTGGACGCTCACCAAATCCCGCGATCCAAAACGGGGTCCGATCTCGAATCCGTTCATCGACCGAGGATCGCCGCAAAGGAATCGAACGTACCGGAGCCGGTTCGGCAAGCACCAGCAAGGAAAGATCTTCGCCGACCAAAGATCCGTCGATCCTCCCGGCGATCACGTCATACATCCCCGGTGTGGTTCGGATGGTGGTCACAGAAATCTCAGCATTCAGTTCATCGACGTCGGTTCCAAACCCAACCGAAAACTGACCAGGATCCGATGGTTCTGAGCGCAGCGGCTCTTGAACACAATGTTTCGCGCTAAGCACAACACGAGGGCTAATCAACGTACCCGTACACAGACCTCTGAGCTGGTCGCGAATTACCACCACCGCGGGATCGAGCTCACCTGCCGATTGGCCGCTCACCACCGACGCCCGCCCGGCGCCCAGCTTCGAATCGATTTGGCAACCCAACATCGCGAGCGTGAAGGCGATGACTTGCCAACACCGCGCTCGCTCAAGCACGCCTATGACCACGATTTAGTGTACGACTTCCGCTGCCGAGCGCCACTTGAAGAACGCATCCGCATCCCCTGCTTGCGCCGCTTCCGCGGCAGCTTCCCCATAGCGATCTCCGGCGCGCACCAAATAGCCCTGGGTTTCCTCGATCGCAGCGCGCGCCGCAAGCGCTTGGGCAACCAGCCCACTGCTGCCGGCAGCTTTGGCAGCACGCTCGGCGTCGCTCGCGTGCCGAACTGCTTCGTTGAAATCGTTGCTGTGGACAAACACTTGAGCGAGTTCCAAATCGAGCGAGATTTTTTCTGCCGGGGGAAAATCCACGCGCGCGAGAATCTCCGACGCCCGCTGATATGCCGAAAGCGCGTCCGCCGGATGACCGTCCTCGCTTCGCGCACGTGCCATCGCGCGCTGCAAACGATACTCGGTTTCTAGATCAGCCCCCGCAACCCACTCCAGAGCGCTCCCATATTGACGGACCGCGTCGCGCACCCGACCACGGTCAAAAGCCACATGCCCCAATGCTAAATGCATTTTTGCTCGATCGACGCTCGCCGGTCGCGTCAGGTCCATGGCCTCCCGCAACACACCTTCTGCGCCCGAAAGGTCACCAGTCTTTCGAAGGACCGAGCCCAGCTTACGGCTAAACGTCAATAAGGCCGCATCCATCACGGCATCGCCGCTTTCCAGCATTTCTCGTCGTGCGAGATCCAGGGCGCGGCGAAACGAGAGAACTGCCGCGAAATGGTCTCCGCGACGAGTCGCCAAATCGCCCATTCGCTCGAGCACCACCAATGTGCTCATCGCATCACCAGCGCGATAGGAGTGTTCCGCGCACACTTCGAGAGGTGCTCCCGATTCCGTGCGCATCGTCAACGCTCTTTGGTGGAGCTCTTTGCGCGCCTCGGCAGGAATAAACGCTTCGACCAACTCGCGAACGAAAGGATGCACGATTTCGACCTCATTCGCCGAAACGTGAAGAAAATGACTCTTCTCAAGCTCCTCGATTCCATCAAGCGAATTCGAGTCTGCCACCTTTCGAAGCTCGTCGAGACGACACCGTTCACCCAGCACCGAAGCTGCCTGCAGCACCCGCCGTGCGGACACCCCGAGCCTCTCGATACGCTGCGCCACGACATCGGCGAGGCGAGGTGGAACTGTCTCGTCTTTGCCTCGCGTCCACCCGAGCCCCTGCAGCTGCTCCAAGTAAAGCGGGAGCATCCGACGTTCTTCGAGCGGAGCAAGTGCCTCAAGGGTCCGCGAGGCACCCGCGTGGCCCGATTCGTCTGCCTCCCAACCCGACAAAAAACGAACAACGTCCTTTTCTTCGAGACCCAATAGTCGCAGATCGATTGGCTCGATACCCGCCCCTGCCGGAGTAGCCCCCGCCGTCAACAGAAGTATCGAGGTCCCTCGCACGAGACTGGGAAGCCGACGCACAACTTCCTGAGACAGCCCATCACAGCGCACCAGATCGTCAACAATCAACACCACTCGCTCGGCGGATGAGCGCGCGAGCGCATCGTCCACCGCCCACGCTAAAGCAGCCGCAACTGCGCCGGCTTTCGAGCCACCCTCGGACCCCGGCAACCCAACCGCATCGTTTAGCTCTTCGAGCCCCGCTCGAACCAACGGATCTGGGGACGAATGGGTATCGAGCGATAACGAGCGAACGCCGCTGCGATTGATCTGGAGCAGACCATAAATCAGCTCGCGAGCAGAGCCGTAGCTCACCAACGCGCCCGTGGGATTCGGCCCACTCCACACCACGAAATCGCCCGTATCTGAAAACCGATCCGCGGCTTCCTTGAGAAAACGAGTCTTCCCTACTCCCGATTCCCCCAAGACCCGAACCCAAACCGTTTTTCCTTTTGTGTCCACACGAACCCGATCGAGATAGTCGAGCTCTCTGCTCCGGCCCACGATGGGCCTCGTGGCCGCCACTGCAGGAAAAAAAGACGCACGGGCCCGTGACGCGGCAGACCCTCCGACTTGGCTCGTCAAGCGCGCCCCACAAGACCCGCAAAACCTCATTCTCACCGGATTCCGGGCGCCACACGCCATGCAGTTTTGAGTCTTGTCTGCAGACGTGCTCTGCGGATCGGAAACCTGCAAAACCGCTTTCCGCATTTCATGTGCGTTCTGAAAACGCTCGTCTCTCGATTTCGCCAGCGCGCGCATCGCAAGCTCCGCCCACGCATCCGAAATCTGGCGGCTCGGCGCGACTTGCCGCGGATCCGGAACTGGGTCGTGAATGTGACGCATCACGACTTTGGTGGGCGTCTCATCCACATACGGCAAGCGCTCGGTAAGCAACTCGAACAGCATCACCCCCGCGGCGTAGAGGTCGACCCGGCCATCGACTTGCTCGCCACGCCCTTGCTCCGGCGCCATATAGTCGGGCGTCCCACAAACCAACCCCGGCTTGGTAATCGATGTTTTTCCCGCATCGACAATGGTGGCGAGCCCAAAGTCAACCACTTTGACGAGATCGCGCCCGGAGCGAAGCCGACGCAGAATAATATTTTCCGGCTTGAGATCTCGGTGCACGATATCGAGCGCGTGCGCCTCACCGAGCGCATCCAACGAGGACGAGATGATGTCTGCGATTCTCGAAAAAGGTAGCGGGCCTTCTTCGTACATCACGGTAGCCAAATCGCTTCCCCGAAGATGTTCCATCACCAAATACAAAATGCCGTCATCAGTTCGCCCGAAGTCGATGATGCTGACGCTATTGGGATGGTTGAGGCGGCTCGAAGCTCGCGCCTCCGTATAGAACCTCGCCACCGTCTGATCGTCTCCCAACAAATGCGGGTGTATGACCTTCACGGCAACCGTACGCCCAAGTGTGCTTTGCTCGGCGCGATACACTCGACCCATGCCCCCTACGCCCACCAGTTCTTGGAGGACGTACGACCCGCCTATTGTTCTGCCGATGAGCGGATCGGCGTTGCCCACTGAGGCCTCAGTCTCAAGCACGCAACCACACGAAGCGCAAAAGCGATCCCCGGGGTTGCAGCCGGCTCCGCACTGGTGGCAGATTCGCACAGTAGGAGAGTCTATACGATGTCCAAGAGCGCGGGAAGCGAGCTCGGCGACTCCGACCGGTCCCTGTTTCGGCAAAACCGCATTCGCCTCTTATTGCTTGGCCTGAATGCTTGGTTGATCATTTCCGTTTTGCCTATCGGACTATCGGATTCTGCGGGTTGGACGGTGGGAATCACCGCCGTGTTATCACTGGTCTTGCTCGCCCTGGGAGTCTTCAGCGCTCCGCGAAGCTACTGGATTTTTGGACAAACTGACCCGACCGCAGAATCACTCCCTCCGCCCATAGCCGCGTATCGCATAACCAGATGGGCCCTTCTCGCGGGTTTCCCTACGAGTCTCGCGCTCACGGTTGCGCTGCGTGGTCACGCAAGCCCAGAGACTACCTACGACGAAGCTGGCTTGATGACGGGCGCTATCGCGATGCTCGTGTTCTTTCTTGGTTCGGCCGCTGCAACAAATCGGCCCTACCTAAAACATCAATCAAGCCATGAAGCGCTAAGCAGCGCACTGTGGGTTCGCATCGATCGACGCCGACTTTGGCTTCGGCGGAGCCTATTGATGCTGGGAGCCATCGGAGCATGGTACCTCGTCGTTGTTGCGCCGTTGCTCAGCCCGAAAGACGCGCGAGCGCACTGGGGAGAAGCCGCCACCGAGGCCAGGCTTTTGTGTTCAGTCGCCGGCACGGTGCTTGGGGTAACTGTTCTCATCGGATTCGTCGGTCCGATGATGCGCAAACGCCGAGGTGCAGCACGCGCCACACCAAGCTCCGTATTGCGCCTGGTTGTGTTCGCGTCCACCGCGGCTTTGGGCGCCGTAGCCTGGTGGTGGATCGCCCGATAGAGCCGACTACGAACTCTGGTTCGGTTGCTCGTCCATACGGCGCATTCCTTCAAGGAGCAAGGTTTCCACCGCGTGTTGAATGGTCCGCTGTTTCGGTCGGCCTTCGGGGTTCAGCGCAAACTCACCATCGTCTATGAGAAGGATCGCGTACACAGCCTCCTCCGCCATCTTTTTCCCGAACGATGCGTCGACGATTCGGCCTTCGTGGAAATACAGTTCACCATCCCCCGCGGGCGAGCGAATGCTGAGCTGGCCGCTTTTGTGGCCGTTCGCCAAAATCTGAATGACGTCGGGAATCGACATCTCACCGATGGAACCACTTACGCCCCGAGAACGAGATGCCCCTTGCTTTTCAACGATCTGACTCGTTTTTGCGACCACCACTTCCGGCGAAGCAGGCTTGATCAAATAGTCGGCCGCCCCCAGTTCAAACCCGCGGTGCACACTCTCACGATCTCCTTTGCGAGTGAGCAACACAACGGGCAAGCTTTTGCCGCGGCCACGCAACTTGTCGAGCAACTCAAATCCATCGAACGGACTCAGCTCGACCTCCGAGATCAATACGTCCACGTCACTATTTCGTGCTTGCTCCAAACCTTCCTCAGCCGTGCGCGCGATCAAGACGTCGTAGCCTTGTTCGATCAATCGCATCTCCAGTACGGTCGTCTCTTCGGGATCAGGATCGACCAAAAGAACGGTCTTTTTGACCTCGAGCAACCGAGAGCGCAGATCATCGCCGAGCACCAACTGCTTGAGTACGTCAACGATGACGCCGTCAAACACTTTGGAACGGTAGCGATTCAAAACTTCGAGTGCCTGTCGCGCATCCAGCCGCGCCCGAAACGGGTTCTTGTCGTGCGTGGTGATATCCGCGTAGGTCTCGACCACCGCCAAGATCCTCGCACCAAGAGGAATATCCTTGTTGGCGAGTCGGTCAGGAAACCCGCCTCCGTCGAAGCGCTCGTAGAGGTGCCTAAGGGCGCCCGTGGTCGCTTCCGCAAGCTTAGCGGAATCGAACAGGCGAATGGGAGCGAGATGATTCTTTTTCGCCTGCGCCCGATGCTTGTCATCGTGCGCCACATTGAGAGGCGTCAGATGAAAAGTCGATGCTTTGCCGATGTCGTGTAGATACGCCGCGACAAGGACGCCGTGTTGGTCCTCGGGACTTAGTCGCACCCGTTCGCAAATTTTGCGACAAAGCCTTGCGACAAGTGCTGAGTGCCCGCGGAGGTGGCCTCTGCCGTGCTCGAGTAGTGTCACCATGACGTTCAATGTCTCGAGAAAAGCGTCAGATTCGACAGTTCCTTGCTTGGCAGGGATCCCGATGGGTCCAGTAGTTGAAAGCTTGATCGAACGACGCGTCAAACGGTCACGCGCAATCGGTCCATCCACCGCCGCAGCGCCCGTAGCCGCGAGCTTTGCGGCAAGCTCCGGTGCACGGATGGTCACTTCTTTTGGCGCATGGCGCGGTGCTGTCTGACTGGATGCATTCTCCACATCGGCCACTGTCTGCACAGAGAGATCGCCGCCACTCCCGTAGTCTGCCACCCCGCAAGTCGATTCTGCGGATCCCTGCCATGAAGTCGCCATCGAAGATTCTGGGGA
Organism: Myxococcota bacterium; assembly: GCA_028284955.1. GTDB lineage: Bacteria > Myxococcota_A > Polyangia > Polyangiales > Houyiibacteriaceae > JANQQS01. The sequence goes on along the minus strand of JANQQS010000207.1, from coordinate 20,145 downwards.
CGGCGAAGGCCCACGAAAATCCGCCACGCCGACGTCGATGCCGTCTCGAAGAAGGCTCGAAGACCCACGATCAGGATTCACGCGTTTCGGCGAGGGGCGCCTTGTCCCGGATTGGGCAGAGCCCGGCTCTGCTTGTTGAAGCGTTGCAAAAGCGCGTACGTCTCCATAGTAGAACTTGCGCACCGCCGCTCGAATCGCGGCGGGCCGCGCAACATATACGCTTACGTTCTTCGCACCGCTCACGACCTGAACCTGCTTCGCGACATCGAACGCTTGCAGATCCGCCGCGACCACCGAAAGCGTGCCGGTTTTCCGGTCCATCTTGATCGGAAAAACGAGCAGACGCTCGGCGAGCTTTCGAGGAACCAGTTCGATCACGGTCTGCTCAACATCCGCGCGTGCCAAACGCTCACTCGATACAAACCGGGTTCGATACAACGCCGCCACATATTTGAGCGCCTCGGCCTCGCTCATGACTCCGGTAGCAATCAAGGCTTCCTCGATTCGCTCGCTCGCAGCTTGCGCATGCGAAACGACGCGACGGTGGTCGTCAGACGAGAGCCGCCGCTCCGCAACCAGACGGTCGAGTACGTGAGCGCCCCTAGGAAGTGGCTTGTTTCCCGACAAACTGTCCCATTGTAGCGCGGGGCGATGGTTCTTCGCTATTCTAGCAACGAACTAGCTTTCCTTTTCTACGCCACTATGAATTCGAGCCCGCGTTCATCCCGCTCGTGCGCAGCGATCGGCCGTCCCTTAGCTTTGTGCCGTCGCACGTGGAACTCCACAGAAGGCGTGCTGCTTTTCGTGGGATTGGCGCTGGCAAGCTACCTGATGGGGTGCGGGGGTGCGCGAACGCTTCGCGGCAACACATATCAGGACCCGGAAGCAACGTACTTGGTAGGCACGCTCGATCCCGAATGGCGTGAGCTTTCGGGCGTCGAAGGACGCAACGATTTGGCATGGGTGCACGACGACCTGGCGGCGATAATTCAGATCAACGCTTCTTGCGACCCCGCCCTGGACATTCCGCTGACCGCCCTTACAAACCATTTGCTCTTCGGGTTTACAGAACGCGTGATCAAGAGTCAGCGGACCGTGCCCATGTCATCCCGCGAGGCGCTCGAGACCCACGTTCAAGCGAAGCTCGACGGAGTCCCCAGAGAGCTCCTGCTGTATGTTCTGAAGAAAAATGGCTGCGTGTATGATTTCTCGCTGGTCGCACCTCCAGGGCAGCAGTTTGCAGAAGCAAAACGAAGCTATGGGCCCTTTGTGGCGGCGTTTAAACCCAGCGCTCCCCAACGTAGTGATTCCGCATCACGGTGACGAACCCAATTACAATATAAATAGAAGTTTGCAGCAAAACAAAACCAGTATACTCTGAGATCATATGATCCCGCATCGCGCGAACATTTCGCAGGCCTCCGAGCCTCGTCATGCGATCAGCTGGGACGACAGCGCTGCGCCTTTAGTCTATTACCGTTTTGAAGGTCTTGCGACGGACCAAGACGTTGAGCGCTACCTGGCTCACCTGGACCAAACGTTCGCCCGTGGCCCTGTCGCGATGCTGTTTGACGCGCGACGTATCGGCATGCAACCACCTGCACTGTTGCGCCGTCAGGGTTACTGGCTCAAGGCCAATCAAGACCGTGTCCGCGAACGTGCGCTTGGATCGGTCTTTGTGTTCGATAACCCTGCCGTGAGTTTTATGATGACCGCGATTTTCGTCGTCGCGCCGATTCCACACGACTATCAATGCGTGGCGAGTCTTCGACATGCGGCTCCTGCTCTTGACCGATACCTTTCCCAACACGGAGTCACTCCGCCCATGCCGGTGGCGCAATGGGTACACGCAGTCGCGAGCTAGCTGGCGTATCCTCGCTCTCGAAAGAACTTTTGGATTCTCAGATTGACGAGCTCTGGATACTCGACCGCAACGTAGTGCGTTCCTCCGGGCACAACGAGAAACTCGGCACCTGGTATTCGTTGAACCATATGTTCTGCCGCACGCCGCGGAGTGAATCGATCTCTGGCTCCCGCGATGACCAACGCCGGAATGTCGACATCGGAGAGCATGTCCGACGCATCGTGCTCGCCCAGCAAACCCAGCAGCGTCATGTAGGTCCGCATGTCGAGGTTTTCGAACGACTGCACCAGCGTCGCGAATACATCGTCGTCCAAAGTCCGCGAAGCGAGGCCAAGTCGCTTCACCCAATGGACCGCCTCCGGCATCGTCAACACCCGCCGCGTCATCGTCTCGGCAATCCACGGTAGCGCGCGGGCGCCTCGAATCATCGGAGGCACGAGCGATCGCGCAAAGGGCACACCGCGAATTGCCTCCCAGGGGCGACCGGGCACGCCGTTGACCAGCACCAACGCCGCGACTCGTTCCGGCGCTGCGCGAAACAGCTCGAGAGCTACCTGCACGCCCATCGACCACCCAAAGACTGCAACCCGTTTCAACCCATGCGCCTCCATCACACGAAGTGCATCAGCTGCATGCTCCTGCACGCGCAAAGCGTTCGGATTGGCGGGCGGTTCTGAACCATAGAGGCCTCGATAGTCCCATGACAGAAACCGATATCGATCGGCGAAGAACTCCAGCTGGTAGTGCCAGGCCATCCAGCTTCCTCCCAGACCGTTGCAGAGGAGCACCGGCAACCCCGACCCAACCTTGTGAGTCGCCAGACGAGTACCGTCGTCCGCACGCACGAAGTCTTCAACAAGCCCCGGAAATTTCACATCTTGCTCCGTGAGTTGCGCATGGCCGCTGCATGCTAGCTCATGGACGACCGAAACACGCACAACACAGCAAATGATGAATTCGACAAAGCGCGCTCCTTGACAGGATTCCGCGGAGGTAGGTACCTTTTGCATCAAAGCTTGGACGACAGACGAATCTTCGGTCCTTTACTCAAGTCCTGCGTCCCGCCCTGAACATGGCTGAATCGCCCAAGAAACCTCGCAAACTCAAGGACCTAAAAGCTCGCCTCGGCCGCACCATCGTTCCCAACACGGGGCAAGGCGGCGCACCCCAGCCGGGTGGACCGCCTCAACTCGGCGGTCCGGGAGGGTTTGTTTCGCCGCAGGGCAGTCCCGCCGGCTCTGGTGGGAGTGTGGTGCCTCCTCCTTCACTCGGAAGCGCGGCTCCGCCGTCGATGAGCGTCGCTCCGCCACCGTTCCTGAAACCCAAGCCCGCGCGCAGCGGGGATCCGTTCTCAGCTGCGAGCAAGGCGCCCGAGCAACGCGAAGTTCGCCTCGTCATTGACGACAAGCCGGTAGATGACGCAGAAGTCGGCAGACAACAGCGCGCGCGCACCTACCTGCTCATCGCTGGCGGCTTGATCGTGGGAATGGGCGTGGGTGGCGCACTCGGCAGCACGATGTCAGACAGAAAAGTGTACAACCATACGGTTCAAGACGGTAAGGATGTGTACCAGTCTGTACGCAATGCGTCCGGCACCGTGACAAATGCGCAACAGCTGATCGATCGGGCTGTCACCGCTGCTCGAGGCGGCCCTGGACAGGCGCCCAAGGTGGATTACGAAGCCATCGAGTCGCTACGAGCGCTCGAAAAACCATTCGTAGCGGGCGCGTTCACACGCAAGCAATACATGCGCTTCAAGGCGACGACCGTGGACACGTTGTTTGCGTACTACAACAAAGTGAATCAGCTGTGGGACAGCTACGACGGGTTCGCGGCGCGGACATTGCCGGAGCAGAGGAGAAAGGTTCTCAACGCTTCGGCAAATGCGGCCACTGCGATGGCCACCAGCCCGACTGGATGTGTTCCCATGAATGTGGAGGGACGACTGCTTTGCGGGTTGGTGTACGTAGAAGCCGCACCACCGCAGGGTGGAAAGCCAGTGACCCAAGTGATGGTCAAACCAACCCGCAAGTCACGTCGAGCGGTAGAAAAAACGCTGTATACCGGCCAGGACCTCAGCGAATCCCCAGAAAACTTTGTAATTCTCACACACACACCGCGATCGGTAGGCGTGCTTGGGGAGCAGGCGACCGAGTTCGCAGTCTACCAACGCGACGTACTGCGCCTCAAAAAGCTGGTTGACGAAGCGATCGAAATGCAGGGAAATCTCGAACGTGAGCTCGGTGAGATCGCCAAGCTTGAAGAAATCTTCGCGTTCTAGCCTCTGGCCGCGGCCCGATTCTCGACCTCCCTACAGTTCGAGTGATACCTTATAGGTCGTTGTGGCTCGATTTCGCCTGCGCTATCAGTCCACCGACTTAGAGATGCCCGTCGGGGAATTCGTCATTGGGAGAAGCTCCTCATGCGCCTTGGCCCTGGACGATGTACTCGTCTCACGCAGGCACGCGATTTTGCGGGTGGATGAACAGGGAGTCATGCTGGAAGACCTAGGAAGCCTCAACGGGGTATCCCTGAACGGATCACGCGTTGAGGGATCGCGGCAGCTCGAGCACATGGATCGTTTGCGCATCGGCTCTCAGGAACTGGTGTTTCTGAGCGGCGAAGAACCGGAAGGACAACGACCCACATCAGAAATGCTGCGCTGCGACGTGTGTTACGCGGTCAATGAGCCTACCGCAACGCACTGCAGCCAGTGCTCAAGCCCTCTTCAATTCAGCCGAAAACGCGCAAGCGCGACGTTGGAAATGAAGGCCTTGCCGCACGCCGACCCCGAGGAAGACACTACGAAAGCGGCAGGTTTTCAATTGATCGCGTCGATTGCCGAAAAAGCGCTGGTCATGAAGAGATTCGAAGAAGCCGAACGAATTCTCGCACGACCACTTGAGGCATTGCTCAAGGCCCCGGGCGAGCCGGTTTCCAGCCGACGTGCCGAATTGGTAGCCGAGGGCACACAATTCGCCCTCCGACTTGTGGAAGGGTTGAACAGCGCTCGGTGGATCGATTGGATCTTTCGTGCGAACGAGATGACCGGCGCGCTCCTCGACGCAACGACCATCGACACCCTGTACCGTCTGGTTCGTTCCGCGAAACACACCGATGCGAAATCCCTTCGGTCGTATCTAGAAAAAGTTCGCAAGTCGCGCGTAACGTTTTCTGCCTCCGACCGCTTCCTGCTGAAAAGACTCGAGGGTCTCGAGCGAATTATCACCGCGTAAGTGGGGGAACTACTCGCCCGCCGAACCGCGGGTGGTGAGCCGCTCTAGCCGATCCAGCACCACATCGTCGGGCCCATCCATCCCCGGAACGGAACGCATCCAGACTGCAAACTGCTCAACCAGTGATGCCAAACTCGGCACGGTGGAGGAGTCCAATTGTTCGAGATGGGTCAGTACCTGCTCCGACGGAACCATCTGCTGCCCCCGATGAACAGTGAGAGCCCAAGAAAGCCACTCTGCATCTCTGCGAATGGCGGCCAGTCTAAGAGCGTACCCGGTAATCGTTGCCACTTGTTCGGGGTCAAGACGCTCTCCGGCTGACATTCGCTCGTCCATTTCTTCGGCTGCGCGCCGCAACACCCGCTCGGCTTCGTCGGGACGACCAGCTCCCAAAGCACGATCGATCACCTCACCGAGCAACCGAAACGTCCAACTTCGTTGCGGTTCAACGACCAGCCCTGAGATCGTAGTGTCTTCCTCGGCATCATCAGCGCCGCAATGAGGACAACAACTGATTCCCTCTGGATACGGCACCCCGCAAGCGCGGCACAGTCGCATGAAACCAGTGGTGCGCGACGATTTCTCCCGAGCCCCTGCGATAAAGAACACGAGCTCCTGTGTTCCAATGCGAATCCGATCGCCGTTGTCGAGAGGGTTGGGCGACTCAATGCGCTTGCCATTCACCCGGACGCCATTGCGGCTTCCAAGATCTTCGACAACTGCATGGTCGTTCCCCAACTTGATCCGCGCGTGTCGTCTCGAAACGAGCGGATCTTCGATCGTAATGTGGCATTCCGGGCTCCGGCCAAGAATCACTTCTGGTCCAAGCAAATCGAACTCTTGTAACAAGAACCGAAGGCGATATCGCGCCAAGGGGCCCGTCCTCCTCAGACTTATTTTACCATACCCGATGTCGAGCCGCGTGAGAGTATGCACTGTTCGTTCGAGAGCACATCTACCCACACGCGAGAGAGCTGCCGGGCTAAACTGGCTAAACTACCGACGCAAACCTGAGGTGAACCCCTTACTCCTTCGGGGCTTGCTGGCGGTTACGAATTCGGCCGGTCACCCGGTCGACAATATCTGCATTCGCGTCGTGGGTAGAGGCGGGATCGCCCGAGGTCACCGCTTCGACCAAGGCGTGCTTTCGATTGCGCGGGCCAGGTTCCCGTTCCCGCAGCGACGAGAGCTTGGAAAGTGTTTTTCTCTCCTCAAATACCAGGCAATAAAACCCATAGAAGGTTGTGTTGTCCATGGCTCGGGCGCGCGTTTTCCGGTCTTGCCATTCGATCCAGCGACGCTCATCGGCTCTCTTGAGCAGTTTTCCCGTTTGAATCTTGCCGCGACCGTAGCGCCCCTCGAGGGCTTGCCGAAACTGGTTGAAATCCGCGCCTTGAAACACAGCGGCATCGAACGCTCGATACCACTTCCATAGGCGATCGTTGATGAAGAAATAGTAGTCGTCGCTGCCGTCGCCCCGCACCCTCAGCAGTGCTTCACCATTGTTGTGGGTGAACTCGTCTCGAAGGAAACCCGAATCATGCCCGGTGGTGCGTCCACGAAACTCCACGTAGCCATCTTCAAGCCGACTGAGTTTCGCTCTGAGCTGCTGCCGGACTTCATCTTCTTCGATAGCCCCAGGGGCGTTTGCGATGCGTTTTTCGAAGTCGCGCTTGATCTCGCGGCGAAAATGCGCGAGCAGCTGCCGCTTTGTCCAACCCCACCGAATCTCGCCAAGACTCTTGGCGAGCTCTGAGTTTTGAACGCGGCGGGCGCGCCGATTTCTGCGTTGCGCGTCCACGTTCACGGTATGCCCGATCACAAAAAACGCGGAGAGTAGTACCGTTGCAACCAGCCGAACCATGATTCCTCCAAAACAAAGTAGCAGCTACTGATTCATCCTACAACACCACCGATGAAGGGAAGCCACGCAGCCTTCGACGATGTGCGTCTGATTCGATTCACTAGAGGAGTTATGTCTCGTCCAGTTCGAGGAACAGCAACGTGCCGCCGGTTACCGCGACGGGGATGAACAACAGGTTCACGAGTGGAACGAGCATGAGACACCACACTGCGCATCCGAACCCAAACGCAGCGAAAAATCGGGTTCTTAGAAGCTCTAGTCGTCGGCTGATAGAGTAACCCCGGCGAGCGGCGGGGCGGTCGAGATGTTCGAGCGCCAAATAGGTCACCGTAAATACGAAACCCGCAAGTGTAGCAATCACCTGGCCCACTACGGGAAGCCACAACCCGAGGAGCCACACGGGAACCAACGCCGCGAGGTACAGCACGAGCTTAACAAGCTCGAGCCCCACGGCACGAAAGGCATCGCGAAGGAAGGCTGAAACGCTCAACGGTGCATCGACCCCCCGCTGAACCAAGCGCTCCACCTCCTCACTCAGCGCGTCATAGAACGGCGCGGCCAGCACACCCCCTACGAGGACCATGAGCACGACCGCTATACCCAACATCAGGATCGCGACGACCACCGCAAGAACCCAATGCAGCCCCCGCATCAATATGCCGACCGCGCCCGTCGACTGCGAGGGTAGCCAAATCCAATTGGCCACATCGTCGAAGTAGAACCACACCGCGAAGCAAAGCAGGAAAAAAACCCCGGTGTTGATGACCCAGGGGAAAATCCAATAGCGAATCAACCCAGGATGTCGAAAGAACACAAACCGGGCGCCAGCCATCACAAACCCGGCCCCGCGGCCAAATCCGACGGGAGCGGCCATTACGGAGACAGCCCACCCACAAAGGGCAGGATCGACTTTAGATCTTCATCGTTGAAGCGGAGCATCAAGCCCATAAAGAAGTCGCTCGAATCGTTGAGTACATCATCAACACCGCTCACCACCCAAAGCCGCGTCAGCACTTCGAACGCGGCGCGAACGCGCAGCCGGGGAAACGCTTGCTCACCGATCGCAAAGACATCGTTTGCCAGTTCCAAACGATCTTCGAAAAGATGCAGGTCGACTCCCAAGCCGCCTGACGACTCCATGATTCCGAAACGAAACGTGGCGAACGAAATTCGCTTCGCCATCTGCAACGAAAATCGCAGCGAATCCGTACGCGTGATTCTGGTTTCTTGAAACTCCCCTGGTTCATCAGGCAGTGCCGGACTCCGTCGCACAAGAGTCTCGCTCACGCTGAGCGACCCACGCGGATCGTCCACCAATTGAATCAAGAAATAGCGGTCTTCTCGTGGAACAATTCGAAGCGAAAAGTAGGTCTTGAAGGTGTTGGCGATTAAGTTGTACTCGCTCCTCAGCTCGATCACCGTTTGAAGCCGGCTAATCCCACCAACGAGGTTGTTCAATCCCTCGGCGACTCCCTCGACTTCGTCGATCAACGCCTCGTCCTGGGTCAGTCGACCGATCGTTCCTTCTCCTCGAGCCGTCCGATCGGTCACCTGGCGTACGTCGGACAGGACTTCCTCAAGTTGCGCGGTTGAGCGATTGATTGAATCGAGTGCTTCGTCTACGTCGGGCTCGCCCTCCGCGACCACGCGACCCACGCGCTCGGTGGCCTGTTCAATATTGTTGAGAATGGTGATGAGTTTGGGGCCCGCCTCTTCCGTCGTGGACTCGACGTTCGCAATCGCCCGACTAATGACATCCTCATTGATTTGGATCGTCCGGTTGACGCTCTCGAGCGCCTCACTGAGATTTTGAAGCGAGTCCTCCATACGCTGGCCTGCCTCGTCATTGCCGAACGCGCGCCGCATCTGTTCAGTCACGGCCAACACGTTGGTGGCGATCGCGTCAATCGTATCTACGGCATCCTCAATGGATGCTTGTCCCTCCGCGACGCGAATTTGGTCACCGTCGCGAAGAAGCGGCTCGCCCAAGGAACCGGGACTCACCACGAGCACCTTCTCTCCCAGCAAGGAAACGGTCCGCAAAGTCACCGTCGCATCGCGGTGCAGCTTGACGTCTGAGCGGACTTGAATGTCGACCCGCGCGCGCGCACCACTGAGGCGTACCCGCTTGATGTGGCCGATTGGAATACCCGCAATGACGACCCGCGATTTTGGAATCACACCTTGTGCGTCTTCGAAGAGCGCGTATACGCTGTACCCGTCACCGGCCGAAGATCGCTCGTCCACGTAGTAGTAGACCGCGATGATTCCGCCAATTCCTAGCAAAACCATCAATCCCACCCGAGCGGCCTTCCATGAATCGCGCATTCGGTCGCGGGCATCCTAACAGCCCGCATTGGGATGTCGATCGTGCTCTCCTGTAGCGGCCTCGGTGATGTATCATGGAACTCGTTGACCGAAATCTGCGAGGTTTGGCACTCTTAGGGGAGGCGCTGCGGTCAGCGACGAAAGCGAGGAACTTGCGGCTTGACCTCAACACACGATGGAGGGGAGACTCGACGTGCGGCGGATGAAGCCGCAACCAGGCAGCCGGCTTGTCGGCCAGCGATCGCAGCATTCGAGCGCGCGGTGGGAGCATGCTGCTTCACGATGCTGGTGAGCATCTCGGGATGCGGAACGGTAGATCTCGGCGACAACTTTGTGCCGCCGGACCTCGTCCTGAACGAGGACTTTTTCTTTTGCCGTATCCAGCCCGAGGTGATCAGCGCCAACTCGTGCGCATCCGGCGCCGCCGGCGAGTCCGGAAGCTGCCACACCGCGCGATCGGCGCTGAGACTCGATGCGGAAGCCGAAAGCGACGCACCACCACGCTGCGAAGACGACTCCACGCTCGATCCAGCACCTGAGTCGTACTTGCGAAACTTGGAGGCGCTACGCTTTACGGTGCAAAGTGATCCGCTTGCGAGCCCCATCTATCGTCGCCCCCTCGCGCTCGACTCGCATCCTCGCGCCATATTCGCGGCGAGCGACGCGGAAGCGGATTTGATTATCCAGTGGATTACTCAAGGCGCACAGTGACTCGCGCACGCACCACAACAATGATTTGCCGCGTGCTAAAGTACGGATTCTTCGGCAGTCTGGCGCTCTCGCTCAGTACGGGAGCACACGCGGAAACACCGTCCTCCTCCCCGACGCTCTACGCTCGCGTCATCGTCGAATCAGCCGCGATGCGTAGTGGCCCGGGACCCGGCTTTCGGCAGATTGGGCTTGCGTCGCGAGGCGACGTGTTTGAGGTCATCCAGAGAGCCACCGAAGGTTACTGGTTTCAAGTTCGTCGTCAGGATGGCACCGTGGCCTGGATCATGGGCGACGCCGTGTACAACCACGAAGTCGGCGAAGGAGAAGCGACGGGGGGTCGTCTGTGGCCACGCCTTTTTGCTCCTCCGCCCATCCCCGACGCCACCGTCGAGATCGCGATTACCTTCGGAGTTTTGGGCGGAGGAGGATTTATGGCGATACGGCCCACAGTGATGCTTCGGCCCGAATTCGGTTTCGAAGCGACCGCGGGAGCGTCGGTGTCTCGCGCCGGCCGGTTGCTCCTCGGAGGAGCTGGTGGCGTGGTCAATATTTTTCCAGATTCGCCCGTTGTGCCCTACGTGGTCGTCGGCGGGGGCGTGGCGGTGAGCGACCCCAACGCCGACACATTCTTGCTCGAATCTGGATCGGTGGCGATGCTCTACGGCGGCGGCGGACTGCGTTTCGGTTTTCGCTACCGGCTCACGCTGCGAATTGAAGCGCGCGCCTATGCATTCTTCGAGCCGAATCGCTACTCGGCTCAGGAGGAGTTTAGCGGTGGTCTCACAGTTTTTTTCTAAGTTCATCCTGATTGTCTGCTGCGTATGGGGCACTGCGTGCGTCACTGTGCGTCCGGAAGACAAGGAACTGCTCGCAGACCCCAGCATGACGTTTGGCGCGGACGGGAAAACCGCGGCCCATGACGAACACGTCTTCAACAATCGCGAAGGATCCTTCGGCGCAGGCGGTGTCACCGGGGGCGGATGCGGGTGCAACTAGTCTCGACATGGCACGTCCCACTGTCGCGCCGTCCCCTTATCGCGGGCGGATGCGCGCTAGCGCTCTGTGTCGTCTTTCCGGCCACAGCGCGGTCGGACGCGAGGGCCTCGGCGACCACCACGGTGTTTCGTGAAGCTGGCGGTCCCTTGGACATGACAGTGATTACCCCATCCGTGAACCTGAGCGGAGACGCTGGGCAAGCTGTGACGATCCGCGCAGGCTGGGAGGCCGACATCGTTTCTGGTGCCAGTGTCCGGGTGGTGGACAACCCATCTAGCGAAGTGGACGCTATCACCAGCGCCACCAAGCTCGATGACCTCCGCAACACCGCCACCGGCGGGGTAACCTTGCGAAGCGACTTAGCCAGCCTAGATCTGGACTATAGCTACGGCCACGAGAGCGACTATCGGTCTCATTCATTTCGCATTGGAGGTCGCGCGGAGCTGTTTGAACGAAACACCGGCCTCGACTTGGCATACGCACGCGGTTTCGATCGCGTATGCAATTTAGCGCAACCTCGCGCCCAAGAGGCCGTGGACCGACAGGCCATGCCCACGTCCAGCGGTTGTTTCGACTCCGACGAACGAGAATCGCTCGATCTAAGTATTCAGACCTTCCAAGGCGGCTGGACTCAGGCGTGGGCGCCAGTGTTCACAACCCAAACGACCGTCACCGTCCAACTTCTCGATGGATACCAGGGAAACCCCTATCGCGCAGTCTGGCTAGGCCGGAGCGCAGCCCAGGAGAACCATCCGAACAACCGTGCGCGATACGCCGCCGGTCTCGGCACTCGGCTCTGGATTAAGCCACTGGCAGGGGCCCTGCAAACGTTCGGCCGCCTCTATCGTGACACTTGGGATATCCAATCGCTGACCGCAGAGCTGGCCTACGAGCAGCGCCTTGGGGGAAGCGTGCGACTCCGCGCGCGAGCCCGTTACTACACGCAAACCGGTGCCGCGTTTTTTTCGGACGACTACGTACGGTTTCCTCGCGGTCAATTTTTCACCGGCGACCGAGAGCTCTCGCCGATGTCGAGTTGGACGTTTGGCGGACGAGCTGAGTGGACACCGGCGCCGGGCGACGACGGCAAGATCGGTTTTCTGCGGGGGCTGCGATTGGTGGGTAAGTTTGATGTCCTCATCTACTCCTTCGACGATTTTCACTACGGTCAAGCCGCAGTGCCCAACGACAGCGCGTTTGTGGCCACGCTTTCTCTGGAGTCTACCTTTTGAAGCATCTTGCTCCCGGTTGGTGCTTGCTGCTGCTCTGCGCCATCGCAGGAACCGCGTGCCGAAGAGGCTTGCCGGCGGCGGAATCAGCTGACCCTTCGACGGCTCAAAGGCCTCGGGCGAACCCACCCGCCAGCGGGCTTCCGGCAGGCGGAACCTGCGGAGGCAGGGGTGATTGCGCGCGCGACCATGTGTGCGTCGACCATGTATGTCGGTATCGAAAGACCAGCGTCCGAGGGGATGCACTCGCTTTGGTGGCTCAAAAGCATGTCGCCGTGCACGACTACCGCGAGGCGCTTACGGCATACAATCGATCCATCGAATCGTTTCGAGGTGCCTCCGCTCGGCCGCCGCCCGAGATTCTCTGCGGGCGAGCTGAAGCGTCTCTGCGTCACGCATCCACCACGGCGCAGCGCGAAGAGGCTGCCAAACACGCAGATGCATGCTTCCGAGGATCGTTGCCAGGGTCACCACCACGACGCATGGTGCTTGAGCTCGCTTCAAGAATGCAGTTCCTCGGCCTCGCACTCGATGCATTCGACGAACGAAACCCCGGCGGAAGATTTTTTCGCGGACGCGCTGCCGCACCAGGCTTCGACGCGGTAAAAATCTCCATTTCCGTACCCACCCGGCAGGTCGCGGGTCATGAGAACGTGGTCGAGCGGATCCGCAAAGCGAGTACGAAGAAAACGATGGCCCAATGCTTCACTCAGATCTGGAATACGGGCCAGCCGAAGTCAGCTCAAACCAAGATCCGGCTCTCGTTCAGCACGCCCGGAAGCTCTGCGCAAGATACTTTCTTTGTCGGAACACTGAGCGTGACGACTGTGTCTCCCGAACCTACTTCCTACGATCGGTGTATTCTGTCTGCGATCGAGTCCGCCGCGCCGGAGAGACTCTTGCTTGAGCGCCCGGCGCAATGGCAAGACGAACTCCTCGTTCACGCAGCGATCCCGTAGCGAAGACCTGCGGGAGACACGCGTCGCGCTTTCGGATCGACCTACGAGATGTCGTCTATCGGGAGCTCGTCGTCCGCCTCTTCCGCGCGACGGACGTCGAGCTCGTCCGAGGTATCGGCTCCAAAGTCGTCATACTCGCCATCTTCGGAAGACCCTTCGTCAAGTTCCGTAAGCCCGCTTAGTTCGACTTCTTCCAATTCGTCTTCTTCGACCTGCGCGATCCAATCTTCTGCGATCGCTCCGTGTTCGAAGCGATCGTCGTCCGCGTCGCTCTCAAAGTTCAGCGGAGGAATGGCTTCCGTTGCGTCTTCGTCAACAAGATGATCGGAGGGCAACGCGGATGCCACGTCACTCTGCTCGCTCGAGAGCGCAGCCAATCCTTCGGGAAACACAATTTCGAAATCACCGGTTCCTAACTCGTTCAACATTTCCTCTCCCGTCGAGTGCGAGTCCGGCTCGTGATCCGGCGGCAGGGCTACGGTTGCGTCTGCATCCACGTCTGGTTCGAATTCGGACATCGACGCGGGTTCCGAAACCGACTCGAACTCCGGTGCTGGCTCGGCCTCGGGCATTGAGGCTACGTCATGGAATCGAGACACTTCCTCAGGAATCTCGTCCGGCAAATGCTCGTCTGTCGCAGCAACCGAATCATCCAAAGAGCTATCTCTATCCATCGCCTCTTCGCTACTCAAGACACGTGTGTGATGGCCCAATCGGTCCACTGCGGCATGCACCTCCGAATCCTCCGGAACCAATTCTTGGAGCCGTTTCCAGCAATCCATCGCCTCCCAGTGATTGTTCAGATCATCCTCCCAGCACTGCGCAGCCTCTTTCAGCGCAGCTGCTCGAATGACCGGATCGGGCTCGGAGTCCGCTTCTCGTTCTAGTTCGGTGACGAGCTCTTGATATCGCCCAGATAGGCGAAGGTTTCTCCGCAGACCATCGCGGGCGACGGCTTCATCCGGAGCGATCGTGGCGAGCTGACGGTACGCGTCCGCCGCTGCCGAATAGTCATTGAGCTGTTCCTCAAGAAGAAGTGCTCGCCGCCCGAGCAACCTCGCTGCCGTTTCCGGGTCGAGCGCTTCATCAACTCCCCGCCGCAGCCGCTCCGCATAGTCCAAAATCCGTCCCGTGCGCTCGGCGAGGCGCACACATTCGTCGAGCAAGAGATCGCCCCCATCTCGGATCGTCATCCCGCGCAACAGCGATAAAAAAGCGGATTCTTCGTCGCCAAGGTCGCTTTCATACACCCGGGCCGCGCGGAGCAAGAGGTCGACTGCCGCATCCAACTCGGACTGCTCCGTGCGATGGTCCGCAACATCCTGATAGACCTGGCAAAGCATGTGCAGCAAAGCCGTTCTGCCTTCCTGCTGAACGTGCCGGTCATCGAGGGTCCGAAGGTCATCTTCGAGAACGTCGCGTAGCTCGGGCGCGCGAACGACCGATGCGACTGCCTCCCGCACATATCGAAGCATCCGGTCAACGTCGTCAAGCACATCATCGCCCACTCGAATCGCTCGTAGCGATGCGTCGAGCTGATCTGCCTCGCTGGTCGCCGTGGCCCGGCGGCGGTCATACACCACCAGAAGCTCTTCTTCTCGGCCTGTCTCGTAGGCCAGCCGCTCCGCGTACTCGAGCACTTCATCGTGGTCGGGTGCAATCCCGCAAGCACGAAGCAAGTAGTTCAGGGCTTCCTCCGAACGTCGACCGCGCTCTTCCAGCAATCGCGCTTGTCTCACGAGAAGAATCAGTTTGTCTTCCTGAGCCTCCGCTGAACGGAGCACGCTGTCGTAAACCTGCTCCAATCGATCCCAGGCCTCCGCGGCTGCTCCGAGACGCTCGACCTCGGACAGCATGTGTTCGTCAGAGGTGTCGATCGCGTACGC
This sequence comes from Myxococcota bacterium, assembly GCA_028284955.1. Lineage (GTDB taxonomy): Bacteria > Myxococcota_A > Polyangia > Polyangiales > Houyiibacteriaceae > JANQQS01. The sequence continues at coordinate 5,072 of JANQQS010000207.1, read as the reverse complement.
GCGCAACATCGCTTCGAGCGCCGAATGGGTGTCGCGAACGTGTGATTCGTAGATCTCAGAGGCCTCGACCCACCACCGACGCCCGTCTTCCGATTCGGCTCGCTGCGCCAGCTCGACGTAGTATTCAGCGAGCAGGCGCTCCTCACCAAAATCGGCCGCCAACTCTTTAAGCATGGGGTTGGAGCGCTCGTCTCCCTGCTCCAACTGACCTTTGAGTCTACTCCACGCGTCTTCCCGGTCTCCGAGCTTCTTCCAAACCAGCTGCGCGGCAGTGCGCTTCAGCTCATCGGCTTCTTCCGAATCCGAAGTGGTGTTCACCAAGTCATCCAGCACCGCGACGAGTTCACGCCAACGCTGTTCCGCCTCGAGTAGTGGCGCGAGTCGTCGCTTGGGAATCGGATCGGTAGGCGCCGCGGCGCTCCATACTAGCAGCGCGGAGATAGCGCGACGGTTATCACCGAGCTGGCTTTCGTATACTTCAGCGAGGCGACGAGCCACGGGAACTCGAAGATCCGCAGCGGGCGTGGAGGCAAGTTGTCGTTCGAGGGCGTCCGCCAACCCAGACTGATCCTGCAAGGTCTCACACCAGCGAACGAGCTGAACGATCGCGGGAACGTAGTTTGGGTCAATGCGATCGAGAACCATTTTGATGACGTCGATCGCTTCCTCGTAGCGGTCGAGTCGCTCTGAGAGAATGGTCGCGCGTTCGAGCTGAAGCTCACGAAGCGCCTGACGGTCGACGGCGCCGCCTGCGCCGCCCAGAACGTCTCCGAGCCGCCGCAAAACATCTACCAGCTCGTCCCAGTCTTCTCGACGCTCCAGATACACACGAAGGGCGCCGAGCGCTTCTTCGTCTTCGCCGCTCTTGAGAACCTCACGCCATGCCTCGATCGACGCTTCCTCGTTTCGGATTCGATCCGACAGAACTTTCGCGATCCGACGATACAGTTCCCTTCGCGCATTTGGATCCTCCGCCGAGCTCGCGCGCTCACGAAGGATGACCAGAAGATCTTTGTAGCGGTCGGACCGGACATACACATCGCACAGCGCGTCTAGGGCACGGGAGTCGTCCGGTTCGTAGCGAAGCGCTTGGCTGTAAAACTCGGCTGCCTGATTCAGATCAGACAGTTTTTCATCAGCGAGCTTTCCCGCGCGCCGCAATATTGAAGCGCATTCGCGAGGCGGAGCGATCTCAACTCGGTACGATAGCGTTTCGATCAGGCGCGCATAGTTTTCGTTGCGCTCATCAATTCCTTGCATCCGATCAAGCGCGTCGGTGTCGCCTGGGCGCACATCGAGCAAGCGAGCCGAAACCTCAAACGCAGACTCATCGTCGCCGCAATCCTCCAGAATGGAACCCAAAGTTCGAAACAGCGGCACGCGCTCTTCGTCCGACGACGACGCATCGATACGAGCCCGAAGCAACGGAATGGCTTCGCGCCCTCGATCGGCGAGGAGTAGCGCATCACATAGCGCGTCACGAATCTCCTCGTCGTCGTGGCAGATCTCATATAGCTCGCCGAATACGTTCGCGGCGGCAGGGTAATCGTGACGATGGTCGCGCTCGACCTCTCCGAGCCGCCGGAGAATCGGTGCTCGCTCAGCCGTATCGGCGGTGGACGCTTCCCGTTCGAGCGAACGTGCGAGCTCGTCCCAAAGCTCAGAAGCCTCAAGCATCTGAATCAGCGCCGAGCGGGCTTCTAGGTCGGACGGATCAAGCGCGATAATGGCGCGGAGCGCAGAGAGCGCCCCTTCGGTATCTTGAAGGCGGGTTTGGCTGATCTGGGCTACCTCGCGGAGCCTCTGTTTGCGGGCGTCTGCCGAAAGGCCAGGAATCCTCGAAGCGGTGAGCATCAGCTGTCGCAGGCTCGCAAAATCACGACGACGGGCGTACTCGCCCTCGAGAAACGCGCAGGCTTCACCATCGGTGGGGTCGAGCTGAAGCAATGCTTGTGCCTCGCCGATGGCTTCATCGCGACGCCCAAGGTCGCACAACACCGCGACAAGCTCCCTCAGCGCTTGAACGCGCTGCGGCGGTGCGTAACGCTGGGCTCCCGAGGACAAAACCCGTGCCAGATCGTCCTTGCGGTTCGAGCCTCGATAGAGGTCGGCAAGCACCTCCACCGCCTCGACGTCTCCCTTCTGGAGCAGGGTTTCAAAGCACAGGGCTGCGTCATCGAGTTGGCCCGCTCGCAAGTACGCGCGCCCAAGGCGCTTTCTTCGCTCGTCGGCTCGCGAACCCGTAGGCTCAGCTCGCAAGTACGCGACCCACCGAGGAGCAAGCGAATCCGCTTCGCTCGAATCCTCGTAAAGTTCCTCTAGCTTAGCGAGCGCACCCTCGTGGCCAGGCACTACGTCCAGCGCGGCCTCGCAGTACGCTTTGGCGTTGTCCCCCTCGACTCGTTCCGCAAGTTGGGCGAGCAGATCTGCAGCCTGTTGCCGTTCTCGATTCGCCTTCGGAACCTCTTTGAGGCGCTCAGCGTTCTTGAGCCGATAGGTCGCCAAATCGTGCAATAGGCTCAAGTCACCGGGCGCAAGAGATTGCGCGCGGGCCAAAACAGACACTGCACCCTCGTGATCCCCTAGATGCTCCATCCGCAAATGCGCCAGCTCGCAGAGCAGCGCGGCTTTTCGGTTCGCCTGCGGCTCGGCGGCAACCTCGAGCTCGTAGAGCGATGCAGCAGCCTTGTACCCCCCTGCCTTGCGATAGATCTCTCGCGCTCCGTAGATCGCCGCCACGCATGTCTTGTCGAGCTCAATAGCCTTACGGAAGTGGAACAACGCTCGGTCCGCATGCCGTCCATGATGTTCCCAGATTTGCCCGAGTTTCAGATGAACCTGCGTAACCTTCTGTGGCCTCGCGCGCGCCGATTCGAGGGCCGCGGCGCGCCGCTCCAAGATTTCGATGAGGCGCCGAAAGTCGCCTGCTTTCTCGAGAAGCTTCTGTAAGCGTTCTGCTGCGCCATCGTGCTGCGGCTGTCGCGCGAGCGCGCGGTCGAATAGGCCCACCGCACGCCGTGCGTCACCCAAATAACGCAGCGCAATCTCCCCCGCCTCTTGCAGAGCCTGCGCAGCGAGCTCGTCCTGGCCATTGCGCCCTGCCCATCCCTCCAGGAGATTGACTAACGACGCGAAATCCCTGAGCTGCTCGTAGTGCGCTCTCAGCGCGGCAAACGCGCCAACATCGTCTGGATTGCTGCGAAGGCGCGCGACAAGTGCGTCCCCGGTCGGGTTCATAAATCCTACAGATCCTTCACAATTAAGGAATAATCCCCCTACTCCATCTCCTAACGTACCAAAGGTCCTCCGTCTAGGCGACAACCCCTGCTTCTCAGCAAAGTTTACGCCAATCTGCGAAAACGATCGACGGATCGGGGAACAGCGTCAATTTACCTGAACCTGGCCCAGCTTCCGAACCGGGGCGGAGTAGAATGGTGAACACAAACACAGTATCCTTAGACGATCCCCTCCAGCGATTCCGAGAGGCACTCCAGAAAGCGAGGGCCACAGAATCGTTTGATGCGTCACGCTGCGCCCTCGCGACTGCGACCGCAGACGGCGTGCCCTCCGTCCGGTTCGTACTCATCAAGCACCTGGACACCCAGGGCGTCGTGTTCTTCACCCACTACGAAAGCCGAAAAGCCGAAGAACTGGCTCAAAATCCTCACGCCGCGCTGTGCGCGCACTGGGCAACCATCGGAGTTCAGGTGCGAGCTGAAGGGCCGGTTTCCAAGCTGTCGGAGCAAGCGTCGGATACCTACTTCGCGACTCGACCTCGCGGAAGCCAGATTGGTGCATGGGCTTCGACGCAGAGCCAGCCACTGACGGGCCCAAACGAATTGCGCACTCGAGTTCGAAATTTTGAAGTTCGTTTTCAGGGACAAGAGGTGCCTCGACCTCCAAACTGGGGCGGGTTTCATGTGAAGCCTCAGAGGATCGAGTTTTGGTTCAACCAGCCAGACCGTTTGCATCAAAGAACACTCTACGTGCGGGCTGGCGATGCATGGAACAAGACCGAACTTTATCCATGAAAGACGCTTTGTTGGACTTGACTTGATGCGCTAGTTGAGTACGTTAGATGCGCTTCGAGTTGTTCCCACATTGTGTGTGCAGCCGGCCAAATAGCCAACTGATATGTCTATTTGTAAAACAAAGTAAACAAATCGGAGAACCGCCGCGTTCCAGAGGGGGATGGAATGGAAGTAGGCAGCACAACATCAGCTGGAGCCACATCAACGAAATCATCGAGTAGCCGTGTCGAGGCGGTGGTCGAGATTGGCGTGGTTAAGTGGTTCAACAACGCAAAGGGCTGGGGGTTCATTAGTCGCCACGACGGTAGTGATGTATTCGTGCATTACTCCCAAATCGGAGGCGATGGCTATAGAACCCTGCGTCAGGGCCAAGAAGTTCGATTCGAACTCAAGCAAGGCCCGCGCGGCCAGTTCGCCGAAAACGTCCGCGCATAGCTCTTCACGGTTCGCGACGGTAAGCTCCGTTTCCGGAGGGGCGGGCCACAGCCCCTCCCGGCGCCGTTTCTCGTGCGGTGTTCGCGGTACGAGCTGATAATCGACGAAACTGGTCCGACTGTCGTTGGGGCCCCAGCAGTTCAACTCCACGTATCCAGGTCACGTGCATCCTGGCGGGGGAGCTGTGTTGTTCGGAGGGGCTGGCCGCATCCCCTCCCCCCACGGAATACGATTCCGCGGGGCCCCCCACCCAACGCCGCTTCGCGCTGCGCGGGGGCCCCTACGCCCCCTTGCTCTCTTCGTGCAGTGCTCGCGGTGAGTTGCTGCGCGTCGAGCTCTTCCATCTGTGCTCTGTGCATCGAAAGGCGTGACGGCGTCCCAAGTCTGGCCGCTTCGCGTCCGCCCCACCGCGTCGCGGCGGGGCCCCAGCAGATTACCCTCACGCAACCGGGTCACGTGCATCCTGGCGGGGGAGTTTGGGTGAATCGTTCGGGATCGTATCCCGAACGAGAGGGTCTGGGTGCCAGCAGGCGCCGCGGACACTCGACCGCGTCCAAGGAAGCCTCTAACCCAAGGTCGCGCGGCACGGAAACGTGATGCACACTG
>JANQQS010000196.1 GCA_028284955.1 Myxococcota bacterium | reverse complement strand
TGTCCAAGGAAAAATTTGAACGCACGAAGCCGCACGTGAACGTGGGGACGATTGGTCACGTAGACCATGGTAAGACGACGTTGACGGCGGCGATCACGACCCATCAGGCGGCGAAGTTTGGTGGAGAGACGAAGGCGTACGATCAAATTGACAATGCCCCTGAAGAGCGTGAGCGGGGTATTACGATTGCGACGGCGCACGTGGAGTACGAGTCGGACGCGCGCCACTATGCGCACGTGGATTGCCCTGGGCACGCGGATTATGTGAAGAACATGATCACGGGAGCGGCACAGATGGACGGTGCGATTTTGGTGGTTTCGGCGGCAGACGGTCCGATGCCGCAGACCCGGGAGCACATACTGTTGTCGCGCCAGGTGGGTGTGCCGTACATCATCGTGTACATGAACAAGGCCGACATGGTTGACGATGCGGAGCTTTTGGAGCTGGTGGAGATGGAGATTCGCGAGCTGCTGGATTCGTATGAGTTTCCGGGGGACGACACCCCGATCATCACGGGCTCGGCGCTGAAGGCGCTGGAGGGTGAGGACACGGAGATTGGCACGCAGTCGATCGACAAGCTGGTGGAGGCGCTGGACTCGTACATTCCGACGCCGGAGCGGGCGATTGACGGCGATTTTATTATGCCGATCGAGGATGTGTTCTCGATTTCGGGGCGCGGCACGGTAGTGACGGGCCGGATCGAGCGCGGCGTGATCAACGTGGGCGACGAGGTAGAGATTGTCGGGATCAAGGACACGACGAAGACGACCTGCACGGGTGTAGAGATGTTCCGCAAGTTGCTGGATCGAGGCGAGGCGGGCGACAACGTTGGGGTGTTGCTGCGCGGGACCAAGCGAGACGAGGTGGAGCGTGGACAGGTGCTGGCGAAGCCTGGGTCGATCAAGCCGCATACGCACTTTGAGGCGGAAGTGTATGTGTTGGGCAAGGATGAGGGTGGACGTCATACGCCGTTTTTCAACGGTTACCGGCCGCAGTTTTACTTTCGGACGACGGATGTGACGGGTGCTTGTGAGTTGCCGGAGGGCATTGAGATGGTGATGCCTGGCGACAACGTGAAGATGACGGTGAAGCTGATTGCGCCGATCGCGATGGACGAGGGCTTGCGTTTTGCTATCCGTGAAGGCGGCCGTACCGTCGGCGCCGGCGTCGTCGCCAAAATTATCGAGTAAC
>JANQQS010000186.1 GCA_028284955.1 Myxococcota bacterium | reverse complement strand
GATTCACCCAAACTCCCCCGCCAGGAGGCACGTGACATGGTTGCCGGGGAGTTCGTCGGATGTCTTCCTGCTGAGAGATTTCGATCAACGCAAGCAGGCACTGCTCTAGTCTAGTCTCTCTATATAGTCTAAACCGAGCACCCGTCGCGTAGATGGTTGGGGTCGGATGACCTCTTTCGCCGTAAGAACATTCCGCACGATGTTCTGGAGCGCGGCTTTAGAGTGCGGTTCTCTGCATCGATTGTGCGGATTCGCCGTTGGCCCCTATCTTGCTCCATGACGCTCTACTTTTTGAACATTCGCGCCCGGCGAGGGAGTAGACCCATGACCCAACAGGCTTTCGTAGTATTCGTGCTTTTGGCGTTTGGAGCGGGTTGCGCCGCAGACGTAGCGAGCGAGGGTCCTTTCGAGGACAAGCAGAGCGGCGAAGAAACAGCTTTGATTCAACGGCTCCGATTGGGCGAAGCAGTGACGTTTCCAGATCCTAGGATCGAAGGATATTCGATCTCTTTTTGCTCGACCGATGCGAACGGCAATGTGCCTTGCCATGAGGCTGAAAACCGAGCTGTTGGTGCGGCGCGGTACTGCAGAGCGCAGCACGAAGGCGCCGAGTCCATCAACTTTAGCCTGGCGTCTCAGCCTTCGAAGAAGAGAGTGACGACCGCGGTATGGGATCAGAAGCACAACCAATTTCGTCTCGCAAAAGACTGGCGAAAATACAGTTCCATTACCTGCAAAGTTCGAAACGCAGCCGGCGCGTCACTAAACACAGGAACACCAACAAGCTCAAACGATGCGATCTGACCGAATCCACATCAATGTGGATGTCCGTTGCGGAGTTTGGCGCAGACGTCCTGGTCGGGGAATGGTGCTCGATGATTCGAAGTCGATTCTACGCTGATGGGCGCTACCGACGTGCATTCGATATTGGGATACCGGCCGCTTCGTAGAGCTCATCTACGTCGAGTTGATATTGAATTGATGGGATGGGGGCTTGTTGGCCGGTTCCGTATGTGGAATGCGCCCAGTCGTGTTCGTTTCGTTGCCAGATTTCAACCGAGGGATGATCTTGGGCGACGAGAATGTACGTATCTAGCGATTCGATCTGCTGGTAGTAGAGTCGTTTTTGCTCGCGGTCGTAGCGCTGGGTGCTGGGGCTGAGCACTTCGACTACGATGCGTGGGTTGGTGATGTGGGTCGGCGAATCGGGGTCGCGTTCGAGCGGCTGACACACGACGCTAAGATCGGCGTAGGTGTATACCTCGGCGCTTGCGATGGAGATTCTGAGATCTGAGGAATAGATGCGGCATGGGCCGCCTCCCAGTTGGGTTCCAAGCAGTCGGGTTCCAAGCAGATGAGTACCAAGAAGCACCGTGAGCGCGCTAGTTAAGGCCGCGTGCTCGGGCGAGCCTCCCGACATCGCATAGATTTCTCCCGCGACGTACTCGTGCTTTACGCCGATGCTCGTTTCTTCGATCTCGACGTAGTCGCGAACCGTGTGCCGGGGTCGCAGCGCTGCCTTCATTGTCTACAGGTTAGCAGTTTTGAATCGGAGCGCGAAGATGCGCGTGAGCAGGAGGGGGATGCTCCAGAGGGCGTCTTGGAGGCTCAGGTCGCTTCGTTCGGTACCGTAGATGGGGCGTACGCAGACGTGTTCGATACGCAGATCTTTTCTTGCGCAGGTTCCTAGAATGTCGTTCGGGTAGCCATATCGTGACCAGATGCCAGCGCGGAGCAGTTCTCGTGCGGCGCGTGCAGACACCGCGGTGTAACCGCATTGGGAATCGCGAATGGGCACGCCAATGGCGACGCTGGTGGCCCACGAGAATACGTGGCCTCCGACGAAGCGCGACCAAGGGATCGTCCTCCATGCGCCGGGCCAGCTCAGGCGGTCTCCCTTGGCGTAGTCGGCTTCGCGGAAAAGAACGGGCCGGCAGAGCGCTTTGAGGTTTTCGGGATCCATCTGTCCGTCGGCGGCCATGACGGCGATCACGTGCGCTCCGCGGCTCAAGGCGTGCGTATAGCCGGTCGCGATGGCCGCGCCGACGCCGGCGTTGTGTTCATGGATCAGAAGGTGGACTCGCCGGTCGTCGACGCGGCGGATGGCTTCGGTGGTGGCGTCGGTACTGCCGTCGTTGACCACGAGGATGTCGTCAACGAAGTCCGGAATGCTGCGCAGGGTCGTTCCAATGAGGCGCGCTTCGTTGTACGCCGGCACGACGACGGCGAGCCGCTGTCCGTCGAGCACAGGCCGACTACTCGACAGTGACGGTTTTGGCGAGGTTTCGGGGTTGGTCGACGTCGGTGCCTTTGAAGTCGGCGACGTAGTAGGAGTAGAGCTGCAGCGGCACGACGGTGAGAAACGGCGAGTAGATGGGGTCGACGTTGGGCACTTCGATCAAGTCGTCGCTGAGGTCGCGCGCGGCTTCGTCGCCTTCGCTGGCGACGCCGATCACCATCGCGTCGCGGGCTTTGGCTTCTTGCAGATTGCTGAACGCTCGGTCGTAGTTGTCGTCTTTCGGCAAAAGCACGATCACGGGGACTTTGGCGTCGATCAGCGCGATCGGCCCGTGTTTCATTTCGCCGGCCGCGTAGCCTTCGGCGTGTACGTAGGAGATTTCTTTGAGTTTGAGCGCCCCTTCGAGGGCGATGGGAAAGCTAAATCCTCGACCCAAGAACAGCACGTCGCGCGCTTCTCCATATCGCTTGGCGAGATTCGCCACGAGCTGACGTGTGCCTTGAAGCACGTCTTTCATATGGTGAGGCAAACGGGCCATGCCTTCGACGAGCTCAGAAGAACGCTCGGGGCTGAGCGCGCCCGTGCGACGCCCGAGCCAGATGCTGAACATGAGCAAGTTGGCGACTTGAGCGGTGAAGCATTTGGTTGATGCCACGCCGATTTCTGGTCCGGCATGGGTATAAAACGATGCATCGCTCATGCGCGGAATAGCGCTCCCGATGACATTCGCGATGGAGAGCACCTTGGCGCCTTTGGCTTTGGCTTCGCGCGCCGCGATGAGCGTATCGAGGGTTTCGCCGGATTGGCTTACCGCGACCACCAGGTCGCCTTCGCCGACGACCGCGTCGCGGCCGCGAAACTCGCTCGCGAGCTCGCACACGGCGGGCACCTTGGCGAGGCCTTCGATAAACGTGCGCCCGAGCAGGGTCGCGTGGTGGCTCGTGCCGCAGGCGAGGAGCAAGACGCGTTTGATGTGTTTTGCGTCGTCGTTCGAGAGCCCGATTTCATCCGAGGAGATGTCGCCGCGCTCCCGGTCGAGGCGTCCGCGCAAGGTGTCTTCGATCGCGCGCGGTTGCTCAAAAATCTCTTTGAGCATGAAGTGTTTGTAGCCGGCCTTTTCGGCCATTGCGGGCGACCAATCCACATGCTTGGGCTCGCGCTCGATGCTGGCTCCCTCCAATGTGGTCAACGACACGTTCTGGCGACCCAGCACGGCCATTTCGCCGTCGTTCAGAAAAAGCATGTCGCGCGTGTAGGGGAGCAGCGCGGGGATATCGCTGGCGCAGAACATTTCGCCTTCCCCGATGCCGACGACAAGGGGCGAAGCGTTTTTCGCGACGACGATGGTTTCGGGTTCGTTCGCTGCGATCACGGCGATCGCGTAGGCTCCTTCGAGGCGTTTGAGGGCGGCGCGGACGCCTGCTTCAAGACCCGGCCCTCCGCGCATTTCCTGGTCGATCAAATGGGCGACAATCTCGGTATCGGTGTCGCTGGTGATTTCCGCGCCGCGCTGTTCCAGCTCGCGGCGGAGCGCGAGATGATTCTCGATGATTCCGTTGTGTACGACGGCGACCGACCCCACGACATGCGGATGCGCGTTGACCTCCGAGGGGCGTCCGTGGGTGGCCCAGCGGGTGTGCCCGATGCCTACGTTGCCGTCGAGCGGTTGCTCGCGAAGAATCTGCTCTAGATTGCGAAGCTTTCCTACCGCGCGCGCGACTTGAATCTTCGACGCGCCGTGGATCGCGAGCCCGGCTGAGTCATACCCGCGGTATTCCAGCCGCCGAAGACCGTCCAATAAGATCGGCGCGCTGCTCGTCGTTCCTACGTACCCAACTATCCCGCACATCGGGGTGCGATAGCATGGGCTGGGCACCCCGCCAACGCCAGAGTAGAGCAGCGGCCTTTTGGCCTGAGCGCGGCTTACCTCCTCGCTCTCTCCCTGCGAAAGGCTCGGAGCCTTCCTCAGTCGTTCGCTGTGGGGGCGCTCG
>JANQQS010000181.1 GCA_028284955.1 Myxococcota bacterium | reverse complement strand
GGGGAGTTTGGGTGAATCGACGGGATCGTATCCCGGCGAGAGGGTCTGGGTGCCAGACCCTCAGAAAACACAGCCTGGCGGGGGAGCTTGGGTGAATCGCTCGGGATCGTATCCCGAGCGAGAGGGTCTGGGTGCCAGACCCTTAATCAATGTAGAGCGGCGGAATTTTGGCCTGAGCGCGAGCGCCCCTACAGCGAGCGACTGAGGAAGGCTCCGAGCCTTTCGCAGGGAGCGAGCGCAGCGGTAAGCCGCGCTCAGGCCAAAAGGCCGCCGCTCTAGAGGGTTTTCATTTCGTTGACGAGGCCCTGAATAATATTCTTGGCGTCGCCAAACATCATCATGGTGTTGTCGTATTCGAAAAGTTCGTTCTTGATGCCGGCGTACCCCGGGCTAAGGCTTCGTTTGACCACGAATACGCTTCGTGCCTCATGCGCGTTGAGAATCGGCATGCCGTAGATCGGGCTGCCGGGGTCCTTGCTTGCCACGGGGTTCACGACGTCGTTGGCGCCGAGCACGATCGCTACGTCCGCCGCTTTGAACTCGGGATTGATCGAGTCCATTTCCACCAGCTGCTCGTAGGGCACGTCCGCTTCGGCGAGAAGCACGTTCATGTGTCCGGGCATGCGGCCGGCGACGGGATGAATCGCGTATTGGACCCGAGCGCCGCGTTTCTCCATCAGATCGCCGAGCTCGCGCACGGTATGTTGGGCTTGCGCCACAGCGAGCCCGTATCCAGGGACGATGATCACCGACTCGGCGTTCTCAAGCACCATCGCTGCTTCCTCCGGACCACAGGAGGTTACCCCGTTGTAGTCGTCGGAAGCGGACGAGCCGCCCGCGGAGTCGGTCGCGCCAAATCCGCCCACCAGCACGTTGAGCAGCGAGCGATTCATGGCGACGCACATGATCTGCGTCAAAATCAATCCTGCCGCGCCGACCATTGCGCCTGCGATGATCAGCAACGGATTGCCGATCACGAACCCCGCGGCTGATGCGGCGAGTCCCGAATAAGAATTGAGCAACGACACCACGACAGGCATATCGGCCCCGCCGATGGGAATCACGAGCAGTACGCCGAGCGCGAGGGATAGTCCCGTCACGGCCAGAAGCGCCATCGCCGTCGTCGAGCCGGTTGCCGAAAATCCCAGCCATCCGCATAGGCCCACCAGGCCAGCCACCAGGGCGAGGTTCAGCACGTGGCGCGCGGGAAGCAAAATGGGTTGACCGCGCTTGAGTTTGCCCTGGAGCTTCATCAGCGCGATGACGCTTCCCGTGAAGGTGATGGCGCCGATCAAAATCGATAGACAGACGGTGACCGCTTCCGCCGTGCCCAAGGTGTCGGCGACCGTCGATTCTGTGCTGGACCCCGTTGCGATGGACCCTGCGGCGATGGATCGTAGCCACACCACGGACGCAGCCACCAAGCCGGACGCCGCGCCTCCGAATCCATTAAAGAGCGCGACCATTTCGGGCATTGCGGTCATCGCGACGCGCAACGCGAACGCGGTGCCGATCGCGGTGCCGATCACGAGGCCGCTGCCGATCCAGCGGTAGTCGACGAGTCCGATTTCGAGCAGTGAACCGATCACCGCGAGCAGCATGCCGAGCGCGGCAATGGCGTTTCCGCTGCGCGCGGTGCGCACTTTGCTCAGCCGTTTGATTCCAAAAATAAACAGTACCGCCGACGTGAGGTACGTAAGCGGGACGAGGGTAGTCGCAACAAAAGTGTTCATCGCTTCTTTCCGAACATGCGAAGCATGCGGTCGGTCACCAAAAATCCGCCGACCACATTGATGGTGGCGAGGCATACCGCGAGGCCGCCGAGCAGGTTGGCGACCGAGGGTTCCCCCGTGGTAGCGGCGGCAAACGCGCCCACGATGGTGATGCCGCTGATGGCGTTTGCGCCGCTCATCAGTGGTGTGTGCAACGTGGGGGGGACTTTGGTGATGATTTCAAAGCCCACGAACATCGAGAGTACGAATACGTACACGCCGATTAAGAGCGGTCCCATCGTCATGATGAATGTGTCTCCTGATTGTCTCGCGAGAGTCCCTGGTGTTCGCTTCCAGCGTTAGACTGCAGCTCGAGGCGGCGGATGGCTTGCGGGCGGGGCTTGTTCAATTCGTTCGGCGGTGGGCGCATGTCGCACTTCCCCGTCGTGGGTCAGCAGCGCGCCTTGCACGATTTCGTCTTCTAGGTCGAGCTTGATCGCGCCCTCCTCGCTCACGTGCTTGACGAGCGCGAGTACGTTCCGTGCGTAGAGCAAGCTCGCGTCCGCGGGCATGGTAGCGGGCAGATTGGCGTGACCCAGGATCACCACTCCGTGTTCAACTACTTCCTGGTTGAGCTTGGAGAGCGGACAGTTGCCCCCCTGTTCGACCGCGAGGTCAACGATGACGGCACCGTTTCGCATGTCTCGAACCGTCTCTTCGCTGACCAGCTCCGGGGCGGGCTTTCCGGGAATCAGCGCAGTGGTGATGACAACGTCGGCGGCGACAAGATGTTCGCGGACGATCGAGCGCTGTTTTTCGAGAAAATCAGCGCTCATTTCTTTGGCGTATCCGCCTTGCCCTTCGCCGCTCTCTTTCATGGGCAGCTCGATGAAGCGTCCGCCCAGAGATTCGACTTGCTCTTTCACCGCCGGACGGATGTCGCTTACTTCAACCACCGCGCCGAGTCGCCGGGCCGTCGCGATCGCTTGAAGGCCCGCGACTCCTGCGCCCATCACCACTACGCGCGCGGGCTGCACCGTGCCCGCGGCGGTCATGAGAAGCGGAAAATACTTGTCCAGCCGCGCGGCGGCGAGAAGGACGGCCTTATAACCTGCGATCGAAGCCTGCGACGATAGCGCGTCCATCGTTTGGGCGCGGCTAATGCGAGGAACGAGCTCCATGGCCAACGCGGTCACTTGTCGATCGCGAAGTCGAGCTACAGCGCGTAGGTTTTTGAACGGCGACATCAGCGCGATGACCAGCGCCCCTTTCTTGAGGGCGTCGATTTCGGACACCGTTGGGGCGGCGACCTTGAGCACGACGTCTGCGCCGCTCCACGAGGCCCCAGCGTCGGCTGGAACTTCGGCGCCCGCGCTCTTGAATGCGTCGTCTCCGATATGTGCGTCGCGACCGGCGCCTGCTTCCACAACCACGCGGAAGCCAGCTTGCACCAGTCGCTTCACCGTTTCAGGGGTGGCGGCAACCCGGGTTTCCCCCGCCGAGCGCTCTTTTGGAACAAAAACGTGCACCGTCGTTCTCCGGTAGTTCGGGCGACGGGCGTACTCCGCAAACGGTTGGGATGCAATGCGGCAGAGCTGCAATGCGGCGAGCGGGCGACGCAGTAGGTCGACTGCGCGACCGGGATCGTGCGAGGTTTGGGGTTGGCCCGCCCTAGCGGCCCTGCTAGATCCGCGGGCGACCCTATTTGAGGAAGTCTTTGCGGGGAGCGTGCATGCCCGAGCTCGAACAGCTGGACCAGACGGCGATTGATACCATTCGCGCGCTTTCGATGGACGCTGTGCAAGCGGCACGGAGCGGACATCCAGGCACGCCCATGGCGCTCGCGCCGCTGGGCTGGGCGATCTACAGCCGCTTGTTACGTCACGACCCCGCGCATCCCGATTGGCCTGACCGCGACCGATTCGTGCTCTCCTGTGGTCACGCGTCCATGCTGCAATACGCACTGCTCTATCTGAGCGGCTATCCGATTTCGCTCGACGATATTCGCAAGTTTCGTCAGTGGAATAGCCTCACGCCGGGGCATCCGGAGTTCGGCCACACCGTGGGTGTAGAAACGACGACCGGCCCGCTGGGACAGGGGTTGGCCAACGCGGTGGGCATGGCGATGGCGGAACGCCAGCTAAGCATGCGGTTCAATCGGCCCGACCTCGAGCTGGTCGATCATCACACATGGGTCATTGCGTCGGACGGCGACTTGATGGAGGGAGTGTGCGCCGAAGCTGCGTCGCTCGCGGGTCACCTGCGCCTGTCCAAGCTGGTGGTGTTTTGGGATGACAACCGGATCACGATCGATGGGTCGACAGATATTTGCTTCACCGAGGACGTTCTGCGTCGGTTTGAGAGCTACGGTTTCCGTGTCGATAGCGTGGAGGACGGGAACGACATCGGCGCGATTGTGGCCGCCGGCAATGCGGCACGAGAGTCCGACCGGCCGAGCTTTATCCGCGTGCGGACCGTGATCGGATATCCCGCACCCAACAAACAGGGCACCCCGGGAGCGCATGGGGCGCCGCTCGGCGCGGACGAGATCCGGCGCACGCGCGATGTGATGGGTTGGCCGCAGGAAGACTTCCACGTGCCTCCCGCCGTGGAATCAGCGACCGAAGTGATTCGGGCGGCGGGTCGTACGGGTTATCGCGGCTGGAAAGATCGCCTTCAGTCTTACCGGGAAGCCCACCCGGATGACGCGACGAACTTTGAGCGCGCGATGAACGATCAGTTCCCGTCGATCGAAGACGGAGAGTTGCCGGTGTTCGACGTGGACGAGAAGGGCATGGCCACTCGAAAAGCCAGCGGAGAAGTGCTGCGGAAGCTCATGTTTTCCATTCCGGAGCTGGTTGGTGGATCGGCTGACCTTGCGGGTTCCAACAACGTCGCATTTAAAGGCCTTCCGGCGTTTTCCGCGCCGGGCGAGGCGAGCGAACACGCAGCAGCTTCAGAAGACGAGCGAGCACCTCGAACGATCGCGTTCGGCATTCGCGAACACGCGATGGCGGCTAGCGTGAACGGCATGGCGTTGCATGGCGGGGTGATGCCATTTTGCGCGACGTTTTTGGTGTTCAGCGACTACATGCGCCCCGCGCTTCGGCTTGCCGCGATGATGGGATTGCGGGCCCGCTACGTGTTCACCCATGATTCAATCGGCCTCGGGGAAGATGGGCCCACGCACCAACCGGTCGAGCATCTCGCGGCGCTTCGCTTGATCCCCGGCTTCACCGTATTTCGGCCGGCCGACGCCAACGAAACCCGCGCCTGCTGGCAAGCGGCAATCGCCTGCGACGGCCCCGCGGCGATGGTGCTCACCCGTCAAAGCGTGCCGGTATTCGATCGAAGTCGGCTGGCGGCCGCCGATGGGGCCAAACGAGGCGCGTATGTTCTGGCCGAGGCGCCCCTTGACCAGAAGAACGCGGCTCAAGCGCGAGAAGTGATTCTGATCGGTACGGGCAGCGAAGTGCAGATCGCGCTCGAAGCGCGTGAGATGTTGCTGGCCGAAGGAGTTCGTGCGCGGGTGGTGAGCATGCCTAGCTGGGAGCTCTTCGAGCAGCAGGACCAGGCGTATCGCGACGAAGTCTTGCCGCCTGACATCGACGCTCGCGTGGTCGTGGAGGCGGCCCGTGGCTTCGGATGGGAACGGTGGGTCGGAGCGCGTGGCAAAATGGTGACCATGGAACGTTTCGGTGCGTCTGCGCCCTACGACCAGTTGTACCAAGAACTCGGCATCACGGCTCAGCGGGTCGCCGCTGCCGCGCGATCATTTTTGTGATTGCCTGGCCAAGCTGAATCCCGCCATGTATATCCCGCGCTCCTCGGAGGGTCGTTGAACCTGAACTTGTGTTCATCGCTACCGGGTGGTGGGGAAATCTCAGGAAATGTGTGGGGAGAATAGCCCATAGACATACTTCACCAGCCGGACACAGATGTCGCGGTTGCGTCACGCGAACAGGTCGCGGATTGTCGTTCTGCTCGGAGATCAAAGGAAAAATCCCAATCGGCATGCTTTCTGCTCAGTTGGGGTTTGCGATGGGGACGCTTCGCGTTCGACGAAGCTCTACAGCAGTTTGTCATCAGCTAAGGGAGACAGCGTTTCATGATGAAGAAAAATTCTTACTTGTTCTTGGCCTCGATGCTCGCGATTGCGGGAGTGGGCTGTGGCGACGACGATACCTCGTCGACCGACGCAGGAACCGATAGCGGCAGCACCACCGATGCAGCCACGTCGGACGGCGGAGGCAGCGATGGAGGGACAGCGGGAGGCAACCTGACCTTCCGTATCGCACACCTGATCGCGGAAGCCGGTCCGGTTGGCATTTGTGTTCCGCTCGCCAGCGGCTCGTTGCTCGTCAATGGCTTGTTCTCTGCCAGCCCGACGGATCCTCCCGAAGCTCTTGAGGAAGGCGCTGTGACGCCGTTCTTGAGCATCGATGCGTCCGCGCTTCCTGCAGCCGCGACGCTAGCGGTGTATCCATGGGAAGCCATCGACAACGGCATGTGCCCAAGCGCAACCGACGATGCGGGGGTTGCTCCGCTCTTCACCGCGAACGTGGGCGACCTCAATCTGAACACCACCGACGTGTTCACGGTCGGCGCCATCGGCAGCGTTATGGATGGGGCGCCGGCGGATCGCGCGCCTCAGCTCAACGCGTTTGTCGACGCGCTTGAGCCGGCGGATTCGGCGAGCTTCGCCATCACCGTGGCCCACGGGCATCCTGCCGTAGACCCGGTAACGGTATGCTTGGGTGATGAGGGTGACGACGCCGGCGCGCCGCTGGACTTGCTCGCATCGGATACCGACGGGCTTGCCTACGGCGAATCGGCCACCATCGAGGCTCCGCCGAGCGCGATTACTGCGACGTCCACGATCTTCGTGGCAGCCGCGGGCGACTGCGACGGTGACCCGATCACCTCCCTCACCGCGGAACAGCTCGGCATGCTGCCGGGTGCGGGCGAAGCTGGAGCGGTGTTTGCCACGCCAGCTTCGGACAACGCGTTGATCGTTGTGGCGAACGAGGCGCCGGCCGGCAACTAGTCGCGGCGCGAAGAAAAAAGCCCTCGCCGTCTGGCGGGGGTTTTTTTTTGCCTTGTGATGGGCTTGCGCGGTGTTGTGAGCGTCCTAGTGTTTCTCCATGCGAGGAAATTCAGAGGTTCGTTCCGGTCGTTCGCTACGTTCGAGGGGTTGCCGTATGGGGTTTCGCGCTGCACGGCTGGCGCTCTGCGCAGCTGCGATCTCGTTGTGTCTCGGCTCGCTGCCCACGACGGCTCGCGCCGATGGGCGATTCTTTACCGTGTGGGGCTCGGGTCTGGTGGGTGGCGTTACGGGCCGCGGAGACGGGGGCGTTGACTTTTTTGACTGGGCCTCTGGCGGCGCGGGCGGGTTTGAAATTGGTGCGCGCATTCTGTTCATCGGCGCGTACGTCAACTACCTGAATTTTTTCGGCAAGGACGCATCGCTGTGGAGTTTCAACATGGGCGGAGACACCGCGTGGAATTTCAATCAGCAATGGGCACTGGTCTTTCGATTGGCTGGCTCGGTCTACTTCGGATCCATTGGCGATAACGAAACGCGGATGGTGGACGGGCAACGAATATCCGGAAACCAGGTGAACACGCGCGGCATTGGGTTCAAGGCTGGGCTCGGCCCGCGCTATACCTTCGCCAAGTTTTTCTCGGTCGGCATCACGCCCCAGATTGGCTATCACTTGTTTTTCTCCGGCGCGGACGAGGGCGTGATCGCAACCGACAACGACTCCAGTGGTTGGGATTTCGAGGGGCTCGCCTATCTGCGCATGGCGTTCGGAATCTAAGGTGACCAGGATTTTCGTAAGGTGATCCGGCTGGGGCTGCTTACGACGTCGTTTCCTCGGTTCGATGGCGACTCGGCAGGCGGGTTTGTGCTCGAGCATGCGAAGGTACTGGTGCAGCTTGGGTGCACGGTCGATGTGCTTGCGCCGCGCAATGGAGTTGGCCGCGCTTGGACGCAGCCTTGGCCGGGAATTTCGGTTCGCTGGCTTTCCTATATGTGGCCGCGCGCGATGGCGCGAACCTTTTTTCGAGCAGGAGCGCCTGACAACTTGCGCCGAGATGTCCTGGCGTGGCCGGGAGCAGCTGCGTTTCCGTGTGTGCTGTGGCATGCCGCGCGGCGCTACGGCTCGGGATGGCAAGGGGTCGTGAGCCATTGGGTACTGCCGTGCGGGATGGCGGCATCGTTCGTGGCCCACGGCCGACCACACTGGGCGGTGGTGCATGGTTCAGACCTGCATCTTTTGCGGCAGCTTCCCGGGCGACGTCGGTTCGTGCGCCGTTTGGTCCACCAGCGCGCTCGCGTGCAGTGTGTGAGCCAGCGCCAAGGTGAGACGTTTGCGGCGCTGCTTCCGAAATCACCTGCAACAGAAATCTGGCGAAAGCATTGTTTGTTTGCTGCGCCGATGGGGGTTGATGGAGCGCCCCCTGACATGTCGCGCGATCGGACTCGTCGCGCCCTCGGGCTGCATAAGTTCACTGCGCTGTGCCTGAGTCGCTTGATTCCGATAAAAGGCATCGACGTCGCGATTCGCGCGTTTGCAGGATGCCGAGACCGCGAGCTCGTGGTCGCGGGCCGCGGACCCGAGCGCTCTCGCCTCGAGCGATTGGCGGTCCGGTGTGACGCGCCGGTTCGCTTTGTGGGGGAAGTTCGCGAGCCGGATAAGAGTCGATGGCTTGCGGCCGCCGACGCGTTGGTGGTGCCGTCTCGAGCAACCCGCTTTCGCGAGGAGGGTGCGCCGAGGGTGGTGCTCGAGGCGTATTCGGCGGGGCTGCCGGTTGTCGCATCAGCGACTGGCGGCATTTCGGAAATGGTCTCGCATGAGCGCGATGGGCTGCTCGTTCCGCCAGATGATGCCCGGCCAGACGATGCCCGGCCAGATGATGCACAGCGCCTCCGCGCCGCCGTCGATCGCTTGGTGCGTGATCTCGACCTCAGGTTGCAGCTTCAATCGGGGGCGCGAGCCGCCGGACAGCGGAATACATGGACTGCTCACATGCCGCGGATGCGCCGCTGGCTTGATCGATTTGACACCGCATGCAGTGAACACTGATTCATCGGACCACGCCGTCTAGCGTCGAGATGGCTCGTTGTGGTAGCAACTCGCGGATGGTGCCTCAGAATGGCGGTGATCTCGACCCCGTGATTGTCGAAGCCGTGCGTACGCCCGTGGGGCGTTATCGCGGAGCTCTATCTCGCGTGCGCCCCGATGATCTCGCTGCGGTGGTCTTGGATGCTTCGCTTTCGCGCGCGCCCGCGGCGAAGAAAGCGCTCGGAGAAGTCGTGTTCGGCGCGACCAACCAGGCCGGGGAAGATAACCGCAACGTGGCACGAATGGCTGCGTTGCTGGCTGGTCTTCCGTACGAAGTGCCGGCGGTGACGGTGAATCGGCTCTGTGGTTCCGGCCTTGAAGCGATCATTGCCGCGGCACGAGCGATTCGTTTGGGCGACTACGAGGTGATGGTGGCGGGTGGCGTAGAGTCGATGAGCCGCGCCCCCTACGTGATGAACAAGGCCGAAGAAGCGCTCCCTCGAACGCCGCCAGGCATCTTCGACAGCAGCTTAGGATGGCGGTTTCCCAATCCGCGTATGCGTGAACGGTTTGAACTTCATTCGATGGGAGAGACGGCAGAAAACGTCGCTGAGCGCTACGACGTTTCGCGTGAAGACCAGGATGCGTTTGCGCTGACCAGTCATCAGCGAGCCGACGCGGCATGGAAGGATGGCGCGTTCGATCGCGAAGTTGTATCGGTACCGATTCCGAAACGGAAGAAGGAACCGGAAGCCGCTTTTGATCGAGACGAAGGAGTACGACCCGATACATCGCTCGAGAAACTCGCCGCGCTCCGGCCGGTATTTCGAGAAGGGGGCACCGTCACGGCGGGAAACTCCTCTCCGCTGAGCGATGGAGCGGCGGCGGTCGTAGTCACTTCGCGCGTTTGGGCGACCGCGCAGGGGCTTGCGCCGCTCGCTACCGTGCGCGCCTGGGCGGCGACCGGGGTGCATCCAAACTATATGGGCATCGGGCCTGTCACTGCGACTCGGAGCGCGCTCAAGCGCGCAAACTTGGGCGTGAACGATATTGAAATCGTCGAGTTGAACGAAGCGTTCGCGGCTCAAAGTTTGGCCTGCATACGCGAACTCGGATTGGACCCCAAGAAGGTGAACCTCCGAGGAGGCGCGATTGCCCTCGGCCACCCGATTGGCTCGAGTGGCGCACGCATCGTGGTCACGCTCGCGCATCTGATGCGAGACCGACAAGCCCGCTACGGCTTGGCCACTCTTTGCATCGGCGTGGGGCAAGGGTTGGCGATGATTTTGGAGCGTGAACCCGGCCCACCGGAGCATTCGTCATGAGCTCGCAAGACTCGTCGAACCAACCAGGCTCAATGAACCAACCGGAGGCAATGCTTTCAGTGGGGGTGATTGGCGCGGGGGGGTGGGGCAAGAATCACGTGCGCACGTTTTCGCTGATGAGTAGCGTCGAACTACGATACGTCTGCGATTGCTCGGAAGCGACTCGTGCGCGCGTGGCTCGCGAACATCCAGCTGTGGAAGTGCTCGCAGACGCTGCCTCAATCGTCGGGGATTCGACCCTTCGCGCGGTGGTGGTGGCGACCGATGCGCCCTCTCATTTCGAACTTGCGAGACAGGCGCTCGAGGCAGGAAAAGACGTGCTGGTGGAAAAGCCGATGGCGCTATCGACCCGGGATGCGGCAGAGCTTTGCGAGCTGGCAGACGTGCGCGGGCGCATCCTGATGGTGGGTCACCTGTTGCTCTATCATCCAGCGGTGATTGCGCTGCGCGAGCGTATCGAACAAGGCGACCTCGGCGATATCCAGCATGTGTATACGCAGCGCCTCAATCTCGGGGTCGTACGTCAGAACGAAAATGCGTGGTGGTCTCTCGCTCCGCATGACATTTCCCTGGCGAATTATATGCTCGGCGCCGAAGCGGAAGCGGTGCACGCGACCGGAAGCGTGATGATTCAATCCGAAGCGCGTATTGAAGATGTGGTATTCGCGTCGCTTCACTATTCCTCCAACCGCATCGCGCATATTCATGTGAGCTGGCTCGACCCCACCAAAACCCGGCGCTTGGTCGTCGTCGGTTCAAAGAAGATGGCGGTGTTTGACGACACTTTGGAGGCGAAACTAGTGATTCACGACAAAGGCGTGGACCCGGCCTCCGTTTCATCAACTGGAGGAGGAGGCCGAATACCTGTTCGCCGAGGTGAGGCCGAAGCGCCTTCGCTCGGAAGCGTGGAGCCTCTGCGCGCTGAGTGCGAGGCATTTGTCGATGCGGTCCGCACGAGGAAACCGCCGATTGCCGATGGTCGTTCGGGACTGGCCGTAGTTCGGGCGCTCGAAGCAGGAACGCAATCGATGCAGCGCGCCGGCGTGCGGGTGGAGCTTTCTTGACCAAGACTTCACCACACGCCCAGCAACCCGGCGCGGTACACCCTACGGCCCAGGTCCATTCAACGGCGGTGGTGGATGGCGGTGCGACGGTGGGCTCTGAGACGCGCATCTGGCATTTTTCGCATGTCAGCGCGGCGGCAAAGATCGGTGCGCGATGCGTGCTCGGCCAAAACGTGTTCGTGGCTCCGGGGGTGGTGATTGGAGATGGCGTACGCGTCCAAAACAATGTGTCGATCTACGCCGGAGTGCAGGTGGAAGACGATGCGTTCTTGGGGCCGAGCTGCGTGTTCACCAATGTGGTCAATCCGCGCGCGCACGTCAGTCGAAAAGACGAATTCCGACCCACGCGCATTGGCCGCGGCGCGACCATCGGTGCCAACGCGACCGTGGTGTGTGGGCATGACGTGGGCGACTACGCGATGATTGGGGCTGGCGCGGTGGTCACAAAAAACATTGCGCCGCACGTGCTGGCGATTGGCGTACCGGCTCGTCCGTGCGGCTTTGTGTGTCGCTGCGGTGAGACGCTGCCTTCCGCGGAAGAGCCTCAGTGCGCACGCTGCGGCGACCGCTACATCGTTCGCAGGGATCAAACCGTTCGTGGAGATCAAATCGTTCTACAGGGAAGCTAACTACGATGCTCGATGCCCCTCAAAAGAAGATTCCTATGCTCGATTTGGCCGCCCAAAACGGCCCGCTTCGAGCCGATATCGAAGGCGCCATCGCCCGCGTGCTGGATGGAAACCGGTTTATTTTGGGGCCCGAAGTCGAGGCGTTGGAGCGAGAGATCGCGGAATATCTCGGCGTGCCTCACGCCATTGGCGTATCGAGCGGCACCGACGCGTTGCTCATTTCGCTCATGGCTCTCGGAGTTGACGCGTCGAACATGTGGAAAAACGTTGTTTCACACGAAGCAGATGAGATTATCACCACGCCGTTCACGTTTTTCGCGACCGCGGGCAGCATCGTGCGTTCGGGAGCCAAGCCAGTATTCGTAGATATTGACCCGGTCACCTTCAACCTCGATGCCACCCACGTGGCCGACGCAGTGACCCCCCGTACACGAGCGCTGATGCCCGTGCATCTCTTCGGGCAGCCCTGTGATATGCGGGCCATTCGCGAAGCAGCGGGCGATTTGCCGATTGTTGAAGACGCGGCTCAGGCGCTGGGCGCGCGCTGCTGCGAAGGCATCGTGGGAGGCCTCGGAACCCTCGCCGCGTTTTCGTTTTTCCCGTCCAAGAACCTCGGCGGCTTCGGCGATGGCGGCTTGGTGACGACCTCGAACGCCGAACTCGCTGAGCAAGTTCGCGTGCTTCGCGCGCACGGCAGTAAACCGAAATACTACCACTCGCTAGTGGGAGGAAACTTCCGTTTGGATGCGTTGCAGGCTGCGATCTTGCGCGCGAAGCTTCCCTACCTTGAGCGCTGGACCGAAGGCCGAAGAAGGAACGCTGCGCTCTATGACGAATTCTTCGCGAACTCAGGGCTTCCTCCCGAGCGCTTGATCGCGCCCAAGCGGGTGCACGAAGGGCACGTATACAACCAGTACGTGATTCGCACCGACCGCCGCGACGCGCTCAAAGCCCACCTCGCCCAAGCCGGCATTGCCACCGCCATCTACTATCCGCTCCCCCTCCATTTGCAGCCGTGCTTTGAAGCCTTGGCGTGTCCGCTTGGCTCGTTCCCTGAAAGCGAACGCGCCGCGCGCGAGGTCCTCGCCTTGCCGATATTTGGAGAGCTCGAAACCGACGGCGTAGAACGAATCGCCAGCGAGATTGTCAGCTTTCTGCGTTAACCGAAGCCGCGATGGCGGTTTACGTTGCGATTCCCCGAACGAGTATTCGGTTGCTTTAGCTAGTGATCGGCGGCGGTGTTGGCACGAAACTGGGTGGTGGTTGCGCTGCCTGCGGCTGAGTACCAAGCGGCCGAGTCATGGGTGGCCGAGTCGTGGGTGGCCGAGTCATGGGTGGCCGAGTCATGGGTGGCGGAGCCGAGCGGTCGGCGCAGTTGGGCGGCCTCGTAGAGTTGGGGTCGAGAAAAAACTTTCTCGCGAGATGCCGAGCGCATTGGCCGTCGGGTGTTCTGGATATCGCCGCCGCGTGGGGCGCGCTTTGAAACATCGTGAGCTGTGTGCGGTCTGCGCCGATGAGTTGTTGCGCCCTTCGGGCGTACATGGGCGGGGTGATGGCGTCGAAGCGTGACGCAAGTATGAGGACCTGCATGGTTCGATTATTCGGAGGCGCGATAAACGAATCACGCTCCAGCATCCCCGCCAGGCATGCGTTCAGAGGTGGAGGCACAAAGAACTGAACGAGGCTTGGATTGGGAGGTGGTCTGAATTCTGGAGGCCTCGGCAGAGGTCCCATTCCCGGGGGTGGCAGAAAACCTTCACGGATTGCATAGCTTGTGCAAAGCGAAGTTGTGTACAACAGCACACGGTGGGCAAACGTGCGGCGCGGATCGAGCTCCGCCGTATTGAGGAGTCGAAACGCAATGTACTGAAGCAGCGCATTTGCTTTTGGCGTTGACGGTCGGCTCAGGATGCGATCCGTTGTCATACCAATCAACGTAACCAGGTCATCGATCAAAGGCCGCGGGGCGACCTCATGGGCCAATCGGCCTACCGCCCATTGGACCAACGAGTGGCCCCACAACAGGAACTCCTTGGGTGGCGACTCGAGTTGAGATCGATACGCTTCGTGAAGGGAAATCGCGACCGGTGTGTCGTTGAGTTGCTGGTAGAGCGTCGCGAACATGTTTTCGACGTCATCGCAGCGGTCGCCGGTTTGGTTGATGCAGTATCCTGCGCGGCACCCTGGTTCGGCTAGGCAAGCTCGCGAAACCTCGCGCAGCGCATGGTTTATCGCGATTCTGTGGGCATTCGCTGCGAAGTCGACGTCGTAAGCGAGAGGGCTGTCGAGTACAGCGTAGCGCACCATGCCAGGACGAAGCCGGTCGAGGTGTTGTGCGATAGTGGTTCCGGCAGATTCGCTGTAGATATCGATTTGGGGGTAACCCAGGGCGCCACGGATGGCGTCGACATCCAGGGCGAGTTGGCGATAGTTGAACGCGGAGAGGTCAAGGCCTTTTTTGGCGAGCTGAGGCGCACATTTCGTTTGTGAGAGGATCCTGTGGTGCTCGAGTAGACGACTATTTTCGTGCTCTGGCGACGACGTGTGGCGGGGTACGAGCGCGTCTTTATCGGCATCCGAGATAGAACATTCGAGGCGAGGCTTCGACTTGCCCACCCCGCGATAGTCGAAAACAACGAGGTCGCGGTCGTCTGCTATTTCATCCAACGCGGAGCCCACCCATTTCAACACCGCCATCGTTTCGAAGGGCCCTCCGCGCAGGTAGAACAGAGGCGGGCGTGATGAAGGGGTCGGCGCTTGAAGCACCGCCACAGCGAGCTGAAGCTCAGTATCGAGCGGTGGATTCGCTCGCGCGGCGAGCGCGCCGCCTGAGTCTGGATGCCAAAGCGGAACGCGAACGTACATGCATTGCGCTGAGCGATTCGTTTTCAGTTGTTTGATGGCAGGCCAGCAGCGGGTCGAATCCACGTTGGCGGATTTGATGGCCAACGGCGGGGCCTCTGTGGCCTCGGCCGCACATCCCCATGTTCCCGCCACGGCGATCGATCCGGCAAGCGCAACCAATATGCGAAGCCGCGCGGCATATTCGTTGCTGATTTTTCTTGAACCGATTCTTGAACGAAATGAACGCATGATTTCCGAGCGCGGTTGTACCCGACGAGAGCGCGAATGGGTACCGGGAGTGAACGGTTCCCGCACCGCCCGCGCGCCGCACGCCGAGGCAGGAGCCGGGATGTTTTGGAGCGCGCCTAGGAGGCGTACAAAACAAGGCCAAAACGCGATCTTCTCGCTTCTTGATGAGCCGCGTGCGCGAGGCTCTTTTGCGGCACGCGCGATGCAACAGGTGCTCTATGTGCGCGTCGCTTGGCGTGCCGCACAGGCTCACCACCATCAGCACGACGCCTTCACCTGCAGAGCCTACGAAAGGATTTTCTCATGGAACATCGTCGCAGCATCAAACAACTGTGCTCCGTCAAACAACATGGCTCCACAAAACGATATTGGTTCTTCGCGCAGCTCGCGGTCTCGTTGCTTGGCGCATGCACCGCATCCACGTTCGATCCTGAATCGCAGGTCGAGGGGGCTTCCGAAAATGTCGCGATTCGTATCGGCGGACCGGGGGATCCTGGAATCCCCCGCGATGCCTTCGTGAACAATGAAGCCGAGTTGCGGCGCGCTCTTCAAAACGCTCGACCTGGATCCACCGTTCATGTGAAAAGCCACATTGTGCTGTCGCCAGAAGGAGGAATCCGGATTCCATCTGGCGTGACCCTCAAAGGCGATCGCAACAAGAGTGTGTTTGCCGAAGGCCCATCGATCACGATGACTGGCTATCCACACGCGGCGTTCTACATTCGGGACGCCAACCATGTTCGCGTCACCGGTCTACGTATTTTTGGCCCTTCGCGAAGTGTGAACGAACATCTAGAAAACACCCGCGGCGTGTACATCCACGACAGTGAAGACGTCCGCATCGACAACAACGAGTTCGCGGGATGGACGGAGTCCGCTGTTCATGTATCCAACACCCAACGGGTATCGTACAACAACGTGGAGCGGGTACGCATTCACGACAACTATTTTCACCACAACCGCAAACAAGGGCGCGGGTATGGCGTCGTGGTCCGGTCCTTCGGCTACGCTCTGATCGAGCGAAACTTGTTTGATTCCAATCGACACGCCATTGCCGGCGGCAACGGCCACCGCCACTCCGGCTACACCGCGCAACACAACTTCATTCTCGAAGGGGGCGATTGCTACTATTACTTTCCGAGACCTTCGTTGTGCACCTGGGACCAACATTTTGACATGCACGGGTCCGGCACCCGGGGACGCGGCGGCGACGCCGGGGAAATGATTCGCATTCGGTACAACACCTTTCGGGGCGCTCAGACGAACGCTGTTGGCTTTAGCCCTCGCCCCGCATTTTACTTGCGCGGAAAGCCGACGATCGGCGCGTACTTCACCGACAACGTGCTCATTCACAGCGACGCAGATGACGCGATCAAGACCCATGGCACGGCCGTCTACCAGCGGAACAATCAGTACTATGTCGACACTTCACGAGAACTCGCGGTGGGTGATTTCGATGGAGACGGCTACGACGACGTCTTTCAAGCCACCGGCACGTCTTTTGTCTATTCGAGGGCTGGGAGACGGGAATGGAAGTTCCTAATGGCGTCTTCGGGCCGTCTGGACCATTTGCTCCTCGGCGATTTCAACGGCAACGGGCGCACCGATGTATTGTTCCTCGCGAGGGAGGGTTGGTACTGGTCGCTTGACGGCGTGGGGGCTTGGCGGCGGGTCGGTCCTGCAGCCTCCATTCCCAAACGCCGCTTGCTCGTGGGCGACTTCAATGGAGACGGTAAGTCCGACGTCTTTCACGCCGACGGCAATCGCTGGTGGGTCTCCTACGGCAGCGAGGACGGCATGGGCGCATGGGAGTACCTGAACACTTCTCGTCATACCGAGCGCGACCTTCGCATCGGGGACTTCAATGGCGACGGGCGCAGTGACGTGTTCGGGCTCGCCGACAGCCAGTGGTCGGTGTCTTGGGGCGGGACGACCCGCTGGCGGCGACTGAATCGGCGACTTTCCACTGCCCTCAACTACATGGCGTTTGCTGATTTCAACCGGGATGGCCGCACCGACATTGCCCGCTACTACCCAGATGATGCAAGCGTGCATTACTCGTTACGCGGACAATGGCGTATTTCTTGGGGCGGGCGCGAGGAATTCGTCGATTTTCGAGACAGGCGCGACATGCCGTACGAAGACACGGTCGTGGGTGACTTCAGCGGCGACCGGCGCGCCGACTTTCTTCGCTACGATGGCCGCAGTTTTGCCATGAGCTCGGCGGGCGTGGGCTCGGTGTACCCTCGCAGCCGCTTTCCCATGAAGTGATGATGTTTGCGACCCGTGAACTCAGGCGCAGCGCGAGCGCCCCTTGGCTGCTCCTGATTCACGGGCTGCAATCGAATCGAGAACTCTTTCATGCCGCGTTCTCCGACTCGCGCCTCGGTCGCTTTTCAATTCTCGCCATCAACCTTCCAGGCTTCGGTGATACTCCGGCTCCCGAGCGTTTTGACTTCGACCTGGACAGTCAATGCGACGCGGTGGTCGAGCAGCTACATCAGCGCGGTGTGCGAGAAGTGCATTGCGTCGGTCATAGCCTCGGCGGCATGATCGGAACACGGCTCGCAGAGCGTTTCCCAGGTCTCGTACGAACCCTCATCAGCCTCGAAGGCAATCTCAGCTTGGAAGACTGCGGCGAAAGCAAGCGTGTCGACGCTCTTTCGTGGGACGACTTTTGCCGCGAGTACTACCCAGACCTGAAACGTCGACTCGCCGCCACGGGAACAGCTGGAGCCAAGAGCCGCTTGAACGCGCTCGAACAGATTTCTGGCCGCGCCTTCTATGAGACCTGTCGTTCGATCGTTCGATGGAGCAAGGCCGGTCAACTCAAACGAGCTTTCGAAACCGCTCGATGCCCGCGATTGCTCCTGATCGGCGAGCACGGGACCTACCATTCGCGCCCCTCTGGGCCCGCGCTTTCGATCGAGGCGGTGCTCGGTGCAGGCCATTTCATGCTGCACGACGCGCCCGAAGAAACCTGGTCGAGAATCATCTCGTTTCTCGACCGTGAAGGATGCTGCGCTCCGTAGCGCTGTGATGGTCGGCACTCATCCCGCACGCGTGCCGCACGCTGCGGGATAGTCGAAAGCAACCGCCTGCTTCACGCAAAACAAGACGGATGCGCTGCGTTTCGTGGCTCTTGATGGGGCGCGCGCAACACGCAGCAAGCGGCACGCGGCATGCAGTGCCGTTGCTATGGGCTTGTCGCTTCTCGAGCGACACAAGCTCACCCAACCATTCACATCACGCCTTCCAACCGAAGGTCAACGAAAGGGTCGTTCCATGAAACATGTTCGCTCCGCCAACACCAAACGCGTGTGCTGCGCGATGCTCTCACTTTGGACGCTTGGCGCGTGCGCCGCATCGACAATCGAACAGGAGTCACAGATCGACGGAGCCTCCGAAAACGTCGCGATCCGCATTGGCGGACCTGGGGACCACGGAATCCCTCGCGATGCCTTCGTGCACAACGAAGCCGAACTGCGGCGCGCTCTCGAAAACGCCCGATTTGGATCCACCGTTCATGTAAGAAGCAACATTGTGCTCTCGCCAGAAGGAGGAATCCGAATTCCATCCGGCGTGACCCTCAAAGGCAACCGCAATGAAAGCGTTTTTGCTGAAGGCCCATCGATCACGATGACTGGCTTTCCATATGCGGCGTTCCATATTGAGGAGGCCAATCACGTTCGCGTCACCGGTCTACGTATTTTTGGTCCTTCGCGAAGCAAGAGCCGAGGACAAGTACACACCCGCGGCTTGTATATCCACGACAGTGAAGACATTCGCATCGACAACAACGAGTTCGCGGGATGGACAGAGTCCGCGATTTCCGTATCCAACACCCGGCGGCGAATCTCGTACAACGATGTGGAGCGGATGCGCATTCACGACAACTATATTCACCACAATCGCAAAGCAGGGCGCGGGTATGGTGTTGTGATTCGGTCCTTCGGCTACGCGCTGATCGAACGAAATTTGTTTGATTCCAACCGGCACGCCATCGCCGGTAGCGGGCACCCCTACTCCGGCTATACCGCGCAACACAACTTCGTTCTCGAAGGGGGTGATTGCTACTATTACTATCCGAACCCTTTCTGCACCTGGGACCAACATTTTGACATGCACGGGACCGGCGGTGGAGGACGCGGCGGCCACGCTGGGGAAATGACCCGCATTCGGTACAACACCTTTCGGGGCGCCCAGACGAACTCTTTGGGCTTACGCCCTCGCGCCGCATTTTACTTGCGCGGAAAGCCGACGATAGGCGCGTACTTCACCCACAACGCGCTCGTCCACGACGACGATGATGACGCGATCAAGACCGAGGGCACGCTCGCTTACGAGCAGGGAAACCGCTACCGTGTCAACACTTCGCGCGACCTCGCAGTGGGCGATTTCGATGGAGACGGCTACGACGATGTCTTGCAACCGAACGGCACATCGTTTGTCTATTCGAGAGCTGCGAGGCGCGAATGGAAGTACCTAAAGGGTTCTCCCGACCGCCTGGCCCATATGCTCTTCGGCGATTTCAATGGCAATGGGCGCACCGATGTATTGTTCGTCGCTGCAAGTAGCTGGTACTGGTCGCTCGATGGCGTGGGGGCTTGGCAGCGAGTCGGTCCTTCAACCTCTATTCCCAAACGCCGTCTGCTTGTGGGCGACTTCAATGGAGACGGGAAGTCCGACGTCTTTCACGCCGATGGCAGTCGGTGGTGGGTCTCTTACGGCAGCGAAAACGGCATGGGCTCGTGGGAGTACCTCAACACGTCTCGTCACACCGAGCGTGACCTAAGGATCGGGGATTTCGATGGCAACGGGCGCAGCGACGTATTCGGGCTCGCCAACAGCCAATGGTCGGTGTCTTGGAGCGGGACGACCCGCTGGCAGCGACTAAACAAACGTCTTTCAACCGCCCTCAACTATATGGTGTTTGCTGATTTCAACGGCGATGGGCGCACCGATATTGCTCGCTACTACCCCGATGATCCGAACTTTCACTACTCGCAACGCAATACGTGGCGTATTTCCTGGGGAGGGCGCGGGGATTTCGTCCATTTTCGAGACGGGCGCGACATGCCGTACGAAAACACCATCGTGGGT
This sequence comes from Myxococcota bacterium, assembly GCA_028284955.1. Classification (GTDB taxonomy): domain Bacteria; phylum Myxococcota_A; class Polyangia; order Polyangiales; family Houyiibacteriaceae; genus JANQQS01. Next base: position 45,733 of record JANQQS010000181.1, on the reverse strand, counting down.
GACTTCAACGGGGACAACCGTGCCGACTTTCTTCGCTACCGGGGTCGCTCATTTGTCATGAGTACATCGGGCAACGGTCGCGTGCATACTCGAAGTCGCATGCCGATGAAGTAGCTTGATGGAAGGAGCGAAATGACTCCAAAGGATTGCAAAAAGTTGCCGTTTGCTCCGAGCCAGCCGCGAAGTAAGAATAAGTTAGTCGTGGACCAAGGTCGCGAGGGCTAGGGCCGCGGAAGAGACGAGCAGGAGAAGTATGACTCGTCAGCAGTATGGGGCGCGCATACGTTCGGCGTGCGTGGCCAGTCTATCCGCATTTTGTTTCCTCGGCTGCACCGACGCGTCTGATTCGAGCGACGCGGGCATGGTTTCGGATGCCCGCGTCGCACTAGCGAAGGTCGGGCTCGGATGCCTGCGGCGGCGCATCGGCGATAGGCCGGAGGTTCATTCCGCCGGGGTATTGGTAGCTTGTGGCGTCGCCATAGCCCATGACTTGAATGCCCACCGGTTGGGCCGATTCAAGGAGGTGCGCGCCGTCTTGTCCCGCAGCGAGCGGAATGCGCGAAACACCGAAATCTGACGAAATGGCGGTCGGGGCTGGAACCGGCTCACCATCGATGGTGACCTGAGCGCCCATCGGCATCACGACATCGGCAAAGTTGGTGTTGTAGTCGGTCGGGGCAAGAAACACGTATTTTTTACGAAATTGCGCAACGCCCGCGACAAAGGTTTGGGATGGGTCTCCCTGCTTCTCCACACTGTCGACGTCGCGCGGATCCACCATCGACCCGCCCTGCAGAAAGGTCGAAATCAAGAACTCGTGATTCCCCACCACTTCGAACGCGTCGGTGACGATTCCCAGGTCAACGGTCTGCCCCGCATCGAGGCTCTCAGGCGCGTTCGGCGGCTTGCCCGATGGGTAATCGAGGGTGGTTCCATTCACGTTGCCCACCAGGCGCACGGAGTGACCGACCGCAGAGCCAAACGGGCCGGTGGGCGGGGCGACGAAATACCGTCGGTCAAGCGCTTCCGCGGGCAGGACCAGCTCTTCGAGATGATCGCACGACGGCCTGCCTTCCGGAACGAATGCACATGGCATTCCCGAGATCACCTGTACCGGCCGGTCGGCCCTGACCAATGACCCACTAAAATCTGCCTGGGATAGCCCGCCAACGATTTCCAAGACGTCGCCTCGGCCAAGCTTCGCAGAAGCCGTGCCGCCCGGCTCCGCAAACCCAGGAAATGGACCAGCACCTGATACCCGGCTCACCGTCGCGGAGCCTTCAATCGTCACCGTGGTGTCGTCGTGCAGACCGGTGATGGCGATGAATCCGGGACGCGCATTGGAAATAGGACGGCCGCCAATGCGATAGTTTCCGGTAAGCGCGGTGCTGGGCAGGAGAAGCGAGGCGTCGTTCGTATACGCTAGGCAGGGGCGTCCGCAACTGTCTTGAGGACCGGGGCAGTTCGACCAATCTTTGCCCGGCGGGCCGCCTGAAGGCTGGTACTCGAGCGGACTGAATTGGTATACCGCAACGGGTACCGAGCTCGTGAGGTGGTACGCTGAATTTGGCGCCCAAATCGACCGGTCCGTCCGAACGGGAATGACGCAAGGCGCATCCGGCCCCTTGGTCTCGGCAACCCACGGCAAGAAGATTTTCGACAGCGTTCCCGGAGCAATGACGGCTCGTCGCATTTCGCGCTCTCCAAGACTGACCACAACCTCGGCTTCGCTCGCGCCGGTGTTGGCGACAATCACGGCAAAATCGAAAATGCTCCACACGCCGTTGAGGGTGACAGTGGGCCAAAAATCGCACCCGACGTAGCTTTGAAGCGACTCGGCTTGCGCACATGTGGCTGGGTTTTCCGGATCGGAGGGGATGCGATTCTCGTCTGACGAAGCCGTCGACTCCCCGTTACCGTCTTCAAGTCGTTTCTTTTCATCGTCGGAGGAGCAGCCGAGCGCCAACACGGTGTGCGCCAGAACGAGCGCGGTGAGAGGATACATATGACTGAACGCGTCGCGCATAATGCTGAAATTACGATCCCTGGGCCGCTGAAGCAAACCCACTCCCACGCTTCGTGACTCGCCGATTTTGTCTTACGTCACTCGCCGATTTTGCTTTACGTCGCGTCGCTTGGGTCAGACTTGAATGGGCTTTGCACGGTGAGCGTGTCGAAGCGTTGTCCATGGCCGAGGTCTTCTGAGAGCAGTATGCGGCATTCGGTGTGCATCGCGGCCCCGACAATCAACGCGTCCCACCACAAGAGGGAGTGTTGCTGCTGCAAGCTATGCGCGGTTCGAATGAGCGGCGCGTCTACGTTGGCGGGTTGCCAGGTGAACAGCGATTCTACGATTTCGAAAGCTTCGTCGTTGGAGAGTGGCTTTGCCAGTTTGCGGGTGGCGTTGACGTAAAAACTCGGAAAGCACCTGGGTGCTCAAGCGGCCTCGGCGCGTTTTCCAGAGGGCACGCAGCCATCGTTCCGCTTGCGCTTGTTTGTTGGGTTCTGCAGCGTCGACGAAATAGATCAGGACGTTGCTGTCAACGAAGACCGCGTCGGTCATGCAGGTCCTCCCGGCTGGCTCGGCGGTCTCCTGGCGCGCTTCGGGAAGTTGGCTTTCGAGCAAAGAATCGCGATTCCGCCGCGCGGTAACCCTGTTCGCGCGCCATGCGTTCGCGCAGCATATCCGCGACGAAAGCAGACACGCTGGTGTCGCGTTCGGCGGCGTACACGCGAGCCCAGCGCACGATGTCTTCGTGCAACGACAGCGTGATGTTCTTCATTCCACAAAACTAGTGTTACACAGTTTTCGTGTCAATCCAGGCCTGACCGCCGCCTGGAATTGCCAGCCGAGTAGTCGAACCGTGCGCCGGTGGGGTCGATGGTCTGCCCCAGGTGCACCTCGGTACGAGCCGGCACCCCAGAAAAAAGCAGCAATTTCAAAGTCGTTTCGTCAACGCTGGGGGCCGTGACCCATATCTGGGACGGCATGTTTTTTGCTCCAACCGCCCACGTGCGGGGTACGCCGATGAACAATGTATGGGCGCTGGCGATATGGATGTCGTCTGCCTGCGCCGGCTGCATAGCCTCGGCTCCTTCGGCGGAAGACTTGCAAGCCAAGAGTGCGGTTGCCGCATCGCGTCTCACCGAAGAGCAACGAAAAGGGTTTGAAGAGGGGCGCAAAGCATGCGCTCCCGTGATCCCCAGCGGGGATACCTGTGGCGACGGAACCAACGGCGACAAGATTCCCACCAAGCTTGCCGTTCCCCACAAGACGTACGGCGCGTTCAACACGGAGGTTCCGTATTTGGTCGGCGACTACGAGCCTGACTGCACCGGTCCAGAGCCGATGACCAAGGGCTACCAAAGCGATTGTGACAATCCTGCGCCGAGCAACGTCGACCCGGATGGAAACGGGCAACGCAATGTCGCGCTGATGGTCTTGCACACCAATGAGGCGGATTTCTGCGGGGGCAACAATCTATTCAAATCGACGGCGGATGCGAAGTCCGACAACTTCCACGTCGATTGCGACGGGTTCACGCGGCAGATGGTGCCCACCAAGTCGCATATTCCAGGGCATGCGCTCTGCGAAAACGGCCGCAGTATCGGCGTTCATATATCGGGGTACGCGAGCGCAGCGGAACACGGGCCAGGCGGGCGAACCTGCAAAGGCCTCGGCTGGAAAGATGAAGTCTATTCGAGCGTGGGATTGACGGTCGCGTGGGCGTGCCGCGAGTTTCAAAACCAAAGCTGCACCGACAGCGATCCGCTTGGCAGTACAGGGATGTGTTGCGATTCCCGCGCACAGTTCGACCGGCACGTGATTTCTCATGAAGAGGTCTCGAAGCGCTATCTCAGCAGCTACGGAAGCAATACCCGAGGCGACCCGGGGCCCAAGTTCGATTACGAACGCCTGTGGTGCTACGTGCACTGGTATCTCACGGGCAAGCAGGGCACCAAAACCAGCCCTTGCCACGACCTCTGGGGGGTGGCGGGCGCCTTTATGCGCCGGTAGACGAGCAAACGACGCAGCAAAACGCGTAGTTCTTGGCGCTTCGTGTCGGCTCCGCGTAGAGTGCCGGGGCGCATGAACGAATCGCAACGATATCAGGCCCCTTTCGCAGACGGCGGAACGCACGCCATCGACGAGGAGATTTCGAGAAAGTTGCTCACCGAGGCGCTCAGCCAAGGCGGCGACTACGCGGATCTCTTCTTCGAGTATTCCGTGAGCGGAAGCTACTCGTACGACGAAGGCATCCTCAAGTCGGCGGGTCGCTACGTGTCGATGGGCTTGGGTGTCCGGGTGATGAAGGGAGACGCGACGGGATACGCCTACGTCGAAGACTTTTCGATGGAGGCGATGACACGCGCGGCGCATACTGCGGCGCAGATTGCAGCGGGAGGAACCGCCGCGGCGCCTCAGCGTGTAGAGACGCGCGACGTAGCGGCGCGCTATCCGGTAGCGGCGTCTACGCTCGAGGTTCCCGGCGTAGAAAAGAAAGAGCTGCTCGCCCGCGCCGATCGCAAAGCGCGCGCCGAAGACGCACGGGTGGTCCGGGTCAATGCGTCGCTCAGCGAAGAAATTCGCGATGTGTTGATCGCGACAAGCTCGGGGCGCCTCGCGCGCGACCACCAACCTCTCATGCGTTTTGGTGTGCAGGTCATTGTGGAGTCGGATGGAAAGCGCCAGTCCGGTTCCTCGGGTGGGGGTGGCCGCATCGGAACGAACTATTTCGATGAGAAGAGCCCCGAATGGCACGCTGAGCAGGCGGTGCGCCAGGCGGTGGCGATGTTGGATGCGCAGGAAGCGCCGGCGGGGGAGATGGAAGTCGTGCTCGCCGCGGGCGACAGCGGCATTTTGCTCCACGAAGCGGTGGGCCACGGTCTCGAAGCAGACTTCAATCGCAAGAAGACCAGCAACTACTCGGACCAAATCGGCAATGTCGTCGCGAGCGAACTATGCACCGTCGTGGACGACGCGACGCTTATGCACTCACGGGGGTCGATCAACGTCGACGACGAAGGACACGTGCCTGGTCGCAGCGTGCTCATCGAAAACGGCACCTTGACTGGCTACATGCAGGACCGGCATTCGGCGGGTTTCTTTCATACACGGCCGACCGGCAACGGGCGCCGCGAAAGCTACAAAAGCCATCCTATGCCGCGCATGACCAACACCATGCTGCTCGCGGGGCAAAGCGACCCCGAGGAGATTCTCAAGACGGTGAAAAAAGGCGTGTACGCACGCAAGTTTGGTGGCGGCCAGGTCGACATCAGCAACGGCGATTTCGTCTTTTCTCTCACGGAGGGATACTTGATCGAAGACGGTAAGCTTACTGCGCCGCTGAAGGGCGTGAATCTGATCGGGAACGGGCCCGACGTGATGCGCAAGGTGGTCATGCTGGGCAACGACCTCGAAGTGTCCGATGGCGTGTGGACATGTGGGAAGGATGGGCAATCGGTGCCCGTGGGGGTGGGATGCCCAACCATCAAAATCTCGTCAGTGACAGTCGGCGGAACGCAGGTGGGATCGTGAGCGCGGACGCAAGCCCGCTGATCGACATCGGGCGAGACCTGGTCGATCGCGCGAAAAAAGCCGGTGCCGACGTGGCTGAAGTGATCGTGCGTGAAGGGTCGCATCTGTCGACCAAAGTGCGGTTGCGGGCGCCCGAACTCGTGGAAGAAGCCGGATCGCGCGCAGTCGGCATGCGCGTGATGATCGGTCAACACGTGGCCGTTACGTATACGAGCGATATGAGCGAAACAGGACGAGCGCGGCTCGTGGAAGACGCGGTAGAGCTCGCGCGGCTCAGCGAAGAAGACCCGTTTGCTGGGCCACCCGACTCAGCGCTTCTGTCGAAATCCGACGAACACGCCGATTTGGACATCTTCGATCCCGCGATGAGCGAGCTCGGCGCGGATGTGGCGCTAGAGCGCGCGCTTCAAGGAGAAGGCGCGGCGTTCGACGCAGACGAGCGCATTTCGAATAGCGAAGGGGCGACTTTCGCCCGTGCCGCGGGTTCAAGCGCGCTGGTGACGAGCGGCGGGTTTGTGGGGAGCAGCCGAGGCAGCTACGCGTCGCTTGTGGTCAACCCCGTCGTCGACGACGAAGACGGCAAGAAACGGAGCGGCTATCATTGGGCGGCTCGGCGACATCTCGCAGAGCTCGAAGACCCTGTATCGGTCGGCAAAGAAGCCGCGCGGAGGACGCTGCGCAAGCTTGGCGCGCAGAAGGTCGATACTCAAGAATTACCAGTCGTGTTTGACCCGGATGCGGCGCGTTCGATTGTTGGGCTCGTGGCCAGTTGCGCGTCCGGAGGGGCGATTTGGCGGCGAAGCAGCTACCTCGTCGACCGCCTCGATACCGACGTGGCGAGCCCGCTTGTCACCATCGTCGACGACCCGTTGATTCCCAAAGCGCCCGGCTCTCGAGCCTATGATGGCGAGGGTCTGCTCTCGCGCAAGAATGTCGTGGTGGACCAAGGGAAACTCAAGAGCTACCTGCTCGACTCGTACAGCGCGCGCAAGCTGGACATGCAGAGCACGGCGAGCGCTTCCCGCGGTTCGTCGGGCGGAGTCAGCGCGGCGACAAGCAACTTCTTGCTCGCGCCGGGTTCGATGTCGCCCGAAGCACTTCTCGCCGACACCCCGAAGGGCCTCTACGTAACCGAGATGATGGGGTTTGGGTTCAACGCGGTCACGGGCGACTTTAGTCGCGGCGCGGCGGGGTTTTTCATCGATGGCGGAGAGCTCGCCTATCCGGTCGCTGAGGTAACGATTTCGTTGAATCTCGATGAGCTCCTAAAACGCATCGACGCCGTGGCAGACGATTTGGACCTGCGCACGGCCACCGCCAGCCCCACGTTTCGCGTGAGCGCGATGACGGTGGCGGGACGGTAGCGCTCTGCGCGTCGCCACCGCTCAGTGTCGCCATCACTCAGTGTCGCCATCACTCAGTGTCGCCACCACTCAGCGCTTCGCTACGACCACAGCTTGGCAGCTCGGAAAGCCCAGGCGGAACATCGCGCGGTCGATTCCGAATAGCGCCGGATAAGGAAAGGCCGACAGGCTCACGTGTCGAATCGCCGCCGCGAGATAGCGCATGCCTGGCCAGCGGCGCCGCACGGGAATCGAAATGAGCCGAAAGGCATGGCCCTCGGCGTACATGCTGCCTTCGGAGTGAAGGATATCGAAACCGGTTTGCATCAATCGTTCGGTGAGCGACTGAATCGAATAAATCCTCAGGTGAATCGGGCTGTAGTCCGGAGGTTCCACCGGCACGAAGGCCACTAAGACGCCGCCGGGACGCAATCGATCGTACATCGCTTGCATGGAGGCGCGGTCGTCAGGCACGTGTTCGAGCACGTGCGAAGAAACGATGATGTCGAAGGGGCCTCGAGGAAGGTCTTCGGGGTCGCGCTCGGAGATGGTGCAAAACCGAGCCGATACATGTTCGGAAAAGGCGGTGTTTTGGTTTGCGTAGGCAATCGCCGAAGGCGAGATGTCGGCGCCTACGAGCCGGCAGCTACGGGGAAAGCTCGCCAGCATGTCGCCCCAGCCAAACCCCACGTCGAGCACGTCGCGATCATCGATCGAAATATCGAGCTCGCGCAGGATTTGATGCATCCGGCGCACCCGATAGCGTACGTCATAACGAACGAGCCGCACGAGCTCGCGCCATCCTTCGTAAAACCCTTCGTAGCGTGACGACTGAGATTCCAGAGCTGCCGCGACGGCCATAGGTTCCTCCGTTGTTCGTTTTCGAACGAAAGACGGGCGATGCGCACCGCCCAGCCGAAAGAACCCATCAGCAAGCTCCGTGCCGTCGAAAAACCCTCGCTGATTTGCGGAAGCCGGAGTGCAAGTGTGGTTCGTGAGGCACACCGGTGTGACCGACACGCTGTATTCGGCCAATCCGTTGCTGTGGGATGCAGCTAGACTAGGACAACGGATCGGTGTCGCCGAGTTGCGTTTCCACATGCCGTGCTCGGCGCTGAGCGCGCTGTTCGCGAACGTAGTCCACCATAATATCGACGTACGAATCAAAGGTCGGGCAGCGGGTGCCGCATTCGTCGAGCAACTCTCGCGCTTCGCGATCGTCAAATGTGACGTTGGTGGCGAGTTGCTCCAAAAACGTACGCGGTACATCGCTGAACCGGTCGAGACCGGGAATGCGGAGCAGCGTGGTGGCTACGTTGGTGGGAACGAAGCCGCGGGGCAGCGGTTTTCCTGTCGCTTCCGCGATCAATTCGAATACGCGCCGCGCGGTGCGGGCATTGGGATCGATGAGATGAAATGTGCGACCGGCCGACCGCGCGTCCGCAGCAATATCCAGTCCCGCCTGCACCACGAAATCAATGGGCACAAAGTTCAGCGGTGTGTCGCCCCGGCCCGGCATGGGCATGCGGAGTTCGGATGGCGAGTTGAGCATCAGAGTGACCAGCAAGTAAGGGCCTTGCAGCCGGTCGATCTCCCCGCTTCGAGAATCGCCGACGATGATGCTCGGCCGCAAGATCACCCGTTTTTCGGAAGCGAGCTCCTCTCGGACCAGTCGCTCCGCTCGAAAGAGCGATTCTTCGACGGGGCTTCGAAAGCCGGCTGATGCGCTCAGTTCGTCTTCGCGCACCACGCCTCGCTGCGCCCCTGACACCAACGTCGTCGACCAGTGCACGAATTTATCCAGGTGCGGCGCTTGCTCGGCGAGCTCGATCACTTCCCGTGTGCTGTCGATATTCGCGCGCTCAGCTTGGTCCTTGGGGGTTCCCGGATGCCTCACGAGTCCTGCGTGGTGAATGCAGGTGACTTCCTCGGCCAGCGCGGCGAATTCCGCGCCGGAAAGTCCCAGGTCCATCGACGTTTCGCTGCCTTCGAGCAGGCGAACTCTCTTCCGTTGTTCAGTGGGCAGTTCGCTGAGGAATGTGCGCGCGCGTTCGCGATCCGATTCCCGAACCACCGTCCGCACGTCGATCGACGCATGCTGAGTCAACAATGCTGTGAGCAAGCGGCGGGATAGAAAGCTTTGCGGAATACCCGTGACCAGCACCACGGGCGGGTGGGGAGCTGCGTCGCTCCCGAACTTAGTTGAGGCACTCGCGGTTGGGGTTCCAGGGGTGTTTGAAGGCGTGGGCATAGACTCGGTCGTGTTCTACGGGCTCGGTTTGTCGAGGGTGAACTCAAATTGTTCCAGGAGCGCACGATGAATCTCGTCGACGCGCTTTTTTGTTTGTGCTCGGCTGCCGTCATTCGCAATCACGAAGTCGGCGACGGCTGCCTTTTTGTCCATGGAAAGCTGCGCGGAGATTCGCGCGTCGGCTTCCTTTTCGCTTAGGCGATCTCTCATCATGAGTCGTTGTCGCTGTGCTTCGAGGTCGAGCGTGACCACGATGAGGGCCGAGAACGCGTTGGCGAGACCATGTTCCACCAATAACGCTGCTTCATATATCACGTAGGGGACTGCGGAGCTTTGAAGTTCAGAAATTCGCTGTGCGCTGAGCGCGGCGATGCGCGGATGGGTGATTGCGTTGAGTTGCGCGCGAGCTTCCGCGTCCTGAAATACAATCGTCCCCAGTGCGTCACGATTCAGTGAGCCATCCGTATTCAGGACGTGCTCGCCAAACGTGGCCACGATCTCGGCGAGGCCCTCGGTGCCGATCGCGACCACCTCGCGCGCAAGCTGGTCCGCATCCACAATCGGAACGCCAAGCTTCGCGAACATCTCCGCCACCGTGCTTTTGCCGCAGGCGATTCCTCCGGTGAGGCCGACGGTGTTCGTCATCGCGATTTTCTATCATGAGAAGCGAGCGCCCGCGATTCGTGATAGCGGAGCGATGTATGCGCGCGGTGGTGCAGCGGGTTCGGCGAGCGTCTGTGGAGGTACATGCCCAGACGATACATGCCCAGACGATTGGCGAGATCGGCCCCGGTTTGCTCGTCTATTTGGGCGCGGCGCGCGACGACAGCGACGCCGATGTACAGTACATGGCCCGAAAAATCGCTGGTTTGCGTGTGTTTTCGAAAGAAGGGGACGGCAAGATGACCGCGTCGCTCCTCGACCGCGAACGGCCCGATGACGCGTCCGGAGAAGTGCTCGTGATCTCCCAGTTTACCCTGTTTGGAGACGTGCGCCGCGGGCTTCGGCCGTCGTTTGACGGTGCCGCGCCTCCTGAAGCGGCCGAGGCGCACTACGAGGCACTGGTGCAAGCCCTTCGAAGCATGAAACTTTGCGTTGCCACGGGGCGGTTTCGGGCCGATATGTTGGTTCGAAGCGAAGTTGCCGGACCGGTGACCATTCAGATAGATACTCGAAAGCTGTATTGATGCAGAACCTGATTGATGCGGAGCCTGATTCATGCGGAGCCTGATTCATGCCAAGCTAGAGCAGCGCGGGCTTGCAAGACCGACTTGGAGATAGACTATGAGCGCGGTGACGGGAGCGGTTTCTTCTCACGAAACCCATAACCTAATCGAATGCACGGAGCCTGCGACGGGGCGCCGTCTTGGCCACGTGGTGGTGACCTCTCCGTATCAAGTGCGCCAGGCGATCTCCGCATCGCGTCGCGCCCAGCGGGAATGGGCCAAAACATCGTTTCGTACGCGTCGGTCAGTGCTGAGGCATATGCAAGAGCATATTCTCCAGCATGCCGACGAGCTCTGCGAGCTCATCGTTCGCGACGCTGGCAAAACGCGAGAGAACGCGATGCTCGGGGAGATTTGGCCCGTGAGCGAAAAACTTCGCTGGACCATCGCTCATGGGGAACGAGCGCTTCGCCCGGAGCGCGTGTCAAGCGGGCTCTTTCCTCACAAGCGCGCGTCCATCGAATACCGACCGCTTGGCGTCGTCGGCATCATCTGCCCCTGGAACTACCCGCTGCAAAATATTTTGGGCCCTGCCATTCACGCGCTCTTTGCGGGGAATGGCTGCGTGATCAAAGTGAGCGAACATGTCGCATGGTCGGCGGCTCGTTTCGAGCGCATTCTCCATGAAGCGCTGCGCGCGCACGAGATGCCGACCGAGCTGGTCACCCTGGTGCACGGATATGCCGAGACCGGCGCCGCGGTGGTCTCGGGCGGCACCGATCTTGTGATCTTCACCGGGTCGATGCGCAACGGCCAGGCGGTGATTGCCGAAAGCGCCAAGACGGTGACGCCGGTGATCTTGGAGCTCGGCGGCAAAGACGCGATGGTGGTCTGCGACGATGCTGACCTCGAACAAGCAGCCTACGCGGCACTCAACGGGTCGTATATCGCGGCGGGTCAAAACTGCTTGGCCGCGGAGCGAACACTGGTGCACGACGGCATCTACGACGCATTTGTGGCCCGGGTGACCGAGTTGGCGAAAGAGCTCACTCAGGGGCCGCCGCTGGAGAAGCGAGTAGAAGTAGGCGCGATGGTTACGCCGCAGCAGCTCGATATCGTAGACCGCTTGGTGCGCGACGCGATCATCAAAGGAGCAAGGCCTCTCGTCGGCGGCACCCGGGTTGACGCTCCGGGAAACTACTTCGCGCCCACAGTGCTGGTGGATTGCACGCCGGATATGGCCATCATGCACGAAGAAACCTTCGGCCCGGTGATGTGCATCATGCGTGTGGCAAGCGATGACGAAGCCATCGACGTGGCGAACGCGACGCAATACGGCCTGAGCACCACCGTGCTCTCGAAAGACCGAACGCGCGCGAAGCGCATCGCCGACGAGATCGTGAGCGGCAGCGCCTGCGTCAACGACTACGGGTTGACCTACATGGTGCAAGGGCTTCCTTTCGGCGGCGTACGAGGCTCGGGGTTTGGGCGCCTCAACGGACCAGAAGGCCTGCGCGCATGCACCAATCGAAAAGCCGTGTTGCAAGACCGCATGCCGCTGCACGCCCCGGCGAAGGTATTTCCAGTTGGGCCGCGCGACTACGACCGCGCGCGAGGCGTCATTCGCACGCTCTACGGCCGCGGGCTGCGCGGTCGATGGGCAGGGCTGCGTGATTTGATGGGGGTCGCGTTTCGGCGATGAAGACCTACGACTTTATCGTGGTGGGCGGAGGCTCGGCTGGCTGCATCGTCGCGGCGGAGCTTGCGGCGCGCGGGGACGTCTTGCTGCTCGAGGCAGGCCCGCATGCAGAAGAGCATCCCGAGACCCTCGCGGCCGACGGCTACAAGAAGGCATTCACCAACGACGAGCTCCTATACGAGCGCTTCAGTGTGCGCGACGACCGCTGGAACGATCGCCGGCTCTTCATGGGCTCGGGGCGCGGGCTCGGGGGCAGCGGGTCGGTCAACGCGATGGTCTACACCCGCGGCGCCAAGGAAGACTTCGCGCAGTGGCCTGCGGGCTGGCGCTGGGACGACGTGGTTCCGTCCTTCCAATCGGTGGAAGATGTGCTTCGACCTCGTCGTCGCGCGCCTACCGATTGGACCGAACGCTGCATCGCGGCGTCCGAGCAAGCGGGATTTCGCCGCAGCGAAAATCTAAACGACGGCGATTTGAGCGGCGTGCTCGGATACGAATGGATGAACTATGAAGGGGACCGACGAAGGTCTTCCTTTGTCGGGTTTCTCGCGCCAGCAAGCGAGCAACCTACCTTGACGGTGCACACTGGAGCGTCGGTTCATCGAGTGACCTTCGAGGGCACTCGGGCCACCGGGGTCGTCTATGAGCAAGGCGGCGTGGTTCATCAAGCCGCTGCTTCGTCGGAGATTATTCTGTGCGCTGGTGCGTTGGCGTCGCCCGCGATTCTGTTGCGATCTGGCGTGGGCCCCGCGGCTGACCTTTCGGCGTTGGGCATTGATGTGGTGCTGAACCAGCCCGAGGTGGGCCAGAATCTCCACGACCATCCCAACGTGCAGCTCTTTTTTCGCGGCAAGCGCGACGTGGATTGCGATTATCCGCAGCTCTATGGCTTTCACCGCGTAGGCGAAAGCGCTGAGCTTGTCGCGGGCCAACCAGACACCTGTTACGTGTTCTACCCCGCGCGTTCGAGTTTTCGTGAAGGGCTGATTCGTTTGCTTCCCTCGATTGCGCTACCCGAGCGGCTGTACCAGCGAAGCTGGGCGAGAAACGGCGTGCGCGGAGCGATCGCCGCCGCCTTCCGTTCGCGCACGGTCACCGACTTTGTGGCCCGCATGTGGGGCATCGTGGTGATTCTGGGCAAACCCCAAAGTCGCGGCAAACTCACCTTGCGGAGCGCAGACCCGGCGATATCGCCCGCGGTCGACCCGGGCTACTTCGCTCACTCGAGCGACATGACGACATTGCTTCGCGGCGTCGAAAAAGCGCGAGACACCGCGGCCACGGCGCCGCTGCGCAACTTTGGAAACCGCGAACTTCTCCCTGGCCCACTGAATAAAAACCTCGACGCCTGGGCGCGCCAAAACGTGATGACCACCTACCACTACGCGGGCACCTGCCGCATGGGCGCAGACGATCGCGCGGTGGTGAATTGCGAGTTGAAGGTGAACGGACTTGAGGGCCTTCGCGTCGCCGACGCCAGCATCATGCCGGTCGCACCAGTTGCCGCGCTCAACGCACCGTCGATGATGATCGGCAAGCGAGCCGCTGCGGCGGTGGTGGCTTCGTAGCTTTGTCTTCCGCTCCCGCTGCGCGGCCGCCTGTTCTTGCGGCGCAGCACGTGAGCCGCAGCTACGGGCCCGATTCCATCTTGAATGATGTTTCGCTTTCGATTCACGAGCGCGAACGCGTCGGCCTTGTTGGGGTCAACGGCAGCGGGAAGACGACGCTGGCTCGAATTCTAGCGGGCGCGGAGGCCCCGGATGCGGGAGACGTGGTGCTTCGGCGCGGCGCGCGGGTCGTGTGGCTTTCCCAGGCGCCGGATTTCGATGAAACGCAGAGCGCTCGCGACACTGTGCTTTCCGGCCTTGAAGGGTGGCTTGCGGCGAGGGCTGCCTACGATGAATTGGCCGCGTCACTCGCCGAGCAGACATCGTCCGCCGCGCTTGAACGGCTTTCGGACGCCGAAAAAGAAGTTGAACGATTGGGTGGATGGGATCGCGCGCATCAGGCCGATGCGGTGATGCAGCGGCTGGGTGTTGACGCCGATGCGCGGCTCTCGACTATGAGCGGAGGTCAGCGTCGACGGGTGGCGCTCGCGCGCGCGTTGGTTTCCGAGCCGGACCTTGCCATTCTCGACGAACCCACCAACCATCTCGATGCGGATACCGTAGAGTGGCTCGAGACGTATCTCCGCACCACGTTTCGCGGCGCACTGTTGCTCATCACCCACGATCGCTACCTCCTCGACCGCGTGGTGGAGCGAACGCTCGAGGTTGAGCATGGCCAGGTATACGCCTATCAAGGAGGATGGGTTCGCTATCTGGAACAGAAAGCGCAGCGACAGGCTCATGCCGAGCGCGCCGAGGCCAACCGACAAAACCTGCTTCGGCGCGAGCTCGAATGGCTACGTCGTGGGCCCAAAGCGCGAGGCACAAAACAAAAAGCGCGCATCGACCGCGCCGAAGCGCTTCAAAATCAATCCGGCCCGAGGGCGGAGCGAACGGCGACATTGGCGCTCGAATCGATTCGAAGCGGAAAAACCATTCTGGACCTCGACAACGTGGGTGCTCAGGTAGGCGGCAAGCCGCTGATCCGCGATCTCACGCTCACCATGTGTGAGGGCGACCGCATCGGAGTGGTGGGTCCCAGTGGCTCGGGGAAAACCACCTTGCTTCGGATCATTCTCGGGCAGCAGCAACCGACCTGCGGAACCGTCAAGCAAGGCGCCAATACGTCGATCGCTTATCTCGACCAAGCTCGGAGCGGCCTCGACGAAGATGGCTCGGTTCGAGAAAACGTGGCGGAACAGCGTTCACACGTGCGCTTTGGCGATCGAGACGTCGAGATTCATGCCTATCTCGCTCGCTTCCTTTTCGATCGTCGTCGCGTCGCGCAAAAAGTCGGGTCGCTCTCCGGTGGGGAGAAGGCGCGGGTATTGCTCGCGAAGTTGCTGCTCAGCAAGCCCAACCTGCTCATTCTCGATGAGCCGTCGAACGATCTCGACGTGCATACCCTGAGCGCCCTCGAAGATATGATCGTAGAGTTTCAGGGTGCGGTCTGGGTGGTGAGCCACGACCGCTACTTTCTCGATCGCATCGCCACTTCGATTCTCGCGTTCGAAGGCGAAGGACGCGTCACCCACTACGCTGGCGACTACTCGGCATATCGAAACCATCAACAAAAACAGTCGCGCCCAACTGACAAAAGCCCTGCTGACAAAAACCCTGCTGACAAAAACCCTGTCGAGAAGGGTTCGGCCGAGAAAAACCCAGCCGAGAAGAGCCTGGCGAAAAACGACACGGCGGAAAAAGGCCGAAAGGGGCGCGAAAAAAAACCTGCGAAACGTTCGCTTACCTACGGTGAACGCATCGAGCTCAAGAAGCTCGAGCAAAACATTGCCGAGTTCGAAGAAGCGATTGCTGCGCTCGAGGTTGAGCTGTCTTCACCGACCGGCGACCTCGAGCGGCTCCAGCAGCTCGCGAACGAGCACCGAGACAAGCAGGCGAGCCTGGCCAAAATGTACGCCCGCTGGGAGGCGATCGAAACGAAACGAGAAGAGCTGGAGAGCTGAGTTGCGAGAAGCGACTCCGTAGCCTGCAAGCCGGACGACTATCCGCAACTTGGGACGGGTGGTTGTTTTTCTTTCACCCCCGCGGGTTTGATGCTAGCAGACCCCTCGTTCGAGAATTGTTTCTCGCTTAAAGGGAGTATTTATGACGAAATCATTGTTTTGGGGAATGGCGCTGTCTCTCGCAGTCGCCGGAATCGGATGTGGCGACGACGATAGCTCGTCCACAACGGACGGTGGTTCGACGACCACCACCGACGGCGGCTCGACCACCACCACCGACGGCGGGGGTACGACGGTTGTCGACACGCCGGACCAGTGCGTGGAAGAGTGCAGCGAAGATGCGGATTGCATGGTCAACGTCCCTGGCTCAGACCCTGTCGACAGCGGGTTGGTATGCAGCGACGACAGCCGATGCGTGACACCTTGCGAAGAGGACGTTGAATGCCAACTTTCGATTGGTGAGTCGAACACCGACTGCTCTACCAGCGAAGAATGCACGGCTCCGTTTGTGTGCATCGCAGTCGGGGATGGCGGAAAATGTGTGGTGCCTCTCGACCCGCCCTGTCAAACCGGGTTTGTGGAAACCACGGTCAAGGACATTGACGACGAAGACGTGACCTTGTGTGCCTTGGAACGAACTTGTGACTCGGCCAATCAGTGTGTGGGGAACACCACCGTCACCTCAGACTTCGATTGCAACGAACCGGAAATGGATTGTCCCGAGAACTTTGAATGTGACACTGCGTCGGGCGACTGCAAATGCAGCAACGACGAGGCATGCGGTGGCCGGGGCGTGTGCGATATGGATAGCGGCTTCTGCGAATGCAACGACGCTTCCAGCGACTGCACTGCGGACAGCATCTATTCGGGCACAGATTTCGTCTGCGGTTCGCTATAGCCACACATTCGGATAGGTCGCAGCCGTCTCTGACAGCTGCGACCTGCTCCGATGCATTGGAACGTCGCGTGGCGGATTCGTTGAGTGCGCCACGCGACCCGTCCGAACACGCGAACGTTATCGGGCTAAGCTTCGCGAGATGTTCGTCGATCTCGGCTTGAGTAGATTGTAGTGACGACCGATGCAGTGATGAGCACGAAGAGTGCGTAGAGCAGGGGGAGCCAGAGCAGGCGCGAGTGGGTGGCGCTGGGGAAGCTAGCGATAATGATGGCGAAGGCGAGAGGGCTATTTTGAATGCCCGTTTCGAACGAGACCGCTCGGCATTGAGCCTTGGGCATGCGCAGGGCGCGGCTTGCGAGATAGCCTAAACCCAAGCCCAAAGCGCCGAGCCCGATGGCCGCCGTAAACATCGCCAGGCTCGTTTGCGCGAGCAGATGGCCGTTTCGCAGCAAGCTTGAGCCGACGAGCAAAATCAGCGTCGCGACTCCGGCAACGCTTCCGATCGTCTCGAGTTTTGTCGCGACGGGGGGCTTTTTTGCGCGAACAGTCATGCCGATCGCAACCGGCAGCAACACGACGACCAGCGTCTTGACGATGCTGCCGTACGGAACCACCAAATCGCTGTCGGCTGACTGAGAGAACGGTGTTGCATAGAGCAGGAGCAGAAGCGGCATCGCCACCACGGCAACGAGCGTTGACATGGCGGTCATGCTGATGCTGAGCGCCAGATCAGCGCGGGCGTAGTAGGTGAACAGGTTCGACGTAGTTCCGCCCGGCGTGCATCCCACAATGACGAGTCCTATCGCAAGGTCGCTCGGAAGCCCGAGCGCTTTCGCAAAACCAAAGGCAAGCAGCGGCATCCAGCCAAACTGCGACGCGAGTCCTACCAAAACCCCTTTCGGCTTGTGCATGACCTCGCGAAAATGCCGAACCTCGAGAGTTGCCCCCATCCCCGTCATCAACACCAGCACCAGCACTGCAAGCAGCGCCTTTTCTACTCCCGACAACATGACCACCTCCGTACTACGAGTTGTCAGTCGACGCTATTTCGTTCAACGCTAGTGCTTAGTCCCATTCTCTAGAACCCAAACGCTACGCCGCTGTTTAGGAATGCGCCGACGCTGGTTGCGGCGGTGACTCGTTCTTCGCCGTCTTGGGCTTCGACGCCTTGGATGGGGACAAGCGCGCCGCCATCGATGCGGAGTTTGATGGCTCGGTGTACCCGCAGCGATGCGCGCAGCCCGATGCGTGCTTCGCCGAGGATTCCGGCTTTTTGATCGTCGCGCGCGGGGGCGCGCGCATCGCCTTCGAAGGATACGTAGGCGATGCGGGTTCCGAGAAGCGCGGAGAGGCCGCTCGTTGAGCCCGAAGCTAGACGAACGAGCAGCACGAGGCCGGCCGAGAATACGGTGGCGCGTACGCTTCCGCTAGTCGATTGGGCGCGCAAACCTGAGCGGCCGCCGAGGGATAGGTCCAAGCCCCAGCGTGGGGGTCGCCGTCGAATGCGAGAACGAAACCAATGGGTGAGCGTGAAGTCGCCGCCGAGGTGGTGCTCACCGCCCCGGTAGCTTTCCCACGCAAACGCGAGCCCGAGCCAGGTGCGCGCGGCCTGCCGGGTTTCTCGGGCCACGGTGTTCCGAACAGCAGGCGGCGGCGGGCGAACGAAGGCGGCGGAGTCGCTGAGCGCAAGCTCCATCCAGCTAGCCCTCAGGAGTTCGTCGCTGGCTACCGCGAGCGCCAGCGCCCGCGCGTCTTGAGGGAATTCTGCGAGGTCAACTGAGCGGGAGACGCGTTTGCGGGTGACCCGATCGCGAATTTCGATGCCTACCGATACCCGAGGAAGTTCGTGGGTTCGAATTTCGACAGTGGCCGGCGCGCGCGCTTCGAGCGCTTGGTTTGTGCAGAGCGAAAATCCTTGGTCGCGGAGCGTAGCTTGGAGGTTTGAGAGAACTTGTTTTCGAAACGCGGGTGACCAGCGCGGTCCATTCAAGAGAATGACGATGGGGGGGCCATGCGCTTCGCAGTCGTCAGTTGCAGAGGGTGGGCGTTCTTGCGCGCTTCCCGCCGACGAGATGCCAAGCACCGACGATATAGCGAACGCGCATGGAAGGCTTATTTTTCGCACAAAAGGCGTATTTTTCGCATGTGTCGTCCGCTTGGGTGGCTGGCGATGTAGTCGCGTTGCTTGCGTACGCATTGTGCGCTTGGGCCCAATCGATCGTAGATTTGCACAAGCCGTGCGCGTGCGTCTTCTGAAAAAACAGAATTCGGTGCATCTCGGAGCGCGGTTTCGAATGCGCGAGCTGCGCTGCGCAGATTGCGACGCTTGTCCATGTGCAAACGTCCGAGCTCAAACGCAGCGAGGGCTGCACGGGCGTCACGAGGGTAGAGACGAAGCAGTGTTTCGTAGGCGGCGAGCGCGTCGTCAATTCGGCCGGATTGGCGGGCCATCGATCCGCGTTCGATGAGCTCGGCTGCGGTCTTGGGGGTGGCGCGCGGTTTCGTGTGGGCGCGGGCGTGGCCTGCGACTCGTGGTTTTGCATCTGCGTTGTCTTCGAGCGAAGGGGTGGCCTTTGGGGCGCGCGATGCCGTGCGTACCTGGTCGCCAGGGTCAAGCGTTCGAGACGTGCCGGTTGCGGTATGTACCAACACGCGGCCTCGGGATACCGAGACTTCCACGGTGTGAGGATCGGCGGGTTGTCGGCGAACCGAAAACCGCGTGCCCACGACCTCGACGCGCACGTCGTCTGCCATCACCCAAAAGCGCCGCGCAGGGTTCTTAGCGACATCAAAGGTTGCTGACCCGCGATGCAGAGCCAGTACGACTTGCGATGACGTGCTCGAGATGTTTTCCACGAACGTGTGCGGCTGCGCGTCGATTGTCGATTCGTCTGCCAAGCGGACGGTGCGCGACGTCTGCTCGGTATGCAGGTTCGTGTCCTGCCATAGTTCTGGTTGCTCCGGAGTCGCTGTCGTTGACCGCGAATGTGCGGCGTCGGGTTGGGGATGAGGAGGTCGAACCGTTGAGAACACCGCGAGGGCGACCAAACCGGCGCCCAGCACAAACGAAGAAGGTCCCCAAACATAAGGGTTGCTCATCCATCGGCGCCATGAGCGAACGGATTGTGAATGACCTACGCGGTCGCGAACTGCGCTCTGAATCCGCCGCAGTCGAACCGCTTCGTTGGGCGGCGCGACCCACTCTCGGTGGTCGCGCGCGTCCATTACGTTATCGGCATCGTTCGTTTGGGCTCGATTCATGTTGGGCTCTTCAGGAGGCGACGGGTTCATTCGGGCCCTCTGCCATATTGGTTGTCCTGGGTTCGTCGCCCAGTGCCCTTGCGGTCGGTGGCTCGGCGCCCAGCGATCCGAGAATGAGGCGACGAGAGCCGAGCTGCGAGCGCGGTTTCGCCAGCGTTTAACCTGCGCTTGGTGGTGGCCAGCGAGATGCCCATGAAGCTTGCGATTTCCGTCAACTTGAGGCCCTCCACGCGCCGGAGCACCAGTGCCACCCGGACGTCGGGGTCGAGCGTCTCGAGCATGGCATAGATCGCGCGAAGTTCCGCGCCCACGTCAGGAGGCGCTTGAGACGATACGAGCTCTTCGGTGTCGAGGGGATGATGGCGTTCGAGGCCGAACTTGCGGCGAAGGCGTTTGCGACGAATGGTCTTTCGCGCAGTGCGCACCGTGATGCCGCCCACCCATGACGCAAATGCTTGGGGATCACGTAGCCGGGGCAGATTTTCGAATGCGGCCACGAACGCATCTTGAACCAAATCGTCGACCTCGTCGGCGCGTCCGAGCAAGCGATGGGCAAGCCCCAGCACCATGGGCGCGTGGCGCGTGTAGAGCGCTTCGGATGCCCACTGGGCGCCATCGCGAGCCGCGAGCACCAGCTGCGCATCGCTGAGCGCGCGACTGGGGCTCGCGGCGGGCGCCGCACGACCTGGCGATTTTTGCAGTGACCTCTCAGCATGGCTCACTGGGGTAGGTACCCCCGAAGTAGGATTTCGGCTCACGAGAACCGACCAAAACGTGAGAGAGACCACGTATTCCGGCTCATCTTCGAACAACGCCTAACTGCCGTGGTCCAAAGGTCACTGCTCTACTTGAGATTCATTTCGGCGGCGAGACTCTGAATCTCTTCTTCGGGAAGGGCACGGGCGTAGATCGCGAGTTTGTGAAGTTCTCCGGTCCAAGCCCGCGTGTCGCCCGATTGGTCGAGCTCGTTTCCCACCGCGATTCGGTAGCGGTCGTCCCAAGTTGAAAAATCGCCGAGGCGCGACCCTTGCGCGGCGACGGAACCATCGACGAAGATCGCTTCGCTGCCGTCTGCGCGATGCACCGAAACGACGTGGGTGAGCTCGGGGCGCGCAAATCCTGGACCCGTAGAGAGCATCGGAAGACCGTTTTCTTGGGTTTGCCGGGTGCCCTCGAGCTGGCTCGTGCGAACGCGAAGAACGTACGCGTCGCTGTCGGGCTCGGAAAAGAGCGCGCCTTGTCCGAGCGTGAAATTGCGTACGGCTGCGCTTGCCGAGAGCGTGACGATGCGCCGGGTTCCTCGCACCAGGGTTTCGGCAGGGCGAACCCACGCTTCGATCGTCAATTCGCCAGAAGCGCGGCAGGCTTCGATGAGCGCCGAAGGAGGCAGCGCGCTCTCCAAAACCGTAGGCTCGTCGATACGCAGCCCTCCAGAGACCCAGGTAACCCGCGTGGGGTTGTTCACGCGAAGGTGGACGAGCGCGCCGGATGTGGAGCTATCGAATGCGCGGTCTCCTGCTCCTTCGTCGAACTCGTAGAGCACAACCGGGCCCGCGCCGAGGGTCGCGATAGAGCCATCGAGTGGGCTGCCAGTTCCCGCATCGGCGGTTTGCGTCTCCGCCGGGGTCAATACCCGCAAGCTGTCCACGCAACCGGCGTGAGCGGCAACGAGAACAAAGAGCGCGAGTACGAAGAGCCTCCGCGAAACCACCCTTCTAGATATAACGCAGGCTAGGTGCGACTGCAGCCAATCTGGCGCACACGGCCATACAAAAAACAAGGCACGCGCAGTCCGAAAAATTTATTGAGCCGTTTTGGTCATGTCGCGGAACTCACTTCTCCCAGCCACCTCGGCGACTATCGCCGAGCACAGTTGGGAGTTGAGAGAGTGTGTGCGGTGCGGAGTGTTCATCATGACGATTCTCTTCTGAACTCCGATCGCCGCTCAAACCGCAGTGTCCGCGTAAACCGCAGTGTCCGCTTACAACGCAGTGTTCACTCAAACCGCGGCTATTCGGTGGCAGCGTTTCGTATTCTGGCAGCGTGCTCCTGTGCTTTGCTGTTCGGATTACTCTTCGGATCCGTGGGCTGCGTGGGCAAGATCAATGGCGACGAAGACGGTGCTGCGAAGGATGGGCCAGTTGCGGCGACGCCCCGCGATCCTGATTTCTCGCCGACCACGCCGCTGGTACGGCGACTTACCCGCGACGAGTATCGCTACACCGCGGGCGACGTGCTTGGCATTGTGCTTAGCGACGAAGACATTCGCGAGCTTCCTGTCGATCGGCCGCTCGAGGGCTTTACACGAATTCCGAGCGGCCAGGCCACGTTGCCGGAGCATATTCGTGCGTACAGCCTCATCGCCGAGCGAATCGTCAATCGCCCGGAGTTTGAAGCGTTTCTCTCGGCACAGGTCAACTGCCGGGAGACGAGCGCGGAATGTGGCGAGGCGGTTGCGAGACATGTGGGTTTTCAACTTTTTCGTCGCCCGCTTGAAAACGAAGAGCTCACCGCGATGACTCAGCTCTTCGACGAATTCGTTCAGCAAGGAGCAGATTTCAATCGCGCTGCGCGCGCGCTCACTCAGGTGATGCTCCAGTCGCCACAGTTCCTCTATCTGATCGAAGCCGAGCGCATTGAAGGGTTTTCTGGTCTGCGGGAAGTCAATGGTTATGAGATGGCGTCGCGGCTCTCATATTCGGTATGGGCATCGGCGCCGGACGCGGCGCTCTACGAAGCGGTAGAGCGCGGCAAGCTCGATACCTCAGAGGGCATCGAGGAAGAGCTCACGCGCATGCTGGCCGATTCCGAAAAAACAAAACGGGTCAGCGCCCGGTACATTCTCGACTGGGCGGCGCTCGAAAACCTTCCTGACGACGATGGGCTGCGAGCCGACCTCACCGCTGCGGCAGTGGCGTTCTACCAAGATCACGTTGAGCGTGACGAGGCGTTTTTTGATGTGCTCACCATCGAACCTACTTGGCTTACGCCAGCATTGGCAGAGAGCTATGGCATGGCTGCAGCTGGAGACCCTGCCGCGGGAAGCCCTGCCGCTCCGTACGATTTGTCTCGGGAGGGGCGCCTGGGCTTGCTTGGGCAGCCTGGCGTGATCGCGGGGATGACCAACGCGGACGGAGGCGAGATCGTCGCTCGAGGTCTCTTTCTTCAAAAACAGATCTTTTGCGGCGAGACGCCGGACCCGCCCGATTCTTTGCAGGAAGAGATCGATGCCTTTGCGGCTGCGCTCCCTGACGATGCTTCTCATCGAGAGATTGCCGAACAGCGACTGCAGCGCCCCGAATGCGCCGCGTGTCATCGCCAGTTCGATCCCCTTGGCTACGCGTTTGAAGCGTTTGATTTTCGTGGGCGGCATCGAAGCGAAGACGAACACGGCAATCCGGTTGCGGTGGATGGGTGGCTGCCGGAGTCATTCGCGGATGGAGAGCAGCTTCCCTATGTAAATCTTCGCGAGTTTGTAGAACTCATCAAAAACAATCCTCTTGCTCGGCGATGCATCGTGCAGCGCCAGTTTGAGTTCATGGTGGCAGCGCGGCTCGCGAGCCAGCACCAAGCCTCGATTCAGCGCGTCGCGGAAGAAGTCGCGGAAACGGGAACCACCAGCGACCTTCTCCGCATCATCGTAACCCACGACCTCTTTCGCATTTTGGATACGCAATGAAGAAATTTCGACTCGACCGCCGCACCTTTCTTCGAGGCGCAGGAACCGTGGCGATTGGTTTGCCCTTTTTGGAAGAGATGCTGGGCAGCGCGGCCGTTGCCGAAACGAATCGCGTTCCGTGTCGTCTGGTGACTGCGTTCTTCGGGCTCGGCTTGGACCCGTCATGGCAACAAGATTTTGGCGGCCCGCTCGAGCCGTACCGAAGCCTAGCGAACAAGATGGCCATGTGTTCGGCCAATATGGGTCAAGGAAACAGCGGCGGCGCGCACTGCAATACCGCCACCGTGGTGTTTGTCGGGGAGCAACAAAGAAGTACCGAGGTCGCGGGCGGTGCATCGATCGATCAGATCATGCGTCGCGAGCTCGACCCAACAAGCCCGGTGCTGGCGTCAGGGATATTCTGGCGACGTGGTGCCTGTGACGCGCAGGCCAATCGAGTGTATCGCGCAGATGGATCGCCGCGGCCGCCGATCAAGCGACCGTCGCAGGTGTTTGATTCGCTTTTTGGGTCGTTTGTTCCACCGTCTGGCGGAACGACCTCTCCGGGTGCGCCGACCGAGGCTGAGCGGCGGGAACTTCGCATCAAGCGAAGTGTATTCGACGGTGTGCTCGAGCAGTACCGACGGTTCACGGGCAGCGCCTCGCCGCTCGGTCGCGAATCGCGGCTCAAAATCGAAGAGCACGTAAGCTCGCTTCGCGAGATCGAGGCGTCCCTCGCGCCGGCAGACCAGATCATCGATCAAGGCGACGGCATGGGAAACGCCTCGTGCAGCGCTCCGAGCCAACCTTCAGACCCGCCCATCGCCGACTATGACCGGTTTACCTACGGCACTGGATCCGGCGCGCCGGCCATCGATTGGCAGGATTTCGAGCGGGTGTTTCGGTTGCACGCAGATCTTTGGGTGGCCGCCCTTCGCTGCGATCTCGTTCGTTACGGCAATCTGATGTTCGAATCGGCTGGCGGTCATACCAACTTTCAAGGCACCTACCAGGCGCTCGGGAGCTCGACGAACTTCCCCGGAAACTCGCAGCACGATAGCTACTTTCACGACAATCAGCGCGAGCACGCGCGGCTGACTCAGCATCTCGCGCAACGAAACATCGCCTACTTTCTTTCACAGCTCGACGACAACAACCATCTCGAATCGAACGGGAAAACCGTGCTTGACAATTCATGCGTCGTCGTAGGCACGGAATACGGATGGAATCACAGCAAGAACAATGCCTTCCATGCTGTTGCGGGCGGCGGCGGCCGGTTCCGCTCGGGCTTTTTTACCGATCGCCGCATCAACTGCACCGACCTCTACAACGCCGTGCTCTCGGGATACGGCATCGACGCGCGGATCGGTGAACGAAGTGGTGTTGCGTCAGAGGGCGATGCGTCGTTCTTGCTTGCATAGACGAACGATATTTTCGAGGAGGCAGCTGTGGGACGTCGAAGTGCTCTTTGGGGTTGTACCGGGTTCGATTGGACAAGGTTTGATTGGGCAGGGCTTGATTGGACTGGGATGAATCGGACCAGGTGTGGTTGTATCGTGGCGCTGTGCGCGGCGCTGGTGGGCTGCGGCGATGAATCCATGATGGCAGCGATGGACGAAGGGGATTCAGGGTCGCTCAGAGGTGGTTCGAACGCGTCTGGATCGAGCGGAGCACGACAGAGCGGGAGTGGGTCGAATGAGAATGGGTCAAACGGAGACGGATCTACCTCGGCCATGAACGACGGCGGCGCTCGAGACGCATCCGAGCCCCCCGCCCCGGGCCAAATGCACGAAGAGCGAAACGGGATTGTGGACATTGAAGCTGAAGACTTCACGAACAACGACGAACAGGGTACTCCGCGCACGTGGGTTGTCTTTCGCGACGGCAACGCCCCCAGGGTCAACCCCGATCCGGACCCGCCACATTTCGACGGCGCGAGCGGAGGTGCTTATCTCGAAGGCTTGCCCGATACTCGGGTCACCCACGACGACCAATTGACCAGAGGTACCAACTTCTTCGGTGGAGGCGGTCAGGGGCCCGTATTGACCTACGAAGTAAGGTTTTCCACCCCGGGCCGGTATTTCGTATGGGCACGGGCGCTGAGCACGGGAACCGAGGACAACGGCATTCATGTGGGCATCGATGGAACTTGGCCTTCGAGTGGCGAACGAATGCAGTGGTGCGGCAGTCGCGGAAAGTGGGCATGGAGCAACGCGCAGCGAGATTCGGCGGGGCCTTGCGGCCGCGACGGAACCATCACCATCGAAGTGCCTTCCGCCGGAGTCCACGACGTCATGTTTTCGATGCGCGAAGATGGGTTTGAGTTCGATCGTTTTGTATTAGCGCAAGACCCCGCGTATCGACCGTAGAGCAGTGGCCTTTTGGCCTGAGCGTTATTCGCTGACTTCGGTTTGGCAGAAGCCGTCGAGGCCGTTGAAGTGGCCGAAGCGGGCGCGGGTCACGAACTCTTCCAGGGTCGAAATGGCTTCGTCGCCGGCCGTGATGTAGACGACGGGAAGCTTGGTTGTCGGGTCGAGGAGTAGGCCGTCATCGCGATCGCGAAGGTTTGCAAGCTGCTGCGTTGCGAGCGCTGCGTTGTCGATAAACGATTGATCGTTGGCGCTCGCAACCCACGATTCGGCGCGAAGTTTCGATTCTTCGGCGAAGGAATCAAAAAACGCATGGGTCAGGTGCCAGGTGATTTCTCCCTCGGCCACGCCGTTGCGAGGCACCACAATGCCCGAGCCGCCATCCGTGCCGGACACGCAGTCGAGATAATCGATGGTTAGCGGGAACCCAACCGAAAATTCATACCGTTCGCCACTTGGGGCAATAAGCTGCCCGCGCATTAGGCTCGACCAGCGATTCTGCTGCATTTGCTCGACAGCTTCGGCTTCTGCCGAAGAGTGCACCACCGCATCCTCTGGGGGAGGCGCGATTCGCCAGCCAAGCAGATCCCAGCGCCGGGCCGCGAGGCCTTCAAAACGAAAGAGATCGGCGGGCATGGGAACCAGCTCGACGACAGTGGGCGAAACATCCAGGTCTGCGGTGTTGCCGTCATTGCGGCCGCCCTCGCTGTGGCCGAGCGAGAAGGCGGTAATCGACAGCAGCACGCTGTCAAAGCGCACCGCATAGCCATCGGAGAACACGCTCGAATCGATTCCTTCTTGAGCCTCGACGCCTCCGTGCGCGCGAATGACAAGGGTGCCCTCATCATTGCCGCCGATACCCAGGGCCACTTCTTCTGCTGTTCCGCTGCAGCCGGACCCGCAGACAATCCAAGCTAGCCCGCAGAGCCATACGCGTTTGCGATGACATGCATGTTTGTGATGATGAGAAGCGTTACGGGGAAACATCTTACCTCCGAGATGATTGTTCGGGCTCGGTGGCGACGAGTTCGGCAAGTAGCGCCTGTGGGTTTCGTAGCCCGAGGGACAGCGCCACGGTCATTTGGTCGGCGCTTGTCGGGCGCCGCACTCCGTCGCGGTCTGGCGCCAGCGCCGCGACCTGGTCGAAATCGACCTGGGCGAACCAAACTTCGGGAAGAAATCGCAATTGCAAGGTTGTCTCTCGGGTGAGTTGACGAGGCCCGTTGAGCGAGATCGCATTGAGGCGTTGGCCGAGCGGCGTTTCAGGGAGAGACCCGTGAGCTTCGAATTCTACGGAGCGAGATCCGTCGCTGGCGTTTCCCTTGACTCGAAGATGGACGGGATCGTCGCCCTCGCTCGAGGCAAGCGCGCCGTAGGACACCGACACTTTGTCGACCTCGCCGCTGCGTCCGGATGCGAGCCCCAGATCCCCGGGCGATGGAGTGAGCGGATCGACTGTATTCGCGGTCCGCAGCTCGGCCAATAAGGCTGCGCCTTCGAGATTGTCGTCTCCGGCATGGGCATGAGCTCGGCTCAGTCGCCACGGCCTCCAACCCGCCACCTGCGTTGATGGCGGGGCGTATACCGACAACCGCGTGATAACGACCTCCGCCGCGGTCAGCTGCACGCGCCAGGTTCCCTCTTCTCCGACGGTGAATGTCTGCAGGCCGGATGTTTGGGGGCTTTCGTCGGCGCTGTTGGGCGCGGCCAAGGCCACAGGGACATCAACGCGTTCCCCCGGTGTTGAGTCGACGCAGGCGTTCGACAGGGTAGCCGCGAGCACAGACAGCGTAGCGGCGAGCAAACATGTCCGCAGAGCGCAACGTGTGCCGAGAGCGCGATGGAGTCGCAGAATGTGTGACCTCAGAATGTGTCGCGAAGCGTGGCGCATGGGATGATTGCCTTGGTTTCAGAAGCCGGCGTTTATTGACGAGGTGTTTTTGAACCTTCGAAGTCGAAGTGCAAGCGCAGCTCGGCGAGCGCGGTGAACGGCGGCCCAGCCGCAAAATGGCGCGTGGGTAGAGAAGAAGTGGGTGCGCTCGGGCCGTCGAAGTTCGAGGGGTAGTTAAACTCAGCCGCCCGATAACGGACGTTCCAAAGGTTTTCAGCACGCACGCCAAGCTCGAGCCAGCGCCAGCGCGCGGTAACGGAAGCCGAACCGATGGTGAAGGGCTGGGCAAACTCACTGAGCGGCAACGGCCGTCGACCCACATGGGACAAACCAAACCCGGCGCCCACGAGAAAGGCCTGACGGCGCATCTTGAAGTAGTGCGTGGCGGCCACATCCCAACGAAGCAGCCAACGAGGCACGAACGGAACCAGCTCGCTGCCGCGTAAGCCGCCGGTGGCCAGCCGCGCTTCGGTGTAGGTCACCGAGGCTTGCTGGCTCAGCCAGGACGCAAGGCGATTTTTGACGTACCCCATCACGCCCATTCGGTGGGTGGGCCCCACGAGCGAGTTCCGCCCTGCGACTGGATCAAACACGAGGTCTTGTTCGACGCGAGTGAAAAACGCAGATGCGCGACACTCGAGGTCCCAAGTTTCGAATGCAGTTTCGAATGCATGCCTGTTGCGGCTCTGGCCTTGAAGGGCCCAGATGAGCCCCGTTTCGGTCGCCACCACGCGAGCAAACGGCGCAAACTCGCCTTCCGATAGCGCTGCCGCATCGCTCGACCGCGCGCCCCATCCCCCGCTGATGAAGTAGGTCAGGTCCTTCACCAAGCGAAAGCGCAGACTGCCCCGTGGTTGGACCGCAAAGCCGTTTGCTGTCGACGTCGCGCGGCCTAAACGCTCGCCAATGCGGTCTTCGGTGGGAAAGTTGTTGTCCTCGACCTGGTAGCCAAAGTAGTCAAGCCGAACTCCGACCACCACATCCCACCAGTCGAGCAGCGCGAGGTTGCCGTTGATGTAGCCCGCGAGGTTGACTTGTTGAATCTCTCGATCGAAGTCTGTGCGGTAGGGGACCCCGAGTTCATCGCGAAGGCGGTCGGTCCGGGTGTCGACTTGGTCAAAGCGAAGGTAGCTTCCTACCTCGACCTCCTGCTCACGGCCGAGGCCTCGAAACTGCTGCCGGTACGTGGTTCGCTGGCCGGCCGTCAACGCCTGGTAGCGCTGCTCTGCGAGGTCGCCGCGCTGGGCCCCGCCATCGGTGCGCGGGTCGTTGTTGAAGCCCGTGAAGTTTTCGCGGATCTCGAGACCGCGGCCCAGAGCGAACACTCGTGCGTCAATCAGCTGGTTAGGTGAGCGCCAGGCAACCGAGCTGCTGACCCCGACGCGCTGGCTGCTGCCGCCCTGGTTGGGGTCGTAGAGACAGAACAACTGGCTATCACGGTCGTTTTCGCAAGGTAGCCGCCGCGCCTCGAAATCATCCTGACGCACCACCCCCGCCGTGTCCCAGCTCGCAGCGCTGGCGAACGCGAGCACTCGATAGCGAAGCTCCGCATTCCGGCCCGTGCCCTCGTATTGACCGAGGACGCTGCCGTTCTCGAAGGCACGGTTTGGCCCGAATCCATCCCCCGCGTGGAGGTTCAATCCGGCAAGCGTGCCCGTCGATTGTCCTTTCGGGCCCCACCAGAGCCCGGCGCGTCGCTCCCCGAATCGGCCGTAGCCTGCTTTCGCGTGCACGCCGCGCTCCTCAAGCCCGAGGCGATAGTCCACGCTGCCCGCGACCGCGAAATCGCCTTGGGCCGGGTCGAAGGGGCCTTGGATGACCCGCAATCCGTGCACGAGCTCCGGCATCACAAAACCGGTGTCTGTATAGCCGTGGCCGTGCGCGTTAGAGACTTCATTGAGCGGGATACCTTCCACGGTGACTTCCAAGTCTTCGCCTTCCGCGGCGTCGAACCCTCGCAAGAACATGCCCGCGGTGTGGCCGGTGGTGGCGTGTTGACTGAGAAATACGCCCGGAGTGAGCGTTAGCATCGATTGGGCATCGGCTCGAGGCACCCGCGCCAGGGCTCCGAGCTGTATGTCGAAGTCGCTTGGTGCAGCGAGCTTTTTCTCTTCGATGTCCGCTTCTACTTCTGCGACTGCGCCGTATTCATAGTCTTCGTCGGGTGAGTACTCGGCGGCGGTTTCTGTTTCAGGATCGGCAGCGGTTTCAGGTTCGGGATCAGGTTCTGGTTCGGGATCGGCGGTGGGACCAGGATCGGCACCGGGATTCGGCTCGGCTTCAGCTTCTGGTTCAGCTTCTGGTTCGGGTTCTGGGTCGGGTTCTGTCTCAGCGTCGGAGTTGGGCTCGGTTCCGGGTTCTGGTTCTGGTTCAGCTTCGGCTTCGGCTTTGGAGTCGGCCTCTGGATCGGATTCGGGACCCGCGTCGGGCTGAAACGATTCTGCGGCGTCTTGCGCCGCGACGGGAGCCGCAAGGGGCTCCGCGAAAAGCGATCCAAACCCGACCATCGTGGTCGCCCACATTCCTATTGGGAGCGCCCCATAGCGTCCACACATCGTCGACGATCTCCACTGCACGAACGCGACGTGCCTGAGCGAGCCAGGCGACGCCGCGTTCATGTCCGGTAGCTCGGAGTCGTGGTCGTTCGAGCCCGGCTACTGGCTTGTATTGTTCGAGTCAGGTTTCGATTTCTCGCCCGGGCGTGCCCCTTCGGGCGGCTGCGCCACCAGCGCCAGGCTGTGGTACTCGCCGCCGTCTGGAAGCGCAAGCGTTCGTCCGGTCTCCTCCCAGGTTGCCAAGTCGACCTCGATCACGCTTGGCATGCGCGGGTCGACGACGTAGGCCCGGGCGAAGCTCACCGCGAGTGCGGGGCGCCGCTGACCGTGGCCTGGTTCGACGACGAACTCAGGCATGATGGCAAGGGTCTCCTTGATTTCACGGTCTTCCAAATGGACCTTGAGCAGGTTGCCGGCCGCGCTGAGCGCAACGAGGTATTCGCCCTTCTCGTCGATGGCGAAGGTAAGAATATCTTCCCCCAGCGACAATGGTTCAAAAGTCCCATCTGAGGGATCGAGGATCGCCACGCCCTGAGGGCCCCAGTTGCCCACGAAGGGACCATCGCCATGCGCGACCACCATTCGGCCGACGCGCACGCCGGTGAGCGTGCCGTCGGGGTTCGGGAGTTTGGTTGCTTCGAGATCGTCGCCATTCTGGCTCAGGCACATGACGCCATCGCTACAGCCGAAGCATGCGCTCTCGTCGTTGGATGCTTCGCCGTGGAGCCCGGGGCATTCGGCAAATACCTCGCCCGGGGTGCCATCCAGGCCGTACGCTCGCATGCCGATCGGCAGCCGGTTGGTTTCGTCGTCGGGGTCAGGCTCCGAAACCAAGATTGCACCCAAAGTCACCAGCGCGACTCCGTGATGGCTTCGTCCGCTCGGGACCTCGAGCATTCTTAGATCGGCGCCGATAGATCGCTCGGAGAACACATGGGCGACGCCGTCGCCATCGCAAAAGGCAGCTGCCCATTCGTCATGCGCGACGAAATGAATCGGCGTGGGGCATCGAATCGAGAACACTTCGTCTGCGATCACTTGAGGGTCGCCGTCTTCGAGGTGGTAGTGGTCTAGGTGACTCACAAACACAAGCCCAGGGTCGATGGCGTCGACCGCGTTGGCGCTTGTCTGAACCGCGTACCCGTAGCGGCTGGACGTGCTGGCGTAGACCCGGGAGGGTCCGGATACTTCTAATGTCTCAGCGAGCGATGCATCGTCTAAGTCCACGACGGGCACCGTTGTGGCGTCTGCCGCGCCGTTGCCGACGAGCAGTCGGCCCCACGATTGCTCGCCCACGTCCACTACGCCATCCGCGGGATCATCCGAGCCTGCTTGACCGTCCGGCGTCGTTGGTTCCGCTGCATTCGGGTCGATGTCTTGCTCGAGCTCTCCGCCGGTTTCATCGCCGCATCCGACCGAAGCCACACAAAGGATCAACGCCCACGCAAACGACTGTTTGCTATTTCGTTCCATGTCGCTCCTCGATATTCATGGTTCTTCACCACTTCGGCCGCCGCGGCCGAGAGAGCGACGCTAGTTCAAATGCAAACAGCTTGCAAATGGAAGGGGCTTGCTTTTTTCGTCGGCGTTGATCCTGTGCGAGCCAACTACTGGTTTCTACTTCGCGGTTGGACAGCCGCAGGACGGTTCGCAGCGACAGTCGTCTCCGCAGGTGCAGTCTTTTCCGCAACAACAGCTGCCGTCTCGCGCTGTCGAACACTCACACGAGCACGGGCTCGGGCACTGTTTGCATGCACACTCACATTCCTTTTGCATCGCTACCTCCTTCGCGCAGAGCCCTCCGTTTGGGCTTCTATCGACGTTGACGGTAGCGGTCCTGCAATTCTTACACTCGCTCTTCTTGCGCCTGCGACTCGTACACTTACCTTGCCCATCCGTGGATGAGCCGGCTGCCGTCGTGTGGGTTCGCTGACGCTAGCTCTTGCCAATAAGCGCGAGGAACTCGCGTCGCGTTTCGGCGTGTTCGCGAAAGTCACCAAGCATGCGCGAGGTGACCATGTCGACGCCGGGTTTGTGTACACCGCGGGTTGTCATGCACTGGTGCGACGCTTCGATGACCACGGCCACGCCCCGAGGTTCGAGCACTAGGTCGATGGCGTTGGCGATTTCGGCGGTGAGCTTTTCCTGAATCTGCAGGCGCTTCGCAAACGCTTCGACGACGCGTGCGAGCTTGCTGATGCCGACGACCCGGCTTTGAGGCAAGTACGCCACATGCGCGACGCCGATGATGGGCACCATGTGGTGCTCGCAGTGGCTTTCGAGACGGATGCCTTTCAGCAAGACCATTTCATGGTAGCCGGCGGTCTCGTCGAACGTACGGCTGAGAATCTCGACGGGGTCTTCCGCGTAGCCCGCGAAGAACTCTTCGTACGAGCGAACGACCCGATCAGGGGTGCCCCGAAGACCCTCGCGCGTGGGGTCTTCGCCAGCCCATCGTAGGAGCGTCCGAACGGCTTCCTCCGCCTCCTCCCGGCTCGGGCGGTGCTTTGCGTTGTTCTGCCGATGCTCCTCGGCGGCGGCGACGAGGGCGAAAGCCTTCCGGTTCATACCCGGAGGCCTAGAGCGAGCCGATGGCCGACGCAAACAGCCTGGGTCAGGCGATTAAAGTGGTGGAGCATGCTTGACTCACCGGCAAACCTCCTCGATGGTCCTTGTCGATCCCCTGAACCTGGCGAGGTCGGCGTGAGACAATTCGAAAAGATGACAAAAGCGGAAGTGATCAACGCGCAGCGATCGTGGGCCAAGGCCGTCATCGATCAAGACGTAGAGACACTTCTTGGGCTTTATGACTTTGGTTCGCCCGATGAACCGTTGCTCTTCAAACCCACGTTGGCGGATGTGATTCGTTTGGATGAGGCAGGGGCGCGCTCCTACTTCGTGGGAGGTGACGCGGACTACCCTCACGACGGCGGGTTTTTGAACCACGGATGGAAGCACGTAGACTTTCAAAGTGCCGTGGGGCCGATTCTTAAGGCAGGGGGTCTAGGCTACAAAGACATGGGCCATTACACCTTTGTCAAAGGAAACGGCGATGCAACCCGCGCCGACTACACGTTCGCTTATCACAAGCTGTCGGGGAAAGTGCTGATCTCGCTTCATCACTCCTCCCTGACATGGATGCCACCATCGGACTGAGTTGATCGGGCTGGCTGGGTCGATCGGGCCGATTGAGCTGATCTGGGTTCGCGGGCGCCGGGTACTGACGCAAGTCAGTTGCACAAACAATCAAGCGCGCAAAACGACCGCATAAACTCGCGAAAATTCTAGGATGTGATTGCACCTGCAAGCGCCAGCATCTAGTGTGCTAGCGGTATGGACGACATCACCCGCGACGACGCAAAACAGCGAATTCATGACGTCGGTCTTCGTGCGACAGCGCCTCGCGTTGCGGTGCTGCGATTGCTCTCGACTTCTAAGAAGCCGTTGTCTCATACCGAAGTGGTCGAAGCGATTGGCACGGAGAACTGGGACCAAGCCACGCTCTACCGGAATCTTCTCAAACTTGTAGAATTCGGCCTGGCGCGCATCGCAAGTAAAGTCAACGGTGTTAGCCGCTATGAAGCTCGAGGCGAGGATGACGATCTGCACCTTCATCCTCATTTCTCATGCCGAATCTGCGGCGCGGTGGAATGCCTGCCGAAGGCGAAACTCGCTGGCCCCATTGATCGACGCTGGGGCCAATCGCTAAACACCGCTGAGATGCAGTTGATCGGCGACTGCCCCGATTGCCTTGCTGCGCAAACGAAAGGGAAGGACAGCGCTCCGAAGCAAAGGGTGCGAAAACGCTAGGGCATCGACGGAGCACCACGAAATGCTTCCCGGCGGCGACGTGGGAGCAGTCGTCGCGGAAGAGTCACCGAACGGCCGCGGCGTGCGAAAAGTTATGGGCATGAGGTTGCATATGCAAGCCGTTTGCTTATATAGACTTTCTGCAACTGGTTTGCAGAAGCAGTTCGATCGCGAACACAGTTTCGCCCCTAGCTTTCGGGAGACCCATGGAAGACCTCCGATCGACCGACGCTCCGCGCCTTCCCGTCACCGTGCTGTCAGGCTTCCTCGGCGCGGGAAAGACGACGCTGCTCAATCAGGTGCTCAACAACCGTGAAGGGCGCCGGGTTGCGGTGATCGTCAATGACATGAGCGAGGTCAACATCGACGCCGCGCTCGTGGAACGAGGGGGGGCGGAACTCTCGCGGACCGAAGAGAAGCTCGTCGAGATGTCGAACGGCTGCATCTGTTGCACCTTGCGCGACGACCTACTCGCCGAGGTTTCGCGCCTGGCTCAAGAAGGGCGATTCGACTACTTGCTCATCGAGTCGACGGGCATCTCTGAGCCCATTCCCGTCGCGCAAACCTTCACGTTTGAAGACGAGAATGGCGTGAGTCTAAGTCAGGTTTCGCGCCTCGACACGATGGTTACGGTCGTGGACGCGGCGAGCTTCCTACGGGACTACAACGCCTCCGAGGCGCTTCAGGACCGCGGTGAGTCGCTGGGCGAAGAAGATCATCGGACAGTGACCGATCTGCTCATCGACCAGATTGAATTTGCAGACGTCATCGTGCTCAACAAGCTCGACCTCGTCAGCAAAGAGCAGGCTCTCGAGGTCGAGGCCATTGTGAAGGCGCTGAACCCTGGCGCGAAGATCCTCATGGCGACGCGTGGTCGCGTCCCGCTAGAAAGCGTGCTCGACACGGGCCTCTTCGATTACGAGAAAGCAGAAAGCTCCGCTGGTTGGATTCGAGAGCTCCAAGGAGAGCATACGCCGGAGACCGAGGAATACGGGATCTCGAGCTTCACCTACCGAACATCGCAGCCCTTTGATGCGGAGAAACTGTGGGCCTTCTTTCACAACGACGAGAACTGGCGCGGGGTGCTCCGTTCAAAAGGCTTCTTCTGGGTCGCCGCGGACCACCGGATCGCATACGAGTGGGCGCAAGCCGGCGGCGTCAGCAATGTGAACGCCGCGGGGATGTGGTGGGCGGCGGTGCCTCGCGACCGCTGGGTCTCCGGAGGACCGCGTCCCGATGAGCAGCCCAATTGGCATCCTCGCTTCGGCGATCGCGCTCAGCAACTCGTGTTCATCGGCCAGCAGATGGACGAAGCGGCGATGCGCGCTCGCCTGGACGCATGTCTGCTCGAGAAGCGCCTTGCCTCCGCCGACAGCAAGACCTGGGCAAAGTTCCAAAATCCCTTTCCGGAGCTGCAGATGACTGGGGGTTCTGCGTGATCGGCGCCCGCGATAACGTCTACGATGTGATCGTCGTCGGTGGCGGTGCTGCAGGCGTGGGTGCTGCGGCGTCGCTCCGGCACGCAGGTATCGATAACTTCGTCGTGGTGGAACGTCATACGGTCGGCGCATCGTTCGACTTGTGGCCAGCCGAGACTCGCTTCATCACGCCCTCGTTTCCCACCAACTCGGTTGGCATGCTCGATTTGAATTCGATTGCGATCGGGGTCTCGCCCGCGTTCAGCTTGGAGCTCGAACATCCGACGGGAAAAGAGTACGCGCTGCACTTGCGCGCAGTCGCGAAAATCTTTGACCTGCCGGTATTCGAGCATACCGATGTAGAGCGAGTCACCAACGATGGCGACAGCTTTCACATAGACACATCCGATAAGACCTTGCACGCCAAGCATGTGATTTGGGCCGCTGGCGAGTTCCAATATCCACGTCTGAATGGGTTCGCGGGCAGCGCGCTCTGTCACCATACCGCGACCATTGCCAGCTACGAAGATCTTGAAGGTGACGATTTCGTCGTGGTGGGTGGTTACGAAAGCGGCGTCGACGCGGCGTACCACCTCGCGCTTCGGGGCAAACGAGTACGCATGTTTGACAGAGGTTGCCCGTGGAAGACTGAGACTTCCGACCCCAGTGTTGCGCTATCTACCTACTCACTTGAACGAATGCGCCAAAGCCGGTTTGTCGAGCACGTGGAACTGTTTCCGTACATGCCCATTGTCTCGGTGACCGCCGAAGATGACGGGTACGAAGTCGCGGCACTTGAAGGGCAGCGATTTCACACGAAGTCGAAGCCGCTACTCGCCGGCGGTTTCGAAGGGAGTCTCAAGTTCGTCCAGGATTTTTTTGAGCGACGCGAAGATGGCTTTCCGCTGCTCAGCGAGAACGACGAATCCACCATCGTGCCAGGGCTCTTTCTCTGTGGCCCGACGGTTCGTCACGACAATCACGTCTTCTGCTTTATCTACAAATATCGACAACGATTTGCCATTGTCGCCAAAGCCATCGCCACCTCGCTCGGGCTACCGACGGACGACCTCGAGGCATACTACCGCAGGTGGGGCATGTACCTGGATGACCTCTCCTGCTGCGGAGAGGAATGCGTATGTTAACGGGGAATGACGAAGTCGTCGTGTCGGGTCCGGTGCGAAGCCGATTCGCCCGAGCGCTGCGCATCGAATGGCTCGGACAAACGATTGCCAGCCTCTGCTGGATCGCAAGCGTGCTCGCCTACGGCATCAGCTCCACCGGGGATTGGTTGCAGTTGTTCGCTGCGTCCGCGTGGCTTGTGGCGAATGTCGCGGCAGTGATGACGGTCGACGGGGATTGAGATGCCTGTGGCCGGTATGCGGCTGTCCATCTGCCGGTATGCGGCTGTCCATCTAAGCGAGTACGTGAAGTGACCGCGAGGTTCCGTACGCGGCTTCTTCCGCATCTTTCTGCATGGTCGCATACTCCGCTGCGCACTGCGTGCAGGCCTTGACTTCTTTCGCGATTTCGTACCCGGCCCCGCCTGGATCGTCGAAGAATTTTGGCTTCCTACCTACGCGCACTCGATGGGCTTTTGACCGACTTGGGTATTCTGCAGGGCGTTGCTCGGTCGCGACCATGACGCACTTCTCTCCCGGGCGAGATACACGGGGACCGCGTCCTTTGAACTCAGGAACGATTGCACACAATTCACATCGAAACATGTTGAGATCCTTTTCCTGCCATGTGTCGCTGAAGCGGAGCGAAGACCTGCGTTGTGCGAGGTTTTGCGAACCGAGGGAGCTTCATAGCGTATGCGCAAGTCACTTGCAATAAGCTGTCATCGCGCGCCAGCGGGTGATTTTCATCGCGACCCAGCAGATCGGATCATCGTGGCGTTGGCCCGACGCTTTGGGGCAACACTGGTGACACGAGACGAAGCGATTCGGGGCTATCCCCACGTGCACACCGAGTGGTGATGCGCGCCAGGTCGTTGCAGCGAGGTCTTTGTGATGCAAGCGGCTTGCATCAGGCAATCGTTTGCCTACGCTGACGGAGCGTGCCTGAAAAAAACAAAAAGGCCTTCCGGCGGATTCCTGTAAACCTTATCGCGGGACCTCTCGGGGTCGGGAAGACGACCGCGATCAATCATCTGCTCGAGCATCGACCTACGAACGAGCGGTGGGCCGTGCTGGTGAATGAGTATGGGCTGGTCGGGTTGGATGCTGCGTTGATGCAGCCCACCGCCGAATCTGGGGCGACCCCTGGCGTGGAGATTCGAGAGGTTGCCGGCGGCTGCATCTGTTGCAGCGCCGCGTTTATGTTCGAAGTGTCGCTGATGCGTTTGCTCCAGCGGCGTCCCGATCGATTGCTGATCGAACCGACGGGGTTGGCTACGGCATCGGGAATCCTGGGCACGCTCGGCCGACCCGGATTCAGTGAAGGCGTGGATGTACGTTCTGTGGTGTGCCTTCTCGATCCCTGCCGCCTCGATGAGGCTACGAGCCGCGAGGAAGTCCAGGATCAAATCGAGGCGGCGGATGTCCTGCTGGCGGGCCGTTCCGATCTCGCGACCGCGGACCAGCTTGGCTCTTTCTATTCGTGGGCGAACGCGCTTCGACCCGTCAAACGATTCGTCGGACAGATCGAGAAGGGGCGTGTCGCGCCGGAGTTTCTTGATTTGGTTGCCGACCGAGGTGCGACCCTCCTCGGGAGCGACCACCCGCCTGGAACCAACCCTGAGCATCACGAAGCTCACGAACATGACACAGTTGCCCAGGAGCAGGCGGTGGAGCTCATTTGCGACGCCTCACAGCCGATCGTGCAGCGCTCTCATTGCTCGCCCGCGGCATCCACGATGGGCTGGATCTGCTGGGACGGGCTCGTCTTTGACGCCCAGCAGGTGTCGCGCTGGCTTCGGGAGCTGGCTCAATTGCCAGGCGCCCGCCGAATCAAGGCGGTGCTACGGACCAATGAGGGATGGAAGGGCTTCAACTTTGCCGATGGCATCGAAGAGGTGACGCAACGCGGCGACCGGAAGGACTCGCGACTAGAAATTGTGATCGAGAGCAAGCGGCCTCCGAATGCAGACACCCTTGAACAAACGCTGCGCGCTTGTCTCGTGACGTCGTAACCCCGCGATGACTCGTTCGATGTCCATGGCGGACGGGGTGCTGCGAAAACGCAGGGCGAAGGCTAAGCGGGGTCGTCGTTTTTGGAACCGCTACGCCGAACGCTGTGTTGTCCGCCTTCTATTCTTCGATAGTTGAGCGAAGGGTCCTCGAATCGCGACCGTGAGCCCTTCCTTTTGCATGTTGACGAAGACGGTTTGCCCGTCCGGCGCGCAGCATACGCCGGCGAACTCTTTTCCCGTCGCGGCATTGCGCGCGATGTCGTAGAGCGTCCCGTCAAGCCTGAGGCCTTGTAGGTGGCAGGTTTTTGAGCTGTCTTCCGCCAAGAGTAAATCGCCCCACGGCGCGAGCACAATGTTGTCTGGCATGTTCATGCGCTGCTCTGCGGATGACGAAGCGAGGACAGCGATCGACTCGCCAGAGGCTGCAAGTACGAAGACTTGGCCTTGATCGGCTTGACCGCCCAAGGTCGTACAAAGCGCCACCTGGGCTGGTGCGCTTTTGGCTTCTGCGACGAGGCAAAGTCCTTCGCCGCGACGAAAGCACGCTGCGCCTTTGTCGGCGGCTTCTTCCCGAAGCGTATCGCTCGTAGGGTTCGGGGCATCGAGATCCACCCAGCGAACCGCGAACGTATCGCCTCTCTCGGCCGTTGCCATGTGCATCTTTGAAGCGCCCTCGATGGCAAGCGCCTGCAGACGACCAACGTAGAGACTCCGTCGGGGGGCATCGGGAACGAAGCGATAGAAGCACCCGTCGGGGCGGTCTTCGCTGAGGTAGCAAATCCCAGTTGCAGAGTCGAACGCGGCTGCCTCGTGCCGAAAGCGGCCGTAGGCGAGCAGCGGTTGTGGGCTCTGTATGCTTGCCGCGCGGGCGTCACAAAAGAACACGTGGCCGTGGCCGTTTTCCACAGCCTCTTCGCAGCTCAGCCACCCTCCTGGCGCAACGCCGCCCGCGCAGTTGAGTCGCGTGCCCCAGAGCACGAGGTTGCTCGTTCGTACGGCGAGCGTTTGTGGGTCGATCACCAATCGAGACACGCCACCAAGATTTCGGTGTTCGGGTCGATAGGTTTCAGACGGCGTAGCTTGACCAGTGTGCAAGGCGCCTGCCTCATCATCGAGGCTTGGCCTTTCCTTGAGCTCGTGGTTGCGCATCAGGACCCACGCGTTCGCGCCGTCCACCTTCATGGGGATGCAACCCATGCCATCAGGCGCGGCGGGAACCCGAAAGCCGTCACTCATTCGGTCGCCATGTCTTTGCAGCACTCGATAGTGAAAGCCCGCGGGCAGGTCGAGAATCCCTTTGGGGTCCGCCCGCAACTGGGCGCGACCTGTCTGCATGTCGACGCGATTCTCGCAACCCCGGTTTCGAAGCGCGAGTCCACCCAGCGCACCCCCGCCCAGCAGCGCACCTGCCGCGAGTCCATTGCGCAAGACACGTCTTCGGCTCAGATCAGAGGCCATTCGCGTAACGGTGCCTCCCTGGTGTATGCCATGGAGAACCCACTGCTCTACGATTGTTTATATGCAAAGGTTGCTTATATGCAAACAACTTGCAAAAGCAAATAAATTGCGATAATCCGAAGGAAGCGACCATGCGCGTTCGCTACGCTGAGATTCAGGAGCCCGCCTACGTCATCGTGTCTGATCGCGGGAAAGAGCGCACCGAGGCCCTGTGGCCGGTGATGGTCGACGTCGACGTCAACGGGAAAAATGCGCCGCTACGTTTCGCGTGGGATCGCTGGCATCAAGTGCTCTACGTGGATTCGCGTTGGCCTGGGCGCGAGCTACTCGGCGACGCGGCCGGAGCCCATCATGCGGCTGCCGTCGCGCGGAAGGTGCTGCAAAAGGCTGCGGATCGCGCGTCGGCGAAATGACGAGAATAAGGGATGCACGAAGAACTCGCCGCTCTACGACATCATTGATCGTAAACTCGCAATCAGGCCAAAAGATCAGTGCTCTACACTAGGATGCGTCGCGCAGTTCGTACGCTCGAGCGAGATCCCACATTTGCTGCAGATTGAGCCAGAACTCTGGGCTGGTTTTCAACGTTTCGCTCAGTTCAATGGCCGACATAGCGGTGACTGCGCGTTTGCCCTTGATGATCTCATTCAGTTTTCGGGGGGACCACCCAATCTGCTGAGCAAAGGCTCGTTGAGACAGGCTTTTTGGCTGAAGAAACTCCTCGAGCAGGATTTCTCCCGGATGAAAAGGCTCTGAGAAGCGTTTGAACTTCATGAATGATAATCCTCCACCGTCACCTCGTAGGCGTTGCCGCTGTCGAAACGAAAGGTGACTCGCCATTGCGCATTGATTCGAATCGAATACCAACCCTCCAGGTCACCTTTCAGTCGTTCGAGCCGGTTTCCCGGTGGAGAGCGAAGATCATCTAAGCTCGAAGGCACGTATTTTGCTCGCATGAGCCAGCGCCGCTGCGAGTGGTGTCCGTTGTCGTCGACATCATCGTTTCTGTGGCAGATGGATACACCAATGCTGTTTTTTTGTGCTCGATCGCTTGCGTTCGTAGGTTTGATTTCCGTTATCGGGGTGGGGTGCGCTGCGCAAGTGGAGACGCGCGACTCCGACGAAATCAAGAGCGGTAGAATCCGCTCCATCTGCCAGGGATCGGCCATTACAGACTTCACGCCGTTGTCGGCTGACCAGATCGTATCCTCGGTTCCCACGGATACTCGATTTGTTTTCCTTGGCGAAGAACACGTGGAGATCGTCGAACAGCAAGCCACTGAGTTTCTTGCTGAGGCCGACGATTCGGTTGCCGGTCGTCGACTACTCGAGTTCAAAAAGCTTGCGCAGTCGAACGTGTGGGTACGGAATCTTTTTCGAGACGCGCTACCTGGTTTTCGCACTCGAGGGTTTACGCATTTGACGGTTGAGCTCCCCGTTGAGCATCAACCCTGCATCGACGGTATTCTTGCCGGCCGTCCCAACACGAGTGATACATGCGGGAAATTCGACGACACCATGACTCTTCGACCGGGCATTTTAGGGTTGATCCAGCGAGCATCGGAGCTTGGGATGAAAGTGCTCGCGATTGACGTTGACCAGTTCCACAAAGACAGCCCGTTTTGCGGGGTGCTTGCTAAGGAACCTGACACAGCCGTTCGTCGAGATTTTGTCATGGCTGAGCGCATCCTCGATGTGCTTCGGAACGTCGACCACAAGGTCGTGTTTTTCGGAGGTTTCTATCATGGTGCGAATGCATTCTTGACGCGAGATCAAGCTGAGAAAATTATTCAGCTCGATGCTCAGAGTGAGCTCTCCGATGCAGAACGAGAACTGGTCGTAGGTATGCTCAAAAGCGCGGCTTTGTGGGATGAAGAGCGCTCCACCCTCTACGAAGAAGGCCACACGTTGCTCACCGACCAATTCAAGTGTTCGTACAAGGACAACGAACCCGAGCCGCTAGGTTTTTTGCGCGGCGTCGTAGAACGAAACGACCATAAGAGTTTCACTTGGGCGATCTACAGCGTCACGGACTCGCCGTTATCAAGCACCGGACATGGCCAATTCAGAGCGAACCAC
Source organism: Myxococcota bacterium (assembly GCA_028284955.1). GTDB lineage: Bacteria > Myxococcota_A > Polyangia > Polyangiales > Houyiibacteriaceae > JANQQS01. Next base: position 3,631 of record JANQQS010000181.1, on the reverse strand, counting down.
GCTCTCTATGACGGCATCGGGCATATCTGCTACGCCGGTCCCCCGACCGAGACAAATTGAGCTCGAAGCGACCACGACTCTTGGCATGACGAACCGCTTGGCATGACGAACCCGGACGAGCCCGTTTCTGCCGGGAGCATCGACAAAGTCGGGGCGGTGTGTAGCGCGGTGTGTTCCGTGCACTGTGCCTCCACCGCCATCGCACCTGGGGTGCTGGCCGCTTTAGGGGTGGGAGCGCTAGCGGGTCCGGCCGCGGAGTGGGGATTTACCGCGTCGGCGATTTTGTTCGCCACGTGGGCGCTGGCGATCGGCTGGAAAAGACATCGCAATCGCTATCTGGCAGGCCTTTTCGTGCTCGGTATTTTGGGGCTCGGGATGGGGCGCTGGCTCGAGATGCGCGGTGCGCACGGCGTGCATGACGTGCACGATGCAGGGCCCGTGCTGAGCATCGCAGCTGGTCTTACGCTTGTCGCGGCGCATGTGCTGAGCGTCGTGCTCAGTCGCCGCCGAAGGGTGGCCTACGGGTAACACACCCCGGCGAATCTCAGCCTGTATCTAGGTACGAGCGCTATATGCAAATAGCTTGCAGGAAGAAAGGGCGTGCGGTACATAAATCCTATGCAGTCACAGCTTGCTCCCTCGCCGACGACGCCCAATCCGTATCCCGTGCTCAGTTGGGGGAGCGAACGCTCTATGGACGCAGACCTCAACCAGGGAAGCCCCGACTGGGGAAACCTCGCATCTTGGCGTCGCGAGCTGCCCGCAGGCCTCGGCGCTCACCTCGTGGAATGGGCGAAGCACGCTCCCGAACGCTTCGACAAAATCATCGCGCTGCCAGGTTACGATCTGTCGGCCGCGACGCGAGGCATCGCCTCGCCTGCGCGTGACTGGCTCACGAGAGACATCGCGATGCTGGTCGCGCGCTTTGCCGACGTTGCGAACGCGCGCCGCATACGCGTTGCGTTTGGAGTCATCCGAACCAACCAGTGCCCAAAGTTCCACGTCGACTACGTGCACTACCGACTCGTCACCACCTACGTCGGGCCGGGGACTGAGTGGGTGCCGGACCACGCTGTCACCCGAGCGGCTCTAGGGCGCCCCGTGGACTGCCCCACCGACGCGAACAAAGATATTGTGAAAGATGCCGCCGCGGTTCGTCACGCCGTGCCCGGCGAGGTGATTTTGATGAAGGGGGCGCGCCATCCGGACGGGCAAGGCGCGGTGCACCGTTCACCGCCGATCGAAGGAACCGGTCAGACCCGAGTGGTGCTTACCATGAGCACGGCCTAGTCAGGCCCACGCGACCTAGCCTTGATATTGCGCAGCCCTGATCTTCGTGGCCTCGGTGTTGCGAACCCTTGACATGGCGCGCGCCGCTGTCGACTATTGGGCATTGTGAGGGCAAAAAAGGATGGAAAAACGGCATCAATAGGTCGATTTTTCCGGGACCCAAACGCCCATTTCTTCCTTTTTGGGCCTCGAGGTACGGGCAAGTCGACGTGGCTTCAGCAGAATTGTGCGGATGCGCTCTGGGTCGATCTGTTGAGCCCTTCGGTGTTTCGTCGGTACTCGGCGAAGCCGGAGCGTCTTCAGGAGCTGATTGCGGGAAATCCGGACAAGAACATTGTTGTGATCGACGAGGTTCAGCGTGTTCCGGCGCTGCTGAATGTGGTTCACCAGGAGATTGAAGCGAAGCGAGGAATACGATTTGCGTTGACCGGTTCGAGCGCGAGGAAACTCAAACGCTCAGGGGTCAATCTGCTCGCGGGACGAGCGCTCACCCGTTCGCTGCATCCGTTTATGGCGGCCGAGCTTGGCGACCGTTTTGATTTCGCGCGCGCGCTTCAATACGGAACGCTCCCGCTGGTGTGGGACAGCGCGCATCCGCGCGACACGCTCAAAGCCTACGTGGGGCTCTATCTAAAAGAAGAAGTTCAGAGCGAAGGGCTGGTGCGCAATGTTGGAAACTTTGCGCGCTTTCTGGAGGCGAGCAGCTTTTCGCACGCGTCGGTGTGGAACGCGGCGGAAGTGGCGCGGCAATGCGAAGTGAGCCGCAAGACGGTGGTGAGCTATCTCGAGATCATGGAAGACCTGCTGCTCGGGTTTCGCATTCCGATATTTCGAAAGCGCGCGAAACGAACGCTTAGCGCGCAGCCCAAGTTTTATTGGTTTGATGCCGGGGTCTACCGTTCGATTCGTCCTGCAGGCCTTCTCGATCGCCCTGAAGAAATGGCCGGGCATGCCCTCGAAGGGCTCGTCGCTCAGCATTTGAGAGCGTGGATCGACTACTCGGGCTCGGACGCGCAGCTCTACTTCTGGAGAACCAAAGCCGGCCTTGAAGTCGATTTTGTAGTCTATGGGGAACGGGGGTTTTGGGCCATCGAAGTGAAGCACGCGTCGCGCGTATCGCCGCGCGACCTGCGTGGGCTGAAGTCGTTTCAAGAAGATTATCCCGAAGCTCGGCCTTTGCTGCTTTATCAAGGTGAAGAGCGTCTTGAGGTCAGCGGAATCCCATGCGAGCCGTGCGATGCATTTCTGCGTGCGCTTAGGCCGGCGCATCCGATAGGGAGTTGACCGCTTCGGCGACGCCGCGCGATCGTGTCGCTTAGAGCTCCAGCACATGGAAGCCTTCTGCGTGTGCTGCTCCGCAGAGGCGTTTGTCCGCGCATACGAAGTCGCTTTGCTCTGGCGACCCTCGTGACCAGACCAATGCTGCCGCGAGCTGCAAGGAGTCGGCGGCGCGCAGGGGATGCCGCAATAACAGTCGCTGAGCGAGAGACCTCACTGCTTCAGTCGGCGTGATTTCGAACCACGCGGCGGCGAGTTCGCGACAACGTGTTCGCCCCAGGTTGGCGTCGGCTCTCGTCATGCCCTCTCTCTCTCGACGAGAGATGGCTGAGGCGAGCTCTACGGTACTTCCCCACCAGGCTACGATGATGGGGTCGTCTCGTAGCGTGTGTTCTGAAGAAGAGCTCCGGTCTTCGTGCACGATGAGCGGGACAAGCGCGGAGGCATCCCAAAACTTCATAACCGATCTTCGCGGTCTTCGAGCAAGGCGGCTAAAACGTTGCTGTCGTTTGGTCGCGGGCCGGCTAAGAAATCGGCGGAGAGCTCGGCAATGGGCCGCCGTAGCAAACCTTCCCGTTCGAGCTCCACGATCCAGTCTGCGTCCTTCAGGACGGAAGCAATTCCGACCAGCCTTGCGACCGGTCTTCCCCGGTCGGTAATGACGACGGTACCCCCTTTTTGTACCCGGCGAATTTGCTCAGATAGCGAGCTTTTTGCTTCGCTTACGGAGATGGTCTTCATGGTCATCAATATGAGACTATGAAGACCGCTTCGCAAAGGAAAATCACAGGGCCGTTCGACGAACCTCGACCATGTGATGGCTCCCAAAAACAAACTTCTGCCGAATAACAACTGCAAGCCGTTGGACGTGACCGTGGTCAAAGAAACCTCGGATCTCTGGCACGGCCACAAAAGCGGTCGGTGCATATAGCCGAACACCGAAAAGCACGAACCGATCGTTCCGCTAGGAGGCTGGTGTCAAACGCGGACCGAGGATCGCGCAGCGCCGGTAGGCCAGTCGTCGCGTCCGCGAACCGAGGAAATGCCGAAGCATTTTCGAGCG
>JANQQS010000160.1 GCA_028284955.1 Myxococcota bacterium | reverse complement strand
ACGGCAACGGCAACGGCAACGGCAACGGCAACGGCAACGGCAACGGCAACGGCAACGGCAACGGCAACGGCAACGGCAACGGCAACGGCAACGGTTTCGGTGTCGGCGTCAGTGTCAGATTCCGCGTCTGCGTCAGCCTCCGGTCCTGCTCCTGCTCCTGCTCCCCTGACATTTGGTCTTGTCGCGCGGTCCTGCGTCCGCTAAGCCGCCGGGCTCGGAGCAACCACCTCACACGCGGGCGATCCATGGATGCAAAACTAGTATTGTTGCCCGGCGATGGGATCGGGCCTGAAATCACTGCCGCGGCGCAAGCGGTGCTCGACGCGGTAGCCACGAAGTTCGGACATCAATTCTCTTGGTCCTCGCACCTGATTGGCGGCATCGCGATCGATGAGACGGGCGCGGCGCTCCCGGCGGATACCCTTGCCGCCTGCCAGCAAGCCGATGCGATTCTGCTTGGCGCCGTGGGCGGGCCAAAATGGGACGATCCCAAGGCTTCTGTGCGGCCGGAACAAGGGCTGCTTGGGCTGCGCAAGGAGCTTGGTCTGTTTGCCAATCTGCGGCCGGTAAAGCCGCTGCCTGGTCTCGAGGGCGCTTCTCCGCTCAAACAAGATCGGCTGAACGGGGTCGACATTCTCTTCGTGCGAGAGTTGACGGGAGGCATTTACTTCGGCGAGCCGCGACTGAAAGAACAGACCGACCGCGGTCGCCGTTCGCTCGACACGATGGTGTACGAAGATTGGGAAGTGCGCCGCATCGTGAAACTCGCGTGCGAACTGGCGCGCGGTCGCAGTGGGCGAGTGGAGTCGATCGACAAGGCCAACGTGCTCGAATCGATGCGGCTTTGGCGGCAGGTCGCAGGGGAGGTCGCCGCCGAGCATTCGGACATTACGCTTCGGCACGGATTGGTTGATTCAGCGGCGATGCGATTGATCACGGCTCCGGCGGAGTTCGACGTGATCGTGAGCGGAAACATGTTCGGCGATATTCTGAGCGACGAAGGAGCGGTGCTGACCGGTTCGCTCGGCGTCTTGCCGAGTGCGTCGCTCGCCGAAGGCAACCGGGGGCTTTATGAGCCCATTCACGGATCCGCGCCGGATATCGCGGGGAAGGGCATTGCCAATCCGCTCGGCACGATCTTGAGCGGGGCCATGCTTCTGCGCCACAGTTTGAAATTGGAGCAAGAGGCGCGGGCGGTCGAGAGCGCCGTCGAGAGCGCGATTGCCGCGGGCGCCCGAACGAGAGATTTGCTGGCTGGAGATTCGGCGATGTCTACCTCCGCGATGACCGATGAAGTCATTTCACGGATCGTCACCCCCACTTGAGAAACAATCCGTCGCCCCTGTCCTCGGATGAGGTAAGGTTGCGGTATGCAAACCAGCGCGTACTTCGACATCCAACCCGGTCCCGCCGAACAGCCGGTTATGGAAGTGTACCTCGACGGAGTGGCGCTGCTGCGGTTGGTGCTGACCAACAAGGGAACCGCGTTCACTGCAGAAGAGCGGGTCGATCTGGGTTTGGACGGTCTCTTGCCGCCGCAGATCAACACCCTCGAACAACAGGTGGCGCGCGTCTATCGCGGATTCAAAGTCGCGCACACGCCGATTGAGCAATACCAGTATCTGCGCGCCGTTCAGGAGCGGCAGGAGATTCTTTTTTACGCGCTTCTGGATCGCTATCTCGAAGAGATGCTGCCGATCGTCTACACACCGACGGTCGGCCAAGCCGTGCAGGAATTCAGCGCGCTCTATCAAAGCCCGCGTGGCATCTCGTTGTCGTCGGCCAATATCGATCGAGCGGATGCCGCGGTGGCCAGTTACCCGCTGAACGATGTCCGCATGATGGTCGTGACCGACTCATCGGCAATTTTGGGCATCGGCGACCAGGGATACGGCGGCCTCGCCATTCCCATCGGCAAGCTTGCCTTATACACGGTGGCCGGAGGCGTGAGCCCGTTTCACACCATGCCCGTCGCGCTGGACGTTGGCACCGAGCGGGTCGACTTGATCGATGACCCAACCTACCTCGGCGTACGCCACAATCGACTGACGGGCGATGAGTATGACGCGTTCATCGAGAAGTTTGTGAGCGCAGTGGAGAAACGTTGGCCTCGAGCAGTGATTCAGTGGGAAGATCTCAGCAAGGAATCCGCGTTTCGTGTTCTTGAACGCTACCGCACGCGAATCCCGAGCTTCAATGACGACATCCAGGGCACGGGGGCGGTCGCGCTGGCTGGAGTGCTCGGCGCGTGTGCGCTCAAGGAAGAGTCGATTACCGAACAGACGGTGGTCATCCACGGCGCGGGTGCGGGCGGCGCGGGTGTTGCCTGGGCGATGCGCCAGGGCATGATGCGGGCGGGGTTGAGCGAAGAGGAAGCCGCGGCGCGCGTGTTGGTGATCGATTCGCGCGGCTTGCTGGTATCGACTCGCGAAATGGAAGCCTACAAGCTTCCCGTGGCCCAAGCGCCGGAGCGCATCGCGGAATGGTCATTTGCAGGGACGGCTCCGGATTTGCTCGAGACCATCACGCAGAGTGGGGCGACGGTGCTGCTTGGGCTTTCCGGTCGGCAGGGAGCGTTCGGCAAAGACGTCGCGGTCGCGATGCAGGCGAACGCAGAGCGACCGACGATCTTTGCGATGAGCAATCCGACGAGCGCGTCCGAGGCGCACCCCGGCGATATTTTGCGGTGGACCCACGGCAAGGCGATCGTGGCTACGGGGAGTCCCTTCGATCCCGTGGAGCTGAACGGAAAGACGTATCCCATCGGTCAGGGAAACAACGCCTTCATATTTCCGGGCTTAGGGTTTGGCGCGGTGCTTTGCGCGGCTTCGCAAATCACCGACGGCATGGTGCTCGCCGCGTCCGAAGCGCTCGCCGACTTCACGCGAGAACACTACTTGCGTGACGGCCGCGTTTATCCTCCCGTAAGCGATCTTCAATCTGCGTCGAAGGCGGTCGCGGTGCGGGTGATTCAACAGGCGCGTGCCGACGGGGTGGCGAAAGGCGCGGACCTGCCCGAAGACCTGAAGAGGTTCGTTGACGATCAGTTTTGGGAGGCGAAGTACCTTCCCGTGCGCCGCAAGCGTTAGAGCAGATTCTGGTTCGGAGGCGGACACCGACGCCGACGCAGAACCAGACGCCGAACCAGATTCCGCCGCTGACGCCGAACCAGATTCCGAATCCGACGCTGATTCTGTGTCCGTATCTGCATCCGAATCGGGATCTCTCGGCATCTGGTTCTGAATCAGCGTCGGCGTCGGTGTCAGATTCAGAATCTGCATCCGCCCCTGATCCCGAAGCCCCTCCCGATTCCGACCCCGATCCCGATCCCGACGCTTCTCCTGATCCCGATCCCAATCCCAATCCCGTCACCACCGAGCCCCTCCCGATCCACGCAAAACACCACCACACCGCAGCACTTGAAGACGCCGTCCCACAAAAGTACTGCACTTCACATTGTCGAGTTGTGTAAAAATACAATATAATGAGATCGGGCTTGTGGTGATGGTGGATTGCGCTTTCTCGCGGGGAGGTCTCGGTGCGCGGATTTCTTAGTTGTTGGAGCATCTCGGGCGGTGCTCGACAGGTTCGGGAAACCCTGTTTTGGGGAGCCGCGGTGTTTTGGGTCACCGCCATCGCCGCGTGTGGCGGTGGAACAAGTGGAGCTCCTTGCGCGGGGCCCGACGATTGTCGCGAGGGGTTGATGTGCGTAGACGGCGTCTGCGTTGACGAGCGTGCCGACAGTGGATCCACGGACGCCGCGATGAGCGATCCTTGTGCGGATGTGACCTGTCCGAGCGGCCAAGCGTGTCGTCCGCTGGGGGGCACGGGAGTGTGCCGCGCCGATTGCGCGCAAGTGACCTGTTTGGAAAACGAACGCTGCGATGAAACCAGCGGGGTGGCTCGCTGTATCGCAGATTGCTCGAATCTCGATTGTGGTTCGGGACGTACGTGTACGACGCAGAGCGGCGTCGCGGAATGCATCGTTGCCTGCACCGATCCGGCGTGCACTTCGGGACAGCGATGTGAAACGGTTGATGGCGCGCCCGCGTGCGTAGACAACACCTGCGCTGACATTGAATGTGAGTCCACCGAGGTATGCGACGAGGCAACGGACGGAACGGGCTTCGTCTGCCGAGACAATACCTGCGAAAGCGATATCAACTGTGGCGAGGGCGAAAACTGCAGCCCTGAAGGGCTTTGCATCGGAGACGTGTGCGAGCCAGGTCGGCTCAGCTGCAACGGGAACGTGCTCGAAGAATGCCTCGCCAATGGCTCCGGAGAGTTCACTCGGGCGACGTGTCTCGGAAGCTGCACTGATGATGGAAACGGCGTGGCGTTCTGCCCCTGCGCGGACGACTGGGATTGCCCTGCGTTTACCGAATGCGTTGTCGATCGCTGTGTGGGAACCGGTCGCGCGCCGACCTGCCGGGTATCCACCGCTCCGCTCAGTGCGGTGTTGCCGGCGCCGGAAGAGGGGTTTCCTTGGGGTGGCGCGGATGAGAGCAATGACCGCGCGGTGGGAAGTCCGTTTCCCGACTACGCTCAGGTCGTGCTGACGCCGGCCGTGGCCAATCTCGACGATGACAATGGTGACGGGCTCATCAACGAGCTTGATTTTCCCGAGCTCATTTTCCTGAGCTTCTGCAACAGCTCGTACCGCGACGATGGGGTTTTGCGCGCGGTCCACGGCGGCGGGCCGAGCAAGGGCGAGGACTTCTTCGCGACGTGTGCGTCGAACGTGTGGAGCGAAGGAATGGACCCGGGCGCGCTCGACTCGATGTGTCCCTGCGGGTCGACGCCGGACCTCGATTCGACAGCCGGCGTCGCGGTTGGCGATTTGAACGGCGACGGGGTGCCGGAGATTGTAGCGATCACCGAAATCACCGATGGCAACCACAGTCGAGGGCGCGCGCGAATCTTCTCCAATCGTGGTCAGCCCCTCGTAACCAGCGCTGCGTTTACGTTTGGGGCGGACAACCCCTCGCCGGCGATTGTGAACCTCGACGGAACGGGCATGGCGGAGATCGTAGTGGGGCGTTCGGCGTGGACGCTGCGGGAAGGTGCCGGCGGGTCGATCGAGTTTGACCGGCGATTCGAAGGCAACTTCGATCACGGCAGCAACGGACAAGGGCCCATCTCGTGCGCCGCGGATCTCAATGGCGATGGTCGGCAGGAGGTCATCGCTGGCGGTACGGCGTATCGTTTCCCGATGCCCGCGGAGCCCGAGTTCGCGGCGGGCGATTTGGTTGCCTTGTGGAACGGACCGAACGGATTTTGCGCCATCGCGGACGTGTGGGGCGCGGATTCAGATGCACGCCCCGGCCCCGCGAATCCTCTCGATGGAGTGCCCGAAGTGGTGGTGGTGTCCAGCGGTCGCGTCAGAGTGTTGCGCAGCACCGACGGTTTCCAAATTCACGACGTCGATCTTCCCGGCAACAACGGCGGAGCGCCCAATATCGACGACTTTGATGGCGACGGTTTTCCTGAAGTCGGCACAGCGGGCGAGGAAGCCTATGTGGTGTTTGATTTTCAGGAGCCCACGACGGCTTGTCCCGCGTGGACGAACGCGATGTCCGATATCGAAGCGCTCGGCGAACTCGACCTGCAGGGAAATCCTGCGCGAACGCCGCCGGGGCTCACATGTTTGACCGATGCCGACTGTCAGGCCGCGGGAAGCTCGTTTACCTGCAACGAAGCGACCCAGAGATGCATTTGCTTGCACAACGGGTGGCAGCGACAAACCCAAGACGAATCGTCGCGGGTCACCGGGTCGAGCGTATTCGACTTCAACGGCGACGGCGCCGCGGAGGTGATTTACAACGACGAATGTTTCTTCCGCGTGTACGACGGCCTCGACGGGCGCGTGTACTTCAAGGAGCTCTCCGAAAGCCGAACGCGCACCGAGTATCCGGTCGTTGCGGATGTCGACAACGACGGCAACGCGGAAATCGTCTTCGGAGTATCAAACGAGTCTCGCTTTTGCACCAATCGTTGGAACGGAACCACCCCGGGGCCGATTCCCGACCGCGACGTATTCAACAACGGCCTTGAAGTGTGGGGCGACGGGAACGACCTGTGGGTCTCTGCGCGCCGCATTTGGAACCAGCACGCCTACCATGTGACCAACGTGTATGAAGGCGGAGGCATTCCGCCGGTCGAACCCGACAGCTGGGCATCGTATCCGGGACGCGCCTACAATAGCTATCGTTCGAACCCACCGAGCCTCGGAGGCATTGCGCCCGACCTGGTGGTGGCCGCGGTCCAGGTCGCGTCGCCCGGGGTCGCGTGCGGAACGCTTTCCGAAGAAATCGATGTCTCAGCGCTGATTCGCAACGAAGGAGACCTTCGCGTGGGACCGGGAGTTCGGGTGACCTTCTACGGCACTTGGGACACCGAGGGTTTCATGGGACCCTTGCTCGACGGATCTGGGCAGCCGCTTGAAGCTGCGCTGACCACATCCATGGAGCCTGGCGGCGAAGTTCGAGTGTCGGTGCGGTACGACGCATCCGGAAAAACGCCATCCGGCTTGCCGGATTCGGTCCTCGTGCGCGTCGACGAAGACGATCGCGAACGTGAATGCGTTCCTGATCCCGGCGTGGACAACAACCAAGCGAGCGCCCCGGTCGAACCGGGCGCGACCACGGCGGATCTGGTGATGTCGATCCAATCCGTGTCCGGGGAGTGTCCGACCAAGTCTGTCGAAATTCGTGTCGACAACCTCGGCAGCCAAGCCGCCGATGACGTGGCCGTACGCTTGTTCGCGGGCGACCCGGCCGCAGGCGGGATTCCGCTCGCAACCGTGACCATGTCGGGTTCGATCGCGGCGGGATCGTCGGCCACCGAGACGTTTTCGCTCTCGAACTTGCCCACGCGAGAGATTCGGCTGTTCGGGGTGGTCGACCCCGACAACGCGATTGCCGAATGCAACGATGGAAACAACGGCGACGAAGCCGACGACCCGATCGATTGCGGCGGAATCCTCCTGTAGCAGACAACATTGACACCCCATCGAGGGGGTACTAGAAAAGCTCCAAGCCGGAGGCGCGGTGTTCTCCCGGAGGCGCAGTGTTTTCTGTTTATCTTCCCGTATTTTTGATGATTGCCGTGTCCGCCTTGGTCGCGCTCGGCATGTTCACCGCGACGTCGCTCGCCGGCCCGCGCAACATGACGCGCGAGAAGGCGATTCCCTATGAGTCGGGATCGGAAACGACGGGCGCGAGTCACATTCGCCTGAGCATTAAGTTCTACCTCACGGCGATCTTATTCGTCGTCTTCGACATTGAAGCGGTGTTCCTCTACCCGTGGGCGAGCTTGTTTCGCGATCTGGGGTGGTTTGGGCTGGTTGAAATGGTGATGTTTTTGACAGTGCTCGGGGTCACTCTGGTGTATGCCTGGAAGAAGGGGGCGCTCGAGTGGGAGACGTGAAAGTCGTCGGCGGTAGCCTGAGTGAAGGCGTGTTCACCACCAAGGTCGACGCGTTGCTCGCGTGGGCTCGCAAATACTCGCTGTTCCAGTATCCATTCGCCACTGCGTGCTGCGGCATGGAGTTTTTCGCGGTGGCCTCTCCGCGATACGACATCGCCCGCTTTGGTGCCGAGGCGCCGCGGTTCAGTCCTCGCCAATCGGATGTGCTGTGGGTCGTAGGGACGATCAGCCAGCGGCAGGCCCCTGTGATCAAACGCATCTACGAACAGATGACCGAGCCGAAGTGGGTGGTTGCGTTTGGAACGTGTGCGAGCTGCGGTGGCTTCTACGACAACTATACGACCGTGCCGGGGGTGGATAAGATCGTACCCGTCGATGTCCTCATCCCAGGCTGCCCGCCTCGCCCCGAGGCAGTTCTCGACGGACTCATGCTGCTCATGGAGAAGATCACGAAAGGAAATCGTGAGCCGGTGACCGTTCCGCCTCGCGAAGTTCCCCGGCTGGCGCAGATTCGTTCGAAAGACCGTGCTGCAAGCGCAGCGGGCCAAGCCGTAGACACCAAAGGCCAGGCCACAAGCGGGAGCGCGGAATGAGCCAATCTTTGGTGGAGCGAATCACCAAGCAGTTTGGCGATCGGGTTCTCGAGACGAGCTGCTTTCGAGGGGACGATGAAGTTCGGGTGGCGGTGGAGGATTGGGCGAAGGTTGCCGTCTTCCTCAAAGACGAACTCGGCATGGACCATTTCGGCGATCTCACTGCTGTCGACCATCCTGAGCGTGCGCCAGAGCTTCCGCGCTTTGACGTGCTGCTCATGATGCGCTCCACCGGCGGCGCGGGCCGAATCCGCGTACGCACGCGAGTGACCGAGGGCGCACTGGTGCCGTCGCTGTGCTCGGTATGGGCCGGCGCGAACTGGGCCGAGCGCGAAGTCTGGGACATGTTCGGAATCTCCTTCGAAGGCCATCCGGACATGCGCCGCATTCTCATGTACGAAGAGTTCGAAGGATATCCGCTTCGGAAGGACTACCCCATTGAGCGCGTGCAGCCGCTCGTGCCCTACCGAGATGTGGACACCGTGCACAAACTTCCACCCTTTGGCGTGGAGGAAGGACAGCCGTTCGGTCGCATCGATTGGGAGCAGCGGCTGGCCGGAGGCGGGGCTCAAGTTTCGCCATCGATCGCGCTTCAAACAGGCGAGCGTCGGACGCTGAGCGACTCGGAGACCGCGCAGGAGCAGCATCAGGAGATCCGTCGCGCGCAATCGTCGGCGGAGAGCGATTCTTCGACGGGCGCTCCGGCAGGGGAATAGACGATGGAGTTAGCCGACGAGATTCTCGAAGACGAGGACGGAGCGCTTGAGCTTCCCGCCGACCCGATGCGCCTTAATATGGGGCCCTCGCATCCCGCTATGCATGGCACCATTCGCATGGTGCTCGACCTCGACGGCGAAACGATCATGAATGTGGACGTGCAGCCGGGCTATCTGCACCGAGGGTTCGAGAAGAGCTGCGAGCGCGGAACTTGGGCGCAGGTATTTCCCTACGCGGACCGGCTTAACTACGTGTCGCCAATGCTGAACAACGTGGGCTTTGCGCTGGCCGTAGAAAAGCTCCTCGACGTCACGGTTCCCGAACGCGGTCAGTACTACCGAGTGATTCTCGGTGAGTTGGCTCGGATTTGCGACCACTTCACCTGCAACGGCGCGAGCGCGATGGAGCTTGGCGCGTTCACTCCCTTTCTCTGGCTGCTCAAAGTCCGAGATTGGATCTGGGATATTCTCGAGCGCGAAACCGGCGCGCGCATGACCCATAGTTTTGGTCGTATCGGGGGCATGGCGGCTCCGCCATCGGATAGCTTCAAGGAAGACTGTCTCGGCATCTTGCCGGAGGTGCACAAAGTCGTCGGCGAAGCGGAGACCATGCTGCTCAAGAACCGTATCTTTCTTGATCGCATGCAGGGAGTCGGCGGACTGAAGAAAGAGCGGGCGATCGAGCTCGGCGTCACCGGTCCGGTGTTGCGCTCGGCCGGAGTTCCGTACGACGTACGAAAAGACAACCCCTACCTCGTCTACGATAGATTCGATTTCGAGGTGCCGGTGGGCGAGGATGGCGACAACTGGGATCGGTTCATGGTGCGCATGGAGGAAGTTCGGCAGTCGATCCGCATCATCGAACAAGCCCTGGAGCAGATGCCCGCTCAAGGTCCGGTTTCGGTGCAAGATCCGCGCATCATGCTTCCCGAAAAAGACGAAGTCTATTCAACGATCGAAGGAACGATCGGGCATTTCAAACTGATTATGGAGGGGCTCAAGCCGCCCGCCGGAGAAGTCTACGGCTTCACCGAGGCCGGAAACGGCGAGCTCGGCTTCTTCATCGTGTCGGATGGCAGTGGAACGCCGTACCGCGTGCGGGTGCGGCCTCCTTGTTGGTACAACCTGCAAGCGTGTCGCGAAATGCTCTGTGGCGACATGATTGCGGACATCATTCCGACCTTCGGGTCCATCAATATGATCGGCGGCGAGTGCGACCGATGACCGCCGACGACCGCGGGCGACCGGCCAAGAGAGACTAAATGGCGACGTTCAAACTGAATGGACAAGAGATTCCTTTTGAACCAGGCGACACGGTCATCCGGGCCGCATGGCGCGCGGGTATCGAAATTCCCCACTACTGCTGGCACCCGGGACTCAGCGTGGCCGCGAACTGCCGCATGTGTTTGGTGCACGTGACGAGTGGCCGGCAAATGGCGATGCCGGTGCTGCGGTTTGATGAATCGAAAAAGGCCTACGTGCCCGACACCAAGCCGAAGCTTCAACCGGCCTGCCAGCTGGGCGCGGCAGAAGGCATGGAAGTCGACTCGCTGAGCGAACAAGTGAAAGAAGCACAGTCGGCGGTTCAAGAGTTCTTGCTGTTGAACCACCCGGTGGACTGTCCGATTTGCGATCAAGCTGGCGAATGCAAGCTCCAAGACTACTGGCTTGATCACCAGCACCAGCTGAAGCGAAAGCGAACCGAACCGGTGCACAAGCCCAAGGGCGTTCGTTTTGGTCCCACCATCGTTTACGATGCGGAACGCTGCATCATGTGCACGCGATGCATCCGCGTGTGCGACGAAGTGGCCCACGACCACACCCTCGACATGAGAGAGCGCGGCAACAAAAACGAAATCGTGCTCGCTCCAGGTCGCGAGCTCAGTCATCGGTACACATTGATGACCGAGCACGTATGCCCCGTGGGCGCGCTCACCAGTCGCGATTTTCGGTTTAAAGCGCGGGTATGGTTCTTGAAGTCATCCCCGGGGGTATGCACCGGTTGCGCGACTGGGTGCAATACCCACGTGGATTTCGACCCGCGGTACGGCAAGATTTACCGGCTCAGGCCGCGCGATAACGAAGCCGTCAACAAGTTTTGGATGTGCGACGACGGGATGATGACCTATCAAACCGCGCATGAGCGCCGGATCAAGAGCGCATGGGTTGGCCGAGGCAACAATCGGCAGCCTGCTCTCGTCACCGACGCGCTCGTGTCGCTCGTGCAGGGGCTGCAAGGGGTCGACCGGAGCAAGATTGGCGTTGTGCTCAGCGCGCAGCACACCACCGAGGACAACTACGTGATGGCGCGGTTGGCCTCGTTGCTCGGCACGAAGAAACTCTATCTCGCTGCGCGTGGAGGCTGGGAAGGCGACGACATTCTTCGGCATGCCGACAATAACCCGAACCGCGCGGGCGCGCAGCATTCAGCGAGCATCATCGCAGGTCTCACGAACTCTCCTGAGGGACCGTTGGAGACGGTGGAAGACCTCACTCAAGATGCATTGGCCGGGGAGGTCGAGGCGGTTATCGTGCTCGGCTCAGTTGCCGATCTAGAAGACGAGCAGCTTGCCCCGCTTCGCGCGCTTCCTCTTGTCGCGGCGTTCGGCAGCAATGACGGACCGTTGTCGGCAGCGGCGTCGTTCGTGATTCCGGTGGCGGGTTGGGCCGAGGTCGACGGAACGTTCATCAACGCCCAAGGCATGAGGCAGTCGTTTCGACCGGCCGTGCCGCCTCCGGCTGGGGTCGAACCGGCTTGGCGTACCATTCAGGTGCTCGCCGCAGGGCTGGGGCTCCCTTTGTCGTACGCCAATGTCGCGGCGGTCCGCTCCGACGTGTTTGCGCCCCCTGCGTCGAACTCGGTGCGTCCCCAACCTGCCGTAGGAGGCTAAGTCGTGGACCTACAAGTCGCGCTCGTTTCAGGCGCTCTGAAGATTCTCTTCGTGTTGGCCGTTGTTGTGGGCGCGTTCGCGCCGGTGCTGGTATGGGCCGAGCGACGGCAAAGCGCCATGATTCAAGATCGCGTGGGGCCACATCGTGCTGGCGTCACGATATTCGGGCGCACCATCACGCTGGCAGGGCTGCTGCATCCGCTCGCTGACGCGCTCAAAATGATTTTCAAAGAGGATTTTGTTCCTCCTCGAGCGGACAAGTTCCTTCACGCCGCGGCGCCGATTCTAACCGTAGTCCCCGCGCTCGCGTCGTTCGCGGTGATTCCCTTCGCGGATGTTTTGTATCTCGAATACGCTGGCGATGTGATCCCTCGCGACGGGGCGATTTTGGCAACCGCGATTCCGATGCAGGTTGCGTCGCTCAATGTGGGCATTCTCTTTATCTTCGCGGTAGCTGGCACGGGAGTGATCGGAGCCGCCATTGGAGGCTACGCGTCGGACAATAAGTTTTCGCTGCTCGGGGGAGTTCGCGCAGCGAGCCAGATGGTGAGTTACGAGGTTGCCTTGGGGCTGACCTTGGTGCCGTGCTTCATGGTGTACAGTACGCTTCGACTTGAACAGATGGCAGCTTGGCAAGCCGCACAAGGCGTTTGGGGGATATTTATCCCACCGCTTACATTCTCGGCGATTCTTTTTCTCTTTGCTGCGATTGCGGAGACCAAGCGAATCCCCTTTGACGTGCCGGAAGGTGAGAGCGAACTCGTCGGTGGCTACCTCACGGAGTACTCCGGCATGAAGTTCGGTATGTTCTTCACAGGCGAATTCGTCGAAGTCGTTGCGCTGGCCGCGATCGGGACGGTTCTCTTTTTTGGCGGCTGGGACGTTCCTTTCCTGTATCGGAGCGGATTCGATTTGCCGGGCACTTGGGAAGTCACCGTGCCGGTGCTGGGCTGGACCATTCGAGACACGATTCCCCTGGTGCATGGCGCGATCGCGGCCATCCACGTTGGGGCGACCCTGGTCAAGATCGTTCTCTTGATCTGGTTTCAGCTCATGATTCGTTGGTCTCTCCCGCGCTTTCGCTACGACCAAATCATGGCGCTGTGCTGGAAGGGGCTACTCCCTCTCTCTTTGGTCAATATTTTGATCACTGGCGTGTTGGTGCTTTGGTGGGGCTAACCTGGATGACTGTCTGGACAACTGGGCGAGCGAGGATGGAGAGAGACTCATGGGTGTGAGCGTCAAAGTCATCAAGAAGCCAGAGCGCACGCTGTCCGAGCAGGCGTTCGTTCCAGAAATCGCCAAAGGGCTGGGCTTGACCATGCGGCGATTCTTCAAGAACACGTTTGCTTCGGAAGACAAAAAGGAAATCGCGACAGTCCGCTATCCCGAAGAACAGCGAGAGTATCCAGAGCGTTTCCGGGGCATTCATCGTCTCACCCATCGCGCGGATGGATCACCGCGCTGCGTGGCGTGCCTTTGCTGCAGCACGGCCTGTCCCGCGCAGTGCATCCACATCGAACCCGCGGAATATGAGCCAGACGATCCGCGCTACGGCTATGAGCGCTTTCCCAAGGCCTTCGTCATCGACGAGCTGCGGTGTATTTTCTGCGGCTACTGCGTAGAAGCATGTCCGTGTGACGCGATCCGCATGGACACCGGCATGCATATGCCCCCGTCCCTGAGCCGT
Source organism: Myxococcota bacterium (assembly GCA_028284955.1). GTDB lineage: Bacteria > Myxococcota_A > Polyangia > Polyangiales > Houyiibacteriaceae > JANQQS01. The sequence continues at coordinate 245 of JANQQS010000160.1, read as the reverse complement.
GACGATTTTCTCTACGATAAAGAAACGCTCATGTCGATTCCAGGACGCGATGGAACGCACCTCACCGCAAACCCTCGCCATGAGCCCGGAGACCCCACGCATCCGGGCGTCGACCGCGAGCACGGTCACTAATTAATTTGAGGGTCTGGCACCCACTGACCATTGATCACAAATTTCTGAGTCTGAAATCAGTGAGTCTGAAATTTTTGGAGGAGGAAGGTTGTTGGTGCATGCATGAGTCATGC
>JANQQS010000150.1 GCA_028284955.1 Myxococcota bacterium | reverse complement strand
TTAGCTCGTTCACACAGGTTTCCTTCCAGCTCATCCAACAGGTGTTACCCATGTCACCGGTTCGATCTGTTACCTATGTGCCCGGTTCATACCCGCGGGGCCCCCCGCCCAACGCCGGCCGCAGTTCGCGGCCGTCCCCATCGCGTTGCGATGGGGCCCCGGCAGGTCAACACCACGAAACCACAACACGTGCATCCTGGCGGGGGAGCTTGGGTGAATCGGCGGGGATCGTATCCCCGACGAGTGGGTTTGGGTGCCAAACCCTCAAACAAAACAGCCGCGGGGCCCCCTCCCAACGCCGGCCGCTTTCGCGGCCGCCCCATCGCTTTGCGACGGGGCCCCGGCAGTTCAACCCCACGCAACCATGTCACGTGGTTCCTGGCGGGGGAGTTCGGGTGAATCGGCGGGATCGTATCCCGACGAGTGGGTTTGGGTGCCAGCAGGCGACGCGGACACTCATCCACGTCCAAGGAAGCCTCCAACCCCGGTTTGCGCACGAAACCAAAAAAATAAGTTCGACAAGTTCGAACTGTCTCAGGCAGCCACAGGCAGCCCACAGATTGGTGGATTGCAGCGCAAGTCGCATCCCATAGAGCAGTGGAATTTTGGTCTGAGCGCGAGCGCCCCGGCAGCGCAGCCCGGATGACGCACGAACAGTGCTTCGTCCGGGCGAGCAGGGGAGGTAAGCCGCGGTCAGGGCAAAAGGCCACTGCTCTACAGTGGGCGGACTAGGCGAGGGGGAAGAACCTCATCCGTCTTGATGGTGTCCCCCCTCGCTAAAGAGCCGTTTTCCATTCTACGAAACGTCCGCACTCCTGCAGTGGGCAAACCCTCGGCGTTTACGCTCGCATCGGGAACCAAGAGCAAGCCTTTGCGCGGGTTGAATGCGCCGCTTCCAATCTTAAACTGCCCGCTCGCTTGAAAAAGCTCGGTTTGTTCACCCGTCGCGACATCCACCACGTACATCGTGTCGTTGGTCGCGGGTTCGATTTCGTTGCCGGCATCATCGGTCGACCCGAAGCTCCCCGTGGCCACCGCGACAACCTCCGAGCCCCCGAGCGAAACGACAGAGCTCACCGACAGCGGCGCGTCTACGTCGTCTTTGCCGCGCCAGACGTGCTCGATTTCCAGAGCGCCATTCTCGAGATGCAGAATCGCGAGGCCCGCGGTGTCTCGCGGCACGCCACGAAAGAAACCGCTGCACGCCACGATCACTCGCGTCGCGTCGTCCACCACGGGGACCACTGTTCCGCAATTCTGCAGTTCAGGGAGCTCGAAGCCTTCCGCGCTTTGTGTCTTCAAATCAACCAGCGCGACCATGCCCTTCCCGGCCGCATCAAAGGTCAGGCTCAGACTAGCAATCCCCACCACCAGTCGATCTGTCAGCCGCACGATGCTCGAGGGCTTCGCGTACACCGTCACCATCTCGGTTTCCATCGTGTCTGGATTCTGGCGCTCCGCCTCCCCATTGAGATGCCACAGCGAGATACGTTCGCCTCGCTCGAAGTTCGTCGGGTCAATCCGAAGAAGGTCGACTCCTCGATCCGGGTCGTCCGCGTCTGCCGAAGCATTGACCCCGAACCGCGTGATCCAAGCCTCGTCGTCGCTAATATGGACATAGTCTTGAGGATTCGACGAAAACGAGCTGGCGTCGTCGCTCTCATTGGGCGCGTGGGTCTTCAGTTGCCCGAGGACTTCGGCGGTTCGAGGGTCGATTCGCGTGATCACGTCGGTACGAAATCGGTCCAAGATGGTAAGCACGCCAGGGTCGCCGCTTCGCGTCGGAAGCACGACATCGCCGGAAAGCGCGGTCACCAAGCCCGTCGACGCTGAGCCCGAGTTGATAAAATCTTGCGCCAACATGTCCCCGTCGGGCTGGAGCAGGGTGATGCTCACGACGGTACGGTCGCCCGCCACCACGCCGAACGCTAAAGGCTCTGGGTCTACGAAAGAAGGCTCCGCCGCCGAGCTTCCGCCGGCCGCCGTAGAATCCTCGCTCGGCGCCTCGTCGCCGAACCCTTCGATCCCGTCGATATCGGTGCGCTCGGCCGGGCTGCACGCCAGCGCGCAGACTCCGATCACGCAGAGAAGTTCCCGACTGGGCAATCCACAATAAGTTTTGTTCACGTCCATATCTCCCGATGGTCTGTCTCACCATGTTGATCTCGGGAGAGGGCGCGGGTGTTGTGAATGCGTCGGGCAAGAGCGTGCAAGACCGGCCCGGCGCCACCCTCACCATCCCCGAGGTGAAGCACGCGCATTCGGGGCAGGTCTCCGGGCTTACGACCCTAGTCCCTCATCTCTCCTTCCCAGCTTGCGCCAGTGGATGGAGCAAACGCTCCGCGATCAGGGGTTTTGGCCGCCTACCGTGGCGGGTCCGCGCCGGCTTTGGACCGGCTTCCCTCTTCGGGCCTTCCCATTTCTGAGTCGGCCAACCTCGAACGCGCAGGGCTTAGTTCACGCCTGGGCCCTGAGCAAGCCGAAGATGCCCTGGGCAAGACGACGGTTCCCAGGCAAGACGACGGCTCGCTCTTGCCTTTTGTCACTCCCGTCTTGCTTCGGGCGTCAGATCGTGGGAGCGATGCGGCACAAGGAGGCGGGCGCATGACCGACCAGACGACCGAGGAAGAACACCGGGCGCGCATGAAAGAGCTCAAACGCAAGCAAGACGCCGAGGCACGCTCGAAGACCATCCAGCGCGGCATCGTCATCGTCAACGACGGCGACGGAAAAGGAAAATCTACGGCTGCGTTTGGAACCGCGATACGCGCGGTGGGTCACGGCCAGCGCGTCGGCATCGTGCAATTCATCAAGGGCACATGGAAAACGGGCGAAGGAGAGTTCTTCAAGCGATTCCCCGAAATCGACCACCAAACCTCGGGGGAAGGGTTTACCTGGAACACCCAAGATCGAACGCGCGATATCGCAGCGGCGCGACGCGGTTTCGACATCGCGCGCGACATGGTGGAAGCGAGCCGAGGAGACGACCCGAAATACAGCCTCGTGATTTTGGACGAGATCAACATCGTTTTGGCGCATGACTATCTGCCCGTCGAAGAAGTCGTTGACCTCGTCAAAAACAAACCCGACGCGCTGAGCATCGTGCTCACTGGCCGTGGCGCAAAGGCGGAGCTGATCGAAGCCGCCGACACCGTGACCCGTATGGAAAACGTCAAACACGCCTACGACGGTGGCATTCGCGCGCAAAAGGGCGTCGATTTCTAGGCGCTGCCGTCTTCCAAATCCGCGGCGCAGAACTTGCAGTCTTCATCCCACAGCAACGACGTCGAGAGCACCGTGTCAACTCCCCGCGCCCATCTACCCCTCAAAACTCCTGGTCTTTTCATAGCATTTGTGGTCATAGGGTGCGCCGCACAGGTGCCCGATGTCCCCAGCGACACGGAGAGAAAACACACCAGCGCCTATCTCTGCCAGGATTTCGATGAGGGGAAGTACGCGGCTATGTCGCCAGCAGAGTTCGTGCAATTTGCAAGAATGCACGGCCCGAGATGCCACCCCATCGACGTCCGAAAAGGACACTGCCCTCCGCGGATTCCAGAGAATAAACCAAGCGGCAGAGACACGCTTCGAGATCTGCACTGGACCCAGGATACGTGCTTCAAAGGCCTCGTCGCCAAAGGTCGTGATTTTTCCGAGTCGAAGTTTGGCCGATCGAACCTTGAGCATGCCGACCTCCGCGGTTCGGTTTTCGATGGCGCCCATATGCTCGCCGCCTCACTAAAACACGCCAACCTCGCAGGAGCGTCCCTGCGCTCCGCAAAACTACAGGCGGCAAATCTCCAATTTGTTTCGCTCAACAGCGCAGATCTCGAAGGTGCGAATCTGGAAAACGCAGACCTTCGGAACGCAAACCTACGTCACGCCAACCTAATAAACGCGAAACTCAGCCAAGCGAATCTTGAGAAGGCTGACCTTTCGTACGCGATACTGCGCAACACCCAGATCGCTCACGCGCGTTTTTACGGAGCGAAAACGATCGGAACTGATTTTGGTAACGCGACCGGTATCGAGGTGGCGATGGGACTCCCCGCGCGTATCACAGACCGCTAGCGCTCTGTGTCTACTCGAATCGATCGATGATGGAGGTCCCCCCCCGAGCAGCACTGTGCCATCGTATCATTCGTCGCGGAAGGTCACTGAAAAGCGAACATCGCGCCCCGGCAGCGGCCGAGAAAGCACGTCGGTCACTCGCGCGTCGAACACGTTGTTGACGCGAGCATCCAGCGTCACGTGAGATGCCCAGAGAGTGATCGACATCCCGACCGAAAACAGCGTGCGCCCGGGCAGGTTCGTCAGGTTCGCTTCATCGAGATAAACAAACGATACGTGATGAAGCTCTACGAACGCGGCCACTTCGTCTAACGCGGCGACGCCCAAATCCACGGGGAAGAACTGGGCCTGCGGTCGAACCAGCGCCTGCAGCGGAGGCCGCAACGGAAGCTGGTTGCCAAACGCGTTTTCGGTGTGCATCGCAGTGAGCGACGAAGAGAGAGAAAAGTAGCGACCGAGATGGCCGAGCGCGCCGAACTCGAGCCCATAGACCCGCCCTGACGCAACGTTCTCCGGCCGTACCGTGAACTGAGCGGTGCGCTCAAAGCGAATGAGGTCGTCGATAAAGAGCGCGAACCCGCGCAGCTCGACCGAACCGCGCAGCAGACCCAGTTGGCCTCGCAGGACGGCGCCGAGGTCCACCGTCGTCGATCGCTCGGGCCGCAACGTCGGGTTGGGCTCCTGGAACACCCGATCGCCAAACAGCTCAGAAATTGACGGCAAGCGCCTTCCCGTCGCGACCGAGGAAGCGACAGAGAGCCCCGAAACCGGCTCGATCGCGCCGGCCAAGCGATAGGTCGGTAAAAAATCCACGCGGCGCTCGTCGACCGATTCGAGACCCAGGTTGCCGCGCACTTCGGTCTGGCTCCACTGCAATCGAACCGATGGCCGCAGCTCGGTGCGCATCCCCAGCACAGTGCCAAACAATCGGGGCTCGAACGCGATCGACTCGGTCATTCGACCGGAGGGTCGCGGCGGCGCGCTGAACGCAGCCGGATTTTCTGGTCGATATCGATCGGTCGCAAACGTCGCGACCACGCTCGGTTCCAACCTCTTCCAAAACACATAGGAGCCCGCCGCCCGAACGAAAAACCGTTGCCATACATCGTCCGAATCCACCAGTCGAGACGTACCCAGCTCGGCGCGCAGATCCGTCAACGAGTTCAGCTGATGGCTCGCCGCCGCAACCAGTTGAACGCGAGACGTCCGCTCACCGTCGACTCCCTGTCGCTCGCGCTCGTAGGATGTTCCGACGAGTCCTCGCACAAATTTTCTCCTCACATTGAGCGTCGGCGCGGCGAGCGGCCCGGGGATGCCTTCGAGGCGACCATGCGCGGCAAACAAAAAGGACATCCGGCCTCCGAGCGCGTCGACACCCGCGTGCATCAACGTGTCTCCTTGTGAAATGTCGGCATTTTGCTGGCGAAGCTCGCGATCGTCCGAATCGTCGAATCGGGTCTGACCGTCGTCGACGAACGAATAGTCGTTGTCCGCGCGAAGCAAGCGGACATGGCCAAACCAAGACGGCGCGCGCTTTTCGTAGTGCGCGGTGGCGCCAGTGAGACGAAGCTCGGCCCGCCCAAACGAGCCCCCCCCCGCCGTTCCTTGCAGCAGTCGACCTTCCGCGGCAGCGGGAACGAAACGCAATACGCCACCGATCGCGCCTTCGCTGTACCACGCCGGCGCGCCTCCTCGATAGACTTCGATGCGATCGAGCGCGGACAGTGGCAGAAGGCTCAGATCGAAGGCACCTGAGTCTGCGGTAGTCAGCGGAATCGCTCCCAGCAGCACCGCTGTATGCCCCACCTCGGCGCCTCGGAGCGCCACCAGTGACGGCGCCCCCGCGCCCCCGGTATTGCGCACCCGCAGCCCCGGCACCTCCACCAGCGCCTCCGATACATCTTCAAGCGCACGCTTTCGATTTCGCGCTTCGACCGTCGTCCCCGACGCGGTCGGGTCTTCGCGATTGGTGGCTGGCATCGGCGCGCGCACGACCGCCGTGGCCCCGAACTCTGGCGCATCTCCCTGCGCCCAGACCGACGCGGCCAGAAGCTCGCTCCACACCAGCGAAGCGAACACCGCGCCCCAAAAACACCGCGCACGTCGGACATGATCCGGCGTCTTACCGCCGATATTTGATATTCTGAGCACGGCGCCGTCCCCGAGGCGTGTGGGCGATTCCCTGTAGCAGGTGTCCGGGGGCAGGTATCCGGGCTCGCAGTCGTTACCTTCGCCGCCTTCCCAGCCTGACGCACAAAACCAACTCGATCCGCACGCTTCAGCCAGTGGCACCTCGGCGAAGGAATGGCCGCATACCGTGGCGGGTCCGCGCCGGCCTCACACCGGCTTCCCTCTTTGGATAGGCGCCTCGCCACGCAGCAAGACTGCTCGACGAAAACACCCATCCTGCCGCCACAGCATATGGCGACCCTCAGCGCGAGACGCTTAAGCGAAGCGCGAGGACCTGTCAAGGCTGCTCGGAACGCGGCGGAGATGAGTACCGCAGGTACCATCGGTAGTATTCATCGTAGAGCTCCCCGCACATATGCTCCTTCGGCACGTAGGCCGAGATCAGTACGCGCCGAGATTGTCGAGATCGATTGGGCTCGCTTTGGTGCGCGATTTGCGAATGGAATGCCACAACGTCGCCTGAATCGAGCGGTATCGCGACGGGGTCACGGTCGGCGAGCGCTTGAGAGTCGATATCTCGAGGTTCGGTTGGGTCTCTCCCGAAATTTTCGCGATGGGTTCCTGGATAGACTTCAAGCGGACCTGACTCGAGTGGCGCCTCATCGATCGCAATGAGCAGCGTGACGTAGTTCTCTGCGCCGATGTGAATCTGGCGTTCGTTCTCGAAAACTTCCCAATAGGGGTAGTCCGCATGAAGGATGTACCCGTGCGTGTTCGGAGTTTTCCGGATGAATTTGCAGCGAAAGAGCTGCGCTTCTTTTTGAAGCATCGCCTCCGCAATCGCAATCGACTTGGGTCCACGCGCCAGTTGATTGAGATGTACTGCCCCGACAATGTCGAGGACTGGATCCAATCGATCCGGAATCAGCTCGGCCTCGTCGTTTTGGCGACCGAATGCACGTAGCTCGACACGGCGGGAGTCTTCTCTGCTTACTGACCGCGCCGGGGGTGACGAAAAGTTCGTCTCGCGCAGCGCGATGAAAGCTGCCGTGTCGAGCTGCTGCCTCAAAATATCTCAGACTCTGCATGGAAAACTGAAACCGGTAGCGCTGATCCACGTTTACTCCGATCGAAGCCGCGTTGCGTTCAAGCTGTCTTGCATCGATCAAACCGTCTTGCACCGATCAGAAGAGCCGCGCAAAGGTTTTCGACAATCTGGCGGCTAGTGCCTTGAATCGTCGGTGGGGCAGGATTTCAGAGGCTCGAGTTTGCGATGCGAAAAATACCAAAAATTGATAGCCACGAGCGCGGCGCCCACAAAGGCTAGACCGTAGCTGATCTGCCGAAAGAACTCGGCAAACGAGACGCTTGAATGAAAGAAGCTTTTGTATAACTGCAAGCCAATCGAGCCAAGGTAGCCGAATCCATCCATGAGATAAATGATGAAGGCTGCGGTGGCGGCTTGCCCCGAGCAGGCGATGAGTCGGTCGCACCAGGTGGCGCCATTCGGCACGTACATCAGAAATGCACCTACGCCCGTGCCGATGATCCAATGCAGGCCGGAGATTTGTTGGGCATCGTGCATCCAGGTCGAAAGCCCCACGATGACTGCGCCGACCCCCATCAAGCCCATGTTGGCAAGCAAGCCCGCGCGATTGTTCCGAACGAGCACCACCGCGCCGAAGGCTGCTAGCACGACCAGCGCAACAATCGTTTCGGAGCGAGTGAAGACCGCGGGGACCTCCGCATAACCAAGTTCGGCGAAGATTTCGATACCGAAGATGTCTCGAAAATCTCGGTAACCCGAGATGAGCAGATAGAACACCGCTTGAATCGCGATGCCTACCGCGAAACGAGAGAACAACGCGGCTCGGTCGGCTCGAGTCATAGGAAGCCGAGCCGCGCGCGCTTGCCGGTCTCGAGCGCTCGGTTCGGGCGTTTGGTCGAGCAGCCACACCAAGCCCGCGAACGCAGGAAAGTAGAGCGCGCCGACAGCCGCGGGCATCCACCAAACGGAAAGATGAAACACATTCAGCACTACGATTCCTGAGTCTTTAGCAATGCCGCTGCCCACGATGTACGCACAACTGAGAGCAACGAATAGGACATCGGAGCTTCGCCGCCCTTCAAGATATCGCGCAATCATTCCCCACACGATTCCGAGGGAGCATCCGTTGGCGAAAAGCGCAGCGGGCTTGAGGTTCATCGGCAGCGCACCAAATCCAACCAGCGCAACCTCCGCGATCGCCACCGACAACAGTAATGTGATCCGACGTTGCGACAAACGAACTTCGCTGCCGACACGGACAAAAACAAACTTCGAAAGCGCGTAGCCCAACATCTGCGCGACCACCAGCGCGGTCTTCAAATCGATAGGCCCAAGCGACAAGCCATGAAACTGCGCCGCCTGAAACGGCTTACGAAACGCGTAGAAACACACGTAGGCAGCGAACGCCATGACCGCCGCATACACGGCCACGAACACAGAAGAGCGTCCGTCCAGCCATCGCGCGACGGGCGAGCTGGTGGATCGAGAATTCGCAGAGGTCAATGTGCGACAAATCGTGATTATCACAAAATGACGTATCTGTCACTTCGTGATAATAAAGATTCGTGGCCAGCGCGTTGTCCGTACGAGAGGGTGTGGAACTTTTTCATCTGCTCTTCCTGGCAGAGCTTGGGACCAAGCTCGACCGCTCACTCTACTCGATCAAGGGTGGGTGCAACCTGCGTTTTTTCTTCGGAAGTGTTCGCTTTTCGGAAGACCTCGATATCGACATCCGAACGACCGGAAAAGACACACTACGCCGCAAGGTCGATCGTCTGATCGCAAGTCGCTCGTTGAAACTCACGCTTGGCGCTCATGGAATTGTCATCACGTCAAGCTCGCGCCCAAAGCAGACGGACACCACGCAGCGTTGGAAGCTTTCCCTTACGATTCAAGACGTCCCCGCGCATACGAAAATCGAGTTTAGTCGGCCCGGGCTCGATCGTGGCGTCGATTTTGATCCAGTCGACGCCGCTATTCTGAACCGATACCGAATCATTCGAACTCTTGTGAGTCATTATGGGATCGAGACGGCATTCAAGCAGAAACTCCACGCGCTCGTCGGACGAACGGAAACTCAGGCTCGAGATGTCTTCGACCTCGAGTTGCTTTTGTCACGGTCTCGTTCGAACTTCGACATCAAGAAACTTGATTCGGCATTGATCGATCAAGCCATCGAACGAGCACTAGAGCTCGAGTACAACTCCTTCCGTTCTCAGGTTGTGGCGTTTCTCCTTCCGGAGCATCAGCGACAATTCGAAACCGCCGAAGTCTGGGAACGAATGGTCCTTCGTCTGGTTGACGCCCTCGCCGACGGACAAGAGCGATGAAACTTACAGAGGCCCACGCGCAGTTACTCGACCTTGGAGTACCGACGTTTTCCACGAGCGAGATTGCGACCGCGCTGCAGATTACGAACAACCACGCCACCAAGATACTTGGGCGTCTCGCGAACACAAACCACGTCGCGCGACTCACCAAAGGGCGATGGGCTCTACCGGAGAAAACACGCCCGTTTATGCTTCCCGAAGCGATTACTGGGCCAACGCCTAGCTATGTGTCGTTTTATTCTGCGCTCTACCACCACGGCATGATCGAACAAATCCCAGAAACCGTGTTTGCGGCGACGCTGGTACCCACACGCGCGGTAAGCACGCCGCTTGGGCGCGTCTCCCTGCACCAGATGGCGCCGCGTTTTTTCACTGGATACGACCGCGACGCAAACGGCCAGTATTCGTTGGCGACCCCCGAAAAAGCCATCGTGGACACGCTCTACCTGCAGCCATCGCGTTCGCGACCCTTTTCAGCGCTGCCAGAGTTAGAGCTACCCCGAAACTTTAACCGTACGCGCGCGCGGTCTTATCTTCGGCATATTGAGTCCGAATCGAGACGCACCTTCGTACGGAAGTCGCTAGAACCTTTGCTAGAAAAATAGAAGGCTAGAAACGCACATCTTGCTTGGCGCTGGCCACATGCCGTGGATGGAAATCGAACATCGAGCGCCGTTCTTCCAGCTTCTGCGCGCAGTATTGGAAAAAGAGTAGGGGAGATTCCGTCTAGACCGCCCACGGCTTAAACTGATTTTGAATCGCGGAGGATGGTCCGTGTCGACGAAGGCGAGAGGAAGAGGAATAGCCAAGCTATTTCGATGACGA
>JANQQS010000131.1 GCA_028284955.1 Myxococcota bacterium | reverse complement strand
GTGCCTCCTGGCGGGGGAGTTTGGGTGAATCGACGGGATCGTATCCCGGCGAGAGGGTCTGGGTGCCAGACCCTCAGGTAAACTGATCACTGCTCTAGTAAGCGATGGCTTGGGGCGGCTGACTCCGCGGACGTCGTCGTTCGACATGCGTTTCCAGTTGTCGGCGCACCGCGTTGAACGCGTCGCGCAAAGCAACGTAGACGTTTTCGTGGGCGTGGTTGCGGCCTGGGTCGCGGCTCACGACGAGCTCGCCGCCGGGTGTGCAGACGTCGATGTGGACGTGGTAGAGCGATCCTTTGGTGCCGTGTCGATGCGGCGACTCGATGGTTACGTGACAGTGGGTGATTTGACTCCGGTAGCGCTCGAGCTTGGCTGCTTTTGCGTGGATGGCCTCCTCAAGCGCATCCGAGTGTGGAATGGACTTCAACGTGATTTGCAAAGGCACCGGCATATGTTCCTCCCTCTGTCGTACGGTCGCTCAATCAAACACGTCGTGGCCGACGTTCGCGATCTCCTGATCGATGAACACGACGCCCTTGTTTCGCGAACGTCACAGAGTAAAAAAATATTCTCGTTTGTTCGAGGGGATCTTTCCTGAGACCACAGGAATTTACCGAACCGACAACTGTGTAATATTCGGACAGTTGGTGGCTATCCCGCTATCGACATGTTCCTGCCCAAAAAGTGCTGGAAAAACGAGGAGGCAGGAAGGGTCGGTGGAGCAAAGCCGTTTGCTCGATCTGTGAACGAACACACAAGCAAACGTGATTTAGGAAACAACTACGTCGTCAGGGAGCTCGTTTTCGTCATCCGGCCTTGGCGGAAATTTTTCGGCAAGCACCGCACCTAAGGCACGCACCTCCTCCACGATCGCTTCCACCGCGCGCTTCTTCCGAATGCCTCGGATGATCGCATCGACATGAGTCTGCCAACCCTCAGTACCCACTTGCTTGTGGATTCCTTCGTCCCCGAGGATGACTACGCGGTGTTCCGTTTCTGAAATGAGAATCAGCAAACCGCTCCGGTCGCGGGTGCGGTGCACTCCCTGCTGGCAGAAAATTCGAAACGCCGATCCATACGTAGCCGCGTCAAGCGTTTGAGCGGGAACGAGTGCCCGAATAAACGCGGGCCGACCGGTCGCCCACCACATGGCTAGGAATACCGGTACCTGCATCAATAGAACCCAGCGCGGGTGATGGTCATGCATCAAGAGCCCCGTTACGTACGCCGTGGCCAACGTACATCCGAACGTAATTGCGGTGCGCGGCGCGGAATACTCTGCGCTACGGCGCACAATAGCGACGACCAGTTCGCCGGCGGTCTTTGCTTCAACCTGTGCGATTTCGTCTTTGATGCGCGCGCGATCGTTCGCGGTGAGCAGTTGCGTCATGAACAGGTCCTCATACTCGGCATACTACCAGCCACCCGAAGCACCGCCGCCGCCGAACCCGCCGCCGCCGCCGCCAAAGCCGCCACCGCCAAAGCCTCCACCGCCAAAGCCGCCGCCGAAGCCGCTGCCGTAGTGCCGTCCTCGTCCCATACCGCTCAGGAAGAGCAGCGGCATGAGCCCTCCGCCGCCTCCACGCATAAAGAAACCCATCGCGATGATTGTGGCGAGCATGATCAGTAAATCCCAAATGCTTGCGCGCCGGCGTGAGGGTTTGGTCGACTCCGCAGGAAGTTCGACCTCCTTTCCTTCGCCGGCCAGCATCAACTGGTCGAAGGCGCGCTCGATTCCTCCAACATAGCGATGCTCACGAAACGCCGGGACCAGCGTCGATTGCACGACGCGCGACGCCACCGCGTCGGGAATCTCTCCTTCCAGCCCGTAGCCGACTTCGATTCGTACGCGGCGTTCTTGAAGCACGATCAACAAGATCAGCCCGTTGTCGTCGTTTTTGCGACCGAGTTTCCATTCTTCTGCGACTCGAATAGAAAACTCTTCGAGAGAGTCGCCTTCGAGCGAGGGGATGATGAGCAGCGCATATTGGTGACCCACGCGCTGCTCGTATTCAGCTAATTTCCGTTCGAGTGCACCGCGACTGGATGCATCGAGTAGGTTCGCGTGGTCGTTCACTCGGCCGGCTAGTGGCGGCACGTCAAGGGCTCGCGCAAGCGGCTGGCCAGGCAACAGCGCGAACCCGAACCACAGCGCGAATCCGAACCATGACGCTGAACTGAACCGCAACGCCAAGCTGGACTTTAGGGCCAAACCGAATCGCGGAACGCACGAAGCCGTTCCTGCCGCGGTAGTTTGCGGCAACGAGCGAAGCGGTGCGGCCATCCGTAGCACGGCGCTACAGATTGATTTCCGGTGCTTGTTCAAGCCCGGGAGAAGCTTCGAAGTTGGCGCGCACCTCTTTCCCGCGCAGTGACGCCCCAATCATCGAGGGGAAGCGCTGGACGATCTTGTTGTACGACGACACTGACTGAATGTAGCGGCGACGAGCGACAGCGATGCGATTTTCTGTTCCCTCGAGCTGCGCCTGAAGATCGCGAAACCCGCCGGTTGCCTTCAGGTCCGGGTAGCGCTCGACGACCACCATCAGTTTTGACAGCGCCCCTGAGAGCTGCTGCTGCGCTTTTTCGAAAGCTTGGAGTTTTGCAGGGTCGTCTACGATGGACGAATCCACCTTCATGCTTCCGACTTTTGATCGCGCCTCCACTACTTTTTGCAGCGTTTCCTGCTCAAAATTCGCGGCCCCTTTGACCGTTTTGACCAAGCTGGGCACAAGATCAGCCCGTCGTTTGTACTGATTTTGTACCTCGGACCACGCGGCCTTCACGTCCTCGTCGGCGTCGACCACGTCGTTGAACCCGCAACCAAAACAAAGAAGCAAGGAAAGGGCGGCTATTCTGCTTCGCATGGCGTTCTCCTTGGTGCTCGCGCGTCAGGCGTCGCGCAGCCCAGGTGAAACATGACCATTCTTTGAGAGAGCGCAAGGGTTGACGCCGACGGTTTAGTCGAGGCGAGCTTGGTATACGCGTTCAACCGGCTCAAGAGCCCGCCGTGCGGTCGGAAAACGCGGAATCATGAGTGTCCACGCCGCCAAGAAAAACATCAGCACGATATTGAGTGGCTGGCCAAGAAAACCGAGCACGAATCCACAAATAGCGATCGATTCGGCCATCGCGAGGCCGATGATATTTGGCGTGAGCGCGATTTGAGCGGCGCGAGATTTTACAAAATCCGGGGACTGAAACACCCTTCGCGTGGGCTGCTGGTCTCGAAACATCGCTTCAGCTTTCTCGTCCGGGATGTCGGTCGTTTCAAAACCAGCACGGCGGAGCATTCCGTTGTACAGGATCGGAGGCAGTCCGATAGAAGTCCCTGCGAGGGTGATTCCTATCGCGGCAAAGACCAATGCATGAGGTCCTGTCGCGGGGCCCGTCGTCTCCGGGGCGATTGTGATGAGCACGACCAGGTAGATGACGGTGCTGAACAGAAGCGCGCCCCACAAAACGCGCGCGATCAGAAGTGATTGGCGGAACGGACGATGCGAAGCAGTCACTGCCAAAAGTGTACCGCAATCGTCGATCTGAGTACTAGTGTCGCATCACATCGCGTTGCCCGTGGCTGGCAGGTTGCACACCCGAAGCGCCCCAGTTATGCAACCGCTCGCGGACAAACTTCGCCGGCCGCTGGCGGTCAGCGCAACCAGGATCCCATTGATGCACTCGCAATCTATGCTGATTCGTTCGCGGCTTGGGTACACGTTCTTGGTTGTGATTCTGCTCGGCTGCGGCGCGGCGGCGAGCCCCCGTTCAACAACGTCTTCTTCCAGCGTGTCCGCAAGTTCGGATCTTCCCGCGCGGCTTGTGGTTTCTGTGGTTCTCGACCAGTTGGGTAGTTGGGCGCTCGACCGCTATCTACCCTTCCTGGATGAAGACGGCGCGATTCGTACGACGGTGGCGCGCGGGCGTTATATCAAGCGCGGCGAAATCCAATACGCAGCCACGCTTACCTCTCCGGGGCACGCGGCGATCTATACCGGCGCGCCGCCATCGAAGACGGGAGTGTTTGCCAACAAACGATGGAACTACGAGCGCGGCAAACTCGAATACCTGGCTGCGCAAGGTGGCCATGCGATCTTGGGCGCTTCTTCGCGATCGATCAGCCCTGATGTCTTGCGGCTTGAGACCGTGGGGGATGCCTTGCACGAGGCGCGAGGGCGCGACGCGCAAGTTGTGTCGTTGTCGATCAAAGGATACGCGGCTGCGCTCTCGGGAGGCCGCACCGCCGATCTGGTGCTGTGGTACCAGTACGGTTTGGACGACGGGGGCGCGGGTATGACCACTTCGCGCTACTATCGCGAGCAGTTGCCGCCGTGGTTGCAGGCTTGGAACAAGGCACATCCAGTGCGCGCGCGTATGGATGTATGGACACCGCAGGATCCGACGGCGCACGCGGCGGTGACCGCTCCACCAGACACCCCGGGTCGATGGAACTGGCAGGGGTTCGGGTCGAGCTTTCCCCACGATCCCAAGAAAGCCGAGGTGCCCGAGGAGGTGTTCAGTGCGACGCCTGCGTCTTCCGAGTATTTGCTTGATGCGGCATGGGAATGCGTGCAGCAACGCCGACTGGGACAGGACGACATTCCGGACCTGCTCGCGATTTCGATATCCGGCACCGACTACGTCGGCCATGTGTTTGGCGTAGAGTCGCTCGAGTACCTCGATAACTTGATTCGTGTAGACCGCGCGCTTGGCGCGTTCTTGCGCCAGCTCGAGCAGACGACATCGATCGCCGTGCTCATGACCTCAGACCACGGCTCGATTCCTTTCCCTGAGTTGCGAGAGAAAGGGACCCCAGGAGGTCGTTTGGCGCGCCGCGATTTGGTCGACCATCTCGACAAGGTTGTGGATAAAGCACTGAACGCGGGAGATTGGTTCGTTGCGTACGAGCCGCCGTTGCTCTATCTGGGCCCCGATGCGCTGGCCGGACCCGAAGCACGGGTGAAGGAAATCGCGCTCGAAGAACTTCAGCGCCACCCCGCAGTCGAAGCAGCCTTTGACGTTGCTACGCAGGCCAAGCTCGAGGCATCTCAAAACGAGCTTGAACGACTCGCGGGAAAGAGCTTTCCTCCCGACGTTTCGGGGGCGATCTTTGTTGTCCCTGCGAACGGCTACATCCACCGGCACGACCCAGGCACCACCCACGGCACGCCATGGGATTACGACCGCTACGTCCCGATTCTGTATCGTGGACCGGGCATCACTCCTTCCGTACACGAACGACCGGTAGGGCGCGCACGGGTGGCGGCCACTTTATCCGCGATGTTGTCGATTCGAAATCCCGCCGGCACGACCGAAGCGCCTTTGCCGGGCGTAGTATCGAGCGCTCAAGACCGCCGAGTAGCGGCTTCGCGGTAGCGTCGAGCTACGCGAGAGAATCGAACAGCCAGGCGCCGTTCCTTTGGCCCTTGCGCGCGGTTCTCGTTCCGGGAGAATGCGCGCCATGTCTGCACGTTCTTCGTCCACCAAAGCTTCCGCGGCGCGTACTTTGGTTTGGTTTCGCGGGAAAGACCTACGGCTGAGCGACCACGTGCCGCTCTGCGATGCGATCGAGCGCGGGGAAATGATTCCCCTTTTTGTCGTCGACCCATTTTTCTTTGAGCCTCGGCGCGCAGCCGATCTGCCGTATCGGATGCAGTTTCTGCTCGACGGGCTTTCCGAGCTCGCCCAGGAAATCGCTCGACTGGGATCCGAGCTTTTATTGGTGCGAGGAAAGAGCGTGGATGTCGTTCCGCAGTTGGCGAAACGATGGAGCGTCGATCGCGTCGTTGCCCATCGGTGGGTGGAGCCTTTTGCTCGAGCCCGTGACCGGAAAGTGGCGGCTCGGCTCCATGTGCCGCTCGTACTATTTGAAGGCGAAACGCTGTGGCCGCCAGGAACCCTTCGAACCGGGTCGGACACTCCGTTTTCCGTGTTTACTCCGTTCAAGCGAGCGTTTCTGGCGAGGGCGACCATCGAAGCGCTGCAACCACGTCCAGAGTCACTGCCCCCGTTGCCGGCCGATGTGATGTCCACCCTTCCAAGCCTCGAATCGCGGACCACTGTTCCTTCGCCGGAAGACCTCGGCCTGAGCATCAATAAACGAATTCAACAAGGCGGCGAATCGCATGCGTTTGCTCGCCTGCAGCGGTTTTGTCGCGAAGCCGCCGCGCACTACGACGAACATCGCGACCGGATGGATCTTGCTGGAACCAGCCGCTTGTCGGCGGACCTAAAATTCGGAACGATATCCGCCCGCCAAGTTTGGCATGCGTCGCATCGCGAACTCGGAGACTCGCGAGCCGGCGAAGTGTTTCGCAATGAGCTCATTTGGCGAGAGTTCACCCACAGTACGCTGTGGGACCGGCCGGAGGTGCTCGAGCAACCCTACAAGAGCTCCTTTGAAGGGTTTCCGTGGCGCGACGACGAAACGGCGTGGCGCGCGTGGACCAGCGGGACAACCGGCTATCCCGTCGTGGACGCAGCGTCTCGCCAGCTGCTGCAGGAAGGGTTCGTGCATAACCGCGCGCGCATGATCGCAGCGAGCTTTTTGACCAAGCATCTGCTGATTTCGTACCAGCGCGGCGAAGCGCATTACATGAAGTACCTCACCGACGGCGACTGGGCGCAGAACAACTCCGGTTGGCAGTGGTCGGCGGGTTGTGGTTGCGACGCGCAACCCTATTTTCGAGTGTTCAACCCAATGACACAGGGCGAAAAATTCGATCCTCAGGGCGACTACGTTCGCCGCTACGTTCCGGAGCTTTCAAACCTCGAGACGAAATACATTCATGCTCCCTGGACGGCGCCGCCACTTTCACTCCGGCAAGCCGACATCACGCTTGGGGCGACGTATCCTCATCCCATCGTTGAGCACCGACACGCGCGAGAGCGTTTTCTGGCATTGGCCAAGCAGTATCTCAAGAATCGCAAGTAGTGCGTTCCTTCGGATATTGGCTTGCCGCTGGACTGTTGGCTATTCTCTGCGCGCCCCGCTCAAAGGAGGAATCGATGAACAAGAACGACACCCGCAAAGTGGATGGAAGCCGCAAGGTGGGTCGGAGAGCGCTGCTTAGAGACAGCGCGGTCGTTGGCACGGCAGCGATCGGCGCGGCGCCCCTTTTCCTTCCCCTCTTGACGGGATGCAGCAAGGAGGAGAAGGAGCTTCAGTGCACGGACGTATCCTCGCTCTCGGGGGCGGACCGAGATTTGCGTCAAACCCTCAAGTACGTCGACAAGTCTCCCGAGTCCGATAAGAACTGCGAGAACTGCAATTTCTTCAAGCCCGCGGGCAAAGACAAGTGTGGTTCCTGCACCTTGGTCAAAGGCCCGATTCACCCGATGGGACACTGCACTTCGTGGGCTGCGAAACAGGGATAGGGGGCGCGCGTGAACGCGAAGGCGCTGTGGGCTCGGGCGGGATGCCTTTCGGTGTACGCGCTGGTGCTTATTTTGGTCGCAGCGGGAGCGGCATGGTTTGGGGCCACGTGGGGCGCTCAGAAATACGATCGCATCGTGCAATCTGGCGAACCCAGTCCTGCGCCGGTTGCGCCGCGCGGGGATCTCTCGAACTTTGAGCGCACGACGACCAAGATTTTTCGCGAGACTTCTCCTTCCGTCGTGTACATCACGACACTTGCGCTGCGTCAGGGGCTGTTTCGCCGTAATGTGACCGCCATTCCGCGCGGCACGGGTACAGGCTTCGTGTGGGACCGCAGGGGGCATGTGGTGACCAACTACCACGTGGTGCAGGAAGCCAACGCCGCGAAAGTGTCGCTCTCTGATGGCAGCGTGTGGGACGCTGAACTCGTAGGCTACTACGACGACAAAGACATCGCCGTGCTTCGCATCCAGGCGCAGCCCCAGGTGCTCAAGCCAGTGAAGCTTGGCACTTCGGGGGATCTCGAAGTGGGACAGAACGTATTTGCGATCGGCAACCCGTTCGGGCTCGATCACACCTTGTCGACTGGCGTCGTGAGCGCGGTGGGGCGAGAGATTCGATCGATTGGCGGGCGACCGATTCAAGGGGCGATTCAAACCGACGCGGCCATCAACCCGGGGAACTCTGGTGGGCCCCTGCTCGATAGCGCGGGACGTGTGATTGGCGTCAATACCCAGATCTACAGTCCGTCTGGTGCCTCGGTGGGCGTCGGTTTCGCTGTGCCTATCGACACCGTAAATCGGGTCGTCCCGCAACTGATTCAACATGGGCGGGTCACTCGACCGGTGATCGGAGTCGAGATCGATGAAGGGCGGCTCGCCGCGCAAATCGGCCTCAAGGGCGCGATGGTGCTTTCGGTCACTCCGGGTTCAGGCGCCGAAAAAGCGGGCATCCGGCCCGCGCGCATCGACCGGCGCACGGGCGGGCTGGTGGTTGGTGACGTGATCGTCTCGGTCGATAGAAAGCCCATCGGCGGAGCCGAAGACGTCTACCGCGTGCTTGACGTGCGCGAAGCGGGCGAAACGGTAGACGTCGAAGTGGTGCGCGACGGCAAAAGCCGCGTACTTAAGGTTGTCTTGACCGGAGTCGTCGACCAGTAGCGCGTGGCTACTTTTTGTTTTCGTTTCGGTTGTCTTCGTCGCGGCCGGGGAAGCGGCGACTCGGACCGGTGACAAACTCGAGGTCGGCACTGATGTTCGTGCACGAGCCTTGCCTCAGCCACATCGAATAGGTGCCCGCTCCGAGCGTGCCTTCGAACCCCTGGGCTCCGGGAGCCCAAGTGTCGACCAGCGCGCCATTGCCCTCCTCGATGAACACTGCGTCGAGCCCTGCGGTCTTGGGGTCGAGATTGGAGACCGCCATTTCCGCGAGCACATCCTGACCATCCACCTGAGCCGAGCGCAGGTGAGACCAGCCGAGCAATCCGGTGGCCGGGGCATCGGGAAACGCTTCGTTTGGAAACGTGAAGTCGAAGGTATTTCCGGTCACCAGCCCAGCGAACCCAATGTCTTCCCAAACGGGTGACGCGGTCCACTTGCGTAGCTTGATGCCAACCAGTTCGCGACCTCCGGGCACCCGGAACGTGAGATAGTCCGGGTCCGGCTCGCGATCCGAGCAGTTGTTGAAGGTGGCGGAGAGCGGGGTGCGGCGCCGCCACAGCGCGCCGATATCCGTCGGCTCCTGTTGGTCATTGGAAAGATCGCCGTCGCACGTTTCGTCGTGCCCGCGCCAGATCCTCGGCAAGAAGCAGCGACGGTCTTTTTGCACTACGAATGCGATTTCCACGCTGATGTCCACTCCGGAACCTTGCCGAAACCAAAATGTATAGGTGCCCGGCCCGAGCTCAGCCTGATACTCGGTGGGGCTCGAAAAATCGGCGAACCCTTCCGCGCCCGGCGCCCACTGCTCGATCAGAGCGTCGTTTCCTTCGTTTCGAAACACTTCGTCGAGGCCCACCGCGTCCGGTGGTTGATTCGACGTTGCCATTTCGTCGAGCACGCTGAACCCATCTACCTGCGCCGACCGCAAATGACTCCAACCGAGCAATCCGGATGCGGGCTCGGGATTGTCGTTGGGAAACGCGAAGGTGAATTCTTCTCCGCGCTGTACACCAAAAAAACCGATGTCCTCGAAGGGGTCGGCTTCCCACGACCGCAGCTCAATATCCGTGAGTCGCGTCCCCCGTGGCACAACGATCGTGAGGTAGTCGGGGTCGCCCGGGTTGTTGAACGTGTTGCGCACGACATTCGCCCCGCGTCGAAGCGTGACCCGAGTCGGAGCGCTCCCGTCGTTCGACAGGTCGCCGTTCTTCTCTTCGTCGTACACGACGCGCTCGCGCAATCGCCGCTCGAAATCTTTTTCAAGAATGTTGGAGTCGCGCTCGAAAGCAAACGAACTTTCAACGAGCTCCTCATCTGTTTCGCCTGCACATCCCACTGTGGCGGCCAAGATCGAAACTACCGCAAGATGAAGCAGCTTCACGCTTGGGGGTGTCTTGTTGGTCTGGTGATGTACGCGAAAATGTTCCGTGATTTCCATAGTTTCCTCGACTTCTTGATGCGCCGCGCCACCCCCGTTGACACGAAATGGAAACTTTCCTGGAAACTACAGTAGGGTCAAGTAGGTAATTGGGATACACGGGTTCGCGATCGCGCCTCCGATCGATTTCATGAGCGCTGGCTGTCGTTGCTTCTCGGCCACGGTCGACCCCGGCGCCCCGTGTCGGTGACCCTTTGGGCTGTGGGTGGATTCCCACAGCATGGGGGCGATACACCCCAGGATGCTGCCCTCGGCGATACCCCAACCGGCTGAAACAATGAGGGATTTATCCTCATTCCCACAGGCGTACAATTTGCTTCTCGTGATGGCGTGCGACATGAGGTGCCGTCACGACTCGCGGGGCTGACGATCGTTCTGTCGGTGCTTACCGTCTCGTGGACGGCGCATGCGACCGTGGTCGAGGAAATGCCGCTCGAACGATTGGTCGATGAAGCGGACGCCATCGTTCGTGGCACAGTGACTCGCTCTGGGTCGCGCTTGGTGCTGACGCAAGGCTCGTGGGATGTGGTCACGCTCACGGACGTGCGGGTACGGAGCTGGCTCAAGGGACCCGGTTTGAACAAGGCTCTCGCCGGCACACGGGACGGGGAAATCACGATTCAGGAAGCGGGGGGGCGCTGGGGAAACAATGTTTCTCGGGTCGACGGAACCCCGAAGTACACCCCCGGCGAGGACCTGCTGCTATTTCTGGAGAAGGACGCGGGCGGGTTTCGAACGCTCGGGATGGTGCAAGGCTGCTTTCATATCAAGCAAGAGTCCGCGGGAGAGATTGCCGAGCGCAACCTCGGCGGCGTCTCTCTACTGCAGCGAAATGCGGGTCGAGTAGCATTTGAACCAGGCGGTCCTCGTCCCGCGATGCTGCTCGAAAACTTGCTAGATTTCGTGCGCCGTCGCGTGCGCGAACACGAGCGGATGTCTCAGTGACGCGACGTCAGCGGATCATCCTCAGTGCTTTGCTGTCGGCAGGCGTGTTCGCCGTCGCGGCCCCGGTGGGCGCGTTTACATTGGTGCACGGGCCGTGGCGCCTTCCCGTGCGGTGGTCGCTCGCCGAGGTTTCAAGCGATTTAGGCGCGAGCGGCACGCGAGAACTCATCGATCGCGCGATTGCCGATTGGGCGGCGTTCGACTGCACGGATTTGGTGGCGGAGTATGAAGGCACGACGGGTAGCCCCCCCGATGCTGCGGATGACCAAAACGTCGTGGGATGGATCGAGTCGAACTGGCCCCATTCGTCCGCCACCATCGGCCGGACGACGTTTCGATCGTCGAGCACCAGTGCGGAGTCGGATATCGCGTTTAACGGCGACGACTATCAGTGGGTGCGCGGCGCCCCGCAAAATCGGCAGGAAGTGGATGCCTATTCGATCATCCTTCACGAGTTCGGGCACTTTTTCGGGATCGGCCATTCGCAAAGCCCGGATTCGGCCATGGTGGCTCGATATAGCGGCGGTGTGAGCTCGCTGGCGGATGATGACCGAGACGCGATTTGCGAGCTCTATCCGCGCGACCCGGGGTCTCCACCGCCCAACCCGCCACCCGATACACCACCTCCCGACCCACCCCCACCTGACCCACCGCCTGGCGATGATGACTCCCCGATGCCGAATCGACCCACCTCCCGCCCGGTAGATGGGGCAACGAGTTCAGGGCAACCCGAAGAGGGTGAACTCGGAGCGCCCTGCCGCACCAATGATGACTGCACTTTCGGCGGATGTGCCGAGCGTGGAACGCAAACGTTTTGCACCATGCTTTGCGATTCCGATTCGATCTGCGGAAGCAACATGCGCTGCGACCCGGCCGGCGATTTCGACATCTGCGTTCCGATGTTCAGCGCGGCCTCAAACGCTTCGGATCTTCGCGGCACAGTGTGCACCGTGGCGCACGGTCGACCATTGCGTCTGACCAGCTTGCCCTTTGGGTTGGCTGCGGCCGTAGTGTGGCTTGGCTGGCGTCGCCGGCGTCGGTAGATCCTCCTTCGAATACGAAAATTTGCGGCTCGACCTCGGCGGCTGCTATGCGAATCGCGGCGCATAAGCCGTGGAGGACGTCGTTGGCGCGAAAGCGAAAAGGGAAGGGCAAGCAGGCACAGACCGCGCTGCCCATGCACTCGTTTACCGACGCTTCGCTGGCTGATGAAACCCAGCGACGTTATTTGAACTACGCGCTGAGCGTGATCACAGCTCGTGCGCTTCCCGATGTACGCGACGGGCTGAAGCCAGTGCAGCGGCGGATCTTGTATACGATGTTCAACGAGTTGCGGCTTCGTAGCGATGCGCGGTACCGCAAATCAGCGGCGATCGTGGGCGACGTGATGGGTAAGTTTCATCCCCATGGCGATGTGGCGATCTACGACGCGCTGGCTCGAATGGCGCAGGATTTTGTGATGCGCATGCCGCTGGTGGACGGGCGCGGCAACTTCGGTTCGCCCGACGGAGATTCTCCGGCCGCGATGCGCTACACCGAAGCGCGACTGACGCAGCTTGCCGACGTTCTGCTCGAAGAGCTCGGGAAGAAAACGGTTCATTTCCGTCCCAACTACGACGGCACACGCTTCGAACCCGTGGTGCTGCCGGCGCAGTTTCCCGCCATGCTCGTCAACGGTTCGCAGGGCATCGCGGTGGGCATGGCGACGTCGATTCCCCCGCACAATATGGGTGAAGTGGTGCGCGGCGCGATCGCCATGATCGACGAGCCAAACATCAGCCTGCGGCAGCTTCTGCGCAGCATCAAGGGGCCAGATTTTCCCACCGGGGGCCAGCTCGTGAGCTCAAAATCAGACTTGGTGGCGGCGTATGAAAACGGCCAGGGGTCGCTCAAGCTGCGGGGCGAATGGACGTCGGAGAACGCGGGCAGCCACGATCTCTTCGTGATTCAGTCGATCCCCTACGGCGTGGAACGACGCGCTTTGGTGGAGAAAATCGCGGAAGTGATCATTCAGCGCAAGATGCCTGCGCTGGTGGATGTGCGAGATGAAAGCGCAGAAGAATGTCGCGTGGTGTGCGAGGTGAAACGCGGCTCAGACCCCCAGCTAATCGCGGCCTACCTCTTCAAACATACGCCGCTGCAAACCAGCGTATCGGTCAACCTCACGTGCCTGGTGCCCACCGACTCCCCCGACGTGGCAGCGCCAGAGCGGCTGGGGTTGTCCGCGGTGCTCCGTCATTTTCTCGATTTTCGCATGGAGGTGGTCGAAAAACGGCTTGCCTTCGACCTCCAGAAACTGCGCGATCGCATTCATATTCTCGAAGGCTTCGTCACGATTTTCGACGCGCTCGACGAAACCATTCGCATCATTCGCCGGTCGGAAGGGAAATCGGACGCGGCGCAGAAGATCATCAAGCGTTTCAAACTGGATGAAGACCAAGTCGACGCCATTTTGGAGCTCAAGCTTTATCGTTTGGCCAAGCTGCAGATCTTGGTGCTCCGAGAAGAGCTCGAGGCCAAGAAAAAAGACGCCCGCCGAATCGAAAAACTGCTCAAGAGCAAAGCCGCGCGATGGAAACTGATTCGCGCCGAGCTGCACGAGCTCGCAGAGGCCTACCCCAGCCCTCGTCGCACCCGAGTCGTGACGCGGCTCGACGAACCACAGTTCGATGCGAACGCCTTCATTGTAGACGAAGACGCCATGGTGGTGGTCACGCAGCAGGGATGGATCAAGCGGCAACAGCGCGTCAAAGACGTGGGTACGACGCGCGTGCGTGAGGGCGATCGGGTGATGGCGGTTGTCGCGGGATCCACGCGGAGCTCTCTGGCGCTCTTTTCGTCCCAGGGCGTGTGCTACGTGCTCCGCTTCGTCGACATCGCGGCAACCAGCGGTCATGGCACACCGCTGCAGACATTGCTGAAAATGAAGGACGGAGAACGCGTTGTCTCTGTCATGAGTTTTGATCCGCGCTTCATGGAGGTTCCGGAGCCGACTGAAGATGCCGCGGAGCCCGAGCCACCGCTGGCTCTTGCGGTGACGCGAAAAGGCATGTGTTTGAGATTTTCGCTCACCAATCATCGAGAACCCACCAGCCGTAGCGGGCGGCGATTTTGTCGTGTCGGAAACAACGACGAGGTGGTGTACGTGGAGTGGGTGGAAGACGGCGAGGTGGTAGCCTGCGCGACCAGACAGGGACGCGCACTGCTCTGCCCTGCAGAAGACGTTTCGGTGCTCGCGGGGCCGGGCAAAGGCGTGATGTTGATCAAGCTCGCGCCGACTGACGCGCTGGTGGGCGCGAAGCTTCTGGTGGACGATGACAGCGCGTTCGTCGTCTCGAGAAGCAGCGGCACCGAATATCGCATCACCACCCGAAAATACGAAACCGTCTCTCGGGGCGGAAAAGGTTTTGCGCTCGTGAAACGAGGCGGGATCGACCGCGTGGTGGTTGAGCTACCGACCGTGCCAGAATTTCCCGACCCGGAAGAGCACTAGTGCTTAGTCTCAACTGCTTTGATCGTCCTCGCTTGTCTTCGCCACCACCGGCTGCGTTGCTCGTCGTCAAAATAGTTTCGGCTATTCTTCCTCCTCCCGCCTTGCCGCTGTCGCCGAATCCGGCGCGAGCATCGCTCAAATCAGTTGGGACTAAGCACTAGATGGCCAAGTACGACGCCAGCGAAATCGAGGTGCTCGAAGGGCTCGAGCCGGTGCGCAAGCGCCCCGCGATGTATATCGGAAGCACGGATGCTCGGGGGTTTCACCACCTGCTTTGGGAAATCGTCGACAACTCGGTGGACGAAGCGATCGGGGGCCACGCCAATCGCATTGAAGTCGAGCTCGACAAAGATCTTCGAGGCGCCACCGTGCGCGACAACGGACGCGGGATACCGGTCGACCGTCATCCCAAGCACAAGAAATCCGCGCTCGAGCTCATCCTCACTACGCTCCACGCGGGAGGCAAGTTCGGCAAGAAGAGCTACCAGGTATCCGGCGGGCTGCACGGCGTCGGTTCGTCGGTCGTCAACGCTCTGTCGTCCGAACTGACCGCGAGCGTGTGGCGCTCCGGTAAGACCTACACCCAATCGTACGCCCGCGGTGTTCCGAGCAGCAAAGTGCGCGCCGGAGCGAAGACGAGCAAGCGCGGCACTCAGATTCATTTTCGGCCCGACACCAAAGTATTTGGCAAATCCCGCTTCGATCCCGCGCGCGTGCGCGAAGTGCTCGAAGCGAAGACGTATGTGCACAAGGGCCTAAAAATCGTATTTCAGGACCACGAAGGAACGCGGACCACGCTTGAGCACCCTCGCGGGATCGTGGATTTCCTGGCGAAGCTCGTCGCGCAACGCGGCCACAGCCCGGTTCATGCCGAGCCATTTACCCTCGAACGCCTCGGTGAAGGTCGCATGGAGCTTGCCCTGCAGTGGACCGAGTCCACCGATGAAGTGCTCAAGACCTACGCCAACGGAATTTCGACCGGGTCGGGCGGCAGCCACGAAAATGGGCTCAAGAACGCGCTCAGCAAGGCGGTTCGCGGATATCTGGACGCGCACAAACTGTCGCCCAAAGGCTTGAAGATATCCGCCGAAGATATCCGCGAAGGCCTCGTGGCGGTATTGAGCGTATACGTGGCCGAGCCGCAGTTTCAGGGACAGACCAAAGACCGACTCAACAATCCGGAGGTTACCGGCCAAGTCGAAGGCACGGTTCGGAGCGCACTCGAACATTGGTTGCTGCAGAACAAATCCTCGGCGGATGCGATCTGCGGACGCATCGTTCTTTCGGCACGTGCCCGGGCCGCGAGCCGAGCGGCCAGCAAACAGGTGTTGCGCAAAACCGCAGTGAGCCATCGCCTCAATCTCCCCGGTAAGCTCTCCGACTGCGCAAGCACCAATCCTGACGAAAGCGAGATCTTCCTCGTCGAGGGCGATAGCGCGGGCGGGAACGCCAAGCAGGGTCGCGACCGACGAACCCAAGCGATTTTGCCGTTGCGCGGAAAGGTGCTCAACGCAGAACGCGCCTCGGCGGCTCAGGTCATGAGCAACAAAGAATTGAGCAACGTGGTCAGCGCGCTCGGCTGCGGGATCGGAAAGAGTTTTGACATTTCGAAACTACGCTACGGCCGTGTTTTCCTGCTGATGGATGCCGACAGCGACGGCCACCACATCGCCACGCTGTTGCTTACTTTTTTTTACCGGCTCTTGCCGGCGTTGGTGCGGGGAGGGCACATATTCTTGGCGCAGCCGCCGCTCTACCGAATCGACGTGGGCAACGATACGCACTGGGCGCTTGACGACGCGGAACGAGATCGCGTTCTGTCCGGCCTGGCGAAGAACGCCAAACCCAACATCAGTCGCTTCAAAGGTCTCGGCGAAATGACGGCGACGGAGCTTCGCGATACCACCCTCGACCCTGCAAAACGAAAAGCGCTTCGCGTCACCATCGAAGGCGAACTTGAAACCGACCGCCTGCTCAACGAACTGATGGGTAAAGACCCCGCGCCTCGCTACAGCTTCATCATGGACCGCGCTTCCGGGGCCGACGCGAGCGAGCTCGATCTCTAGGTGGGTGGTGCGCAGACGCGTGGTGAGCGGCCTCACGTTTCCCGAACGAGCATGCAATTCATCGAGTCCGCGCCATCTCGTTTGCAGACTTTTTCGGCAACTGGGCGCGATTATGAGTACGCTACGCTACCAAAAGGTTTGCAGCACACCCACCGGTGCTGAATAATTTCAGACTCGGTGTTATTGAGGTGCTGCTGGTCGTCCTGGCAATGGGGGAAGACGCGCGTGGCACGCCAGTTTGCTTGTTGGGGTTGTTTGGTTGCACTGATGGTTTTGGGGTCGGCTCGTCGGGCTTCGGCCAGTGAACCTTGGCTTCTTTCGGTCGAAGGCGGCTTCGTGCTGCCGATCGGGGAGCCCCAAAGCAGCCTGTACGGGCCAGGCTTGAGCGGCGCGGTATCCGTTCGACGCGCGATCTTTCCCTGGATGCTCGTTGGCGCCCAGGCGCGCACAGGGATGCTCTTTGATGGCTCCGCTCCCGACGACCCGGGACGCGAAGACCCCGGCATCGGAACCTTCACCACGTTTTCCGCTGCATTGCGATTTCGACCGATCATTACCTCGGGCGACCCCGCGCGCGGTACATCGCTCTGGATCGAGGGCGCCGCGGGTGGCGGGATCACGGGCGACTTGGGTCGTGCCGCGCTCGAAGTGGGGCTTGGCTACTCCTTCGCGATTGGGGAGTACGGCCTAGGGCCGTTCGTTCGCTACATCCATTTCATCCAGCCGAGCAACGAGCTCGATGGCCGAGATGCGCAGCTGATTGTGTTCGGAGCGGAAGGAACCTTCTTCGACCGTCGGCCTGCGCCTGGCGATATCGTGGGCGACAAGCGAGTCGGCGACCGCGATGCGGATGGCATTTTGGATCCAGACGACGCGTGTCCGAACGACGCGGAAGATGTCGATGGATTTCAGGATGAGGACGGTTGCCCCGAATGGGACAACGACAAAGACGGGGTCGCTGACCTAGACGATGGATGCCCTCTCGAGCCCGAAGACATCGATGAGTTTGAAGACGAAGACGGCTGCCCCGACACCGACAACGACCAAGATGGAATTCTCGACGTAAGCGACGCCTGTCCGAACGAGCCCGAGGTGGTCAATGGAGTCGACGACGAAGATGGGTGCCCCGATGAAGGGCTGATCGAATTGATCGACGATCGCATCGTGCTCGAGGAGCGTGTTCTATTCGATTTTGAGCGCGCGCGCGTCAAGAGCGCGGCGCGCCCGATCATTCGCGCGATCGTCAATCTCTACCGGCAGCATCCAGAGTGGGCTCGCGTGCGGATCGAAGGTCACGCCGACGTCCGCGGCAACGAAGACTACAACCAGCGTCTCAGCGAACGGCGCGCGCGCAATGTGATGAAGTTCCTGATTTCGGAAGGCATTCCCGAAAACGTCATCGATTCGCGTGGATATGGATCTACCCAGCCGCGCAGTTCAGAAGAAACGGAGCAGGCTCACCAGCTCAACCGGCGCGTCGAGTTTGTGGTGCTGGCGCGTCGACCCATCGCCCCGGAGGGCCCTGCGCCCGCGCCAGACATGGTGTTTGATGCCGATCCCGATGCGAGTCAGCCCGCGGACGATGCGGCCGACTCGGGTACTAGAGGGTCAAGTAAGGCAGGATCGGGCCCTGCGAAACCCAAGAGACCGAATCAGACGGGAGCAGAGGAGGGAGCGCAATGAAGCCGATTTGCGCGTGGATGTTTGCGCTGGGAATGCTGTTTGTCGCGAGCTGCGGCAGCGCGATTGTCGGGGGAGAATGCCGCGAAGGGTTCACCGTTTGCAATGGCCGCTGCGTAGACACCAACTCGAATCCGCTCCACTGCGGTGCCTGCGGCAACCGATGCGATTTCGGCTTGGTGTGCATCTCCGGAGAATGTCGTACGGATCCTGACGCCGGCGATCTCGACGGAGGGTTTGGCGACGGCAGCATCTTTGACTCTTCGAACCCGCCTCTTGATGGGCAAGTTGGCGATGGCGGAGTGGGCGATGGCGGCATGGGCGACGGCGGTGTGTCCTGCGCCTGCGATATTGGCGAGATCTGCTGCGACGACGTCTGCGTGAGCCCCAATGTCGACCCTCGAAATTGTGGTCGCTGTGGGTTGATTTGCGGGGCAGGAACCGTTTGCTCCTCCGGAAGTTGCGAGCCGCTGTGCGCGCCACCGACCACGTTCTGTAGCGGGTTTTGCGTCGACACCAGCAACAGCCCGGACAACTGCGGGGGATGCGGCCGAAACTGCGCGAGCGGACTTTGCCAAGACGGTATGTGCATCGCGGCGTCGGCCGGTCACGTCGTGCTCATTGGCCACAGCTACGACAACACGCGCGCCGGAATGAACCTTTTGGTATCCAACTCGGTGGGCATCGCTACCAGTTCGCCGATCGAAGCGCTCGTCTACGAAGGCGACGCGTCGGCCCGATCGATCAGCAACATCAACGCCAACCTCGGCGCCGGCGTCAACCGCACGGTAGCGAGCGATGCTGGACAAGTGCCGCTGCTTCTCGCTGACGCCGACGTGTTCTTGGTCTATTCACAGCAAGGATCGAACGACTCCACGCTCACCATGCTTGGGCGCCAGTGGTCCACTGCGCTCGCAAGCTTCCTGTTGCGCGGGGGCGTAGTGATGGTGTTTGATGGCGGCGGCTCGCATTCCGGCACCTACCAGATTCTCGATGCTGCCGGCTTGCTTTCGGTGAGCGGTCGGACCGACGTGTCTGGCGACACGATGTCCGTGGTGACCGCGTCAGACGCTGTGGCTTCAGGCGTGCCGCTCAACTACCTGGGTGAAATCACCACCGTGCGGTTTGACACAACCGAATCGATCGTCGTGGTCTCGCATCCGGAAGGCCCAGTCGTGATCCATCGCATCGTCGCTCCCTAACGTTTCGCATAGTTAGTCGGGCGGCGAGGTGCCCTCTGCGGCGGCGCGGACACCGACGCGCAAATTTCTGGCAGTCTTTTTTTGACCTTTGTGGGGACCTGTGATCTAAGTGGTCGTGGGCCTGATGTAGGGGGCCATGACCGATGTAAGAGTCTATGACGAGCGACAACCAATGACCAAATGGTGGGTATGAAGAACACTTGCCACGTTTGTGGGGCGTCCTTCGAAGTCCGGTTTCGATACCAGATGCGGGAGGAGAACGGTCGCTATACCTACGTCTGCTCCCAAACATGCCAGCAGCGGCTGCTCGAAAAGCCCGGCGGCTGTACATGCTCGGTGTGTGGCAAAAAGTTTTCTTTTGTGTACGCCTACCAGGCCGTTACCGTCGAAGGCGCGCGGCTCTATTTTTGCTCGCCGGAATGTCGGAAAAAGGGGGTTTCCCGGGTGCAGTCCCACCGAGAGCCGAACAGCGTGCGGCGAATCGCGGTGTTCAACCAAAAAGGAGGCACCGGAAAGACCACGACATCGGTGAACCTCGCAGCGGGCCTTGCCGATCTCGGGCACCGCGTACTGCTTGTCGACGTGGACGGTCAAGGCAACGTTGGGGCATCGCTTGGGGTCCAGGGCGACAAAAGTCTCTACCATTTGGTCGTGCTGGGCACTTCGGTGCGCGAGGCGGCGGTTCCCGTGCGCAACAATCTGGATGTGATTACCGCCAACGAGACCGTTGCGGCAGCGGAGCTCTACCTGGCTTCACGCCCCAATCGAGAGCGGGTGTTGCGCGAGCGCATCGGTGCTGAGAGCGCCGACTACGACGTGGTGGTGCTCGATTGCGCGCCAGCACTTTCGTTGATGAATCAAAACGCGCTAGTGTTCGCGGATAGCGTGCTCGTTCCGGTGGGGTGCGACTATCTTTCGCTCGTTGGTGTCAAGCAAGTGCTTCGTACCATCCAAAACGTACGGAAGATGCTTGGGTACCAGTTGCGCCTACTAGGCGTGTTGCCGACATTCTATGATATTCGAAATCGTATCGCCCGCGAAGTTCTGGAGACGTTGACGCACCACTTCGGAGATCGGTGTTTCGAACCGATTCGCGTCAACACAAAGATTCGCGAATCTCCGAGCGCGAAGCAGACCATTTTTGAGTACGACTGCTTGAGCCGCGGCGCAGAGGATTATCTTTCGCTCGTGCATACCATCAATCGTATGAGAAGCGGGCAGGTTACCGAGGCAGTGCGCTCTGGAACGCCTGGGGCGGCGCCGAGGACGGAGTCTGCGTCGGCGCGCGTTGATAGCGCGTCGATGTACGAAAGCGGCTTGTCTGAAGCCGATTCATCTGAAAGTGGAACGCTTGATGCCCGGTCTCTCGACGGGCGATCTCTCGATGGGCGGTCGCCGGGGGTCGTTGGCCGAGCCACTGGGTCGCGAACTTCGTTGAGCTACGGTGCCGAACCGCCAAGCGGCTCGCCCATGCGAACCGAGCGCTACTCGGCTCTGCGGCGACCTTCCATTGAAACAGCCCCGACGGCCGATACCGCCATGCTGGAGGCGACGCGACGCACCCGCATGCCGGCCCCGGCAGAGGAATCGTGGTCTCAGCAAAGCAGCAAGACCTGGGCTCGCCAACGCAGTGGGGTGGTGGGCGAGCCGGCGCCTCTCCACGATGGATTCCGTCGCGCGCACCCGCCCATTTCAGGCAGATAATCTATGGCGAACCACAAAGGCACACCGCTGACTTCCGACCTCATCTCTGAAGACGAGGTGCGGGATGTGCTCCGCGACACATTCTTTGTTCCGCCGACTCAAGAAACGCGTCCCGCCAAACCGAAAAACACCAAACCGAAGCCAGACCACTACGAAGTCATCTGCATTTCTTTGTACAAAGAAGATCTGCAGAAGCTCGACGAAAAAGTCGCGTCGCTCAAAGCATCGGGCCACCGCCGAGTAAGCCGCAGCGGCCTCATCCGATTCGCGTTGGATCAGGTGGATGTGTCCAAGCTGCCCAGAACTTACTAGCTAGAGCAGCGGCCTTTTGCCCTGAGCTTGGCTTACCTCCCCTGCTCGCCCGGACGAAGCACTATTCGTGCGTCATCCGGTCTGCGCTGCCGGGGCGCTCAAGCTCAGACCAAAATTCCACTGCTCCATGGTACGCGACTCGAGTTTACGATCAACGCAAGCAAGCTTTGCTCAAGAGCACTGATCAGTTTGCCTGAGGGTCTGGCACCCAGACCCTCTCGTCGGGGTACGACCCCGCCGATTCACCCAAACTCCCCCGCCAGGAGGCACGTGACCTGGTTACGTGGGAGGTTGAACTGCTGGGGCCTCGCCGCTCTGTTGTCTAGGGTCTGGCACCCAGACCCTCTCGCTGGGATACGATCCCAGCGATTCACCCAAGCTCCCCCGCCAGGAAGCACGTAACCTGGTTTCGTTAGGGAAAACTGCGGGAGATGGTTCGAGATGTTGTCGTCGCCTGCACGCAGTCTTGTCCTAAACGATGAAGCCCAACGCGACCGGGGCCCCGCCGCTTCGCGGTGGGGCGGGCGCGCAAGCGGCCGGAGTCGGGAGGGGGACCCGAGCGGGTCGTACCCGCACGGGGGAGGGTTTGCACCAAACCCTCCGAACAACAACAGCCACCCAAGCTCCCCCTCCAGGAAGCACGTGACCTGGTGGTGTGGGGTCGAATTGCGGGTGGCGAGGTGTCGTTGTTGTCCACCAGTCTTGTTCCAACGCTGAAGTCCAACGTAACCGGGGCCCCGTCGCAAAGCGATGGGGCGGCCGCGGAGCGGCCGGCGGCGGGAGGGGGGGCCCGCGGAATCGTATTCCGCGGGGGGAGGGGCTGCGGCCAGCCCCTCCCAAAAACTCAGTTCCTGAGCGGTTTGTTGTGCATCAGCATATGCTGCATTCGCTCAAGGCTCTTGGGCTCGCCGCAAAGGCTCACGAATGCTTCTGCCTCTAGTTCGAGCATGTGTTCTTCGGTGACCAGTTTCGTTGCGCCTCCTGGGCCTCCGCACAATACCGTGGCGAGCTTGCGAGCGATGAGCGCATCGTGTTCTGTGGCGTAGGAGCCCGCCACCATGGTGTCGACCATCATGCCGAGCGTTGCGATTCCGCTTTCCCCGGGCAGGCGATACGACCGCGGAGCCGGTGGGTGATAGCCGGTGCGTCCGAGGCTGGCTGCGAGCGCTTTGGCTTCGCTGAGATGGCGGGCTCGATCAAACGAAACGCTTGCTCGGGTCGGGACATATCCGAAACGGATCGCTTCATGCGCGCTGGTCGCAACTCTCGCGGTGGCAATATTCTGAAACACCCGTCCGACAACGGCTTGCACGTCGAACTCGACCCCGTCGGGAATGCCTTCAAGCGCCCGCCACAGCATGTTGAGGTTGCCTGCGCCACCGGGAATCACCCCTACGCCCGCTTCGACCAGGCCCGCGTAGGTTTCCGCGGAAGCCTGCACCGCATCCGACGCCAAACAAAGCTCCAAGCCTCCCCCCAAGGTCATTCCGTAGGGCGCCGCCACAACGGGTACGGTGGCGTACTTCATGCGCTGCACGGCCCCCTGAAAACCCTGCACGGTATTGCGGAGCTGGTCCCATTGCTTCTGATTGGCTGCCATCACAATCGCGAAGAGGTTTGCGCCGACGCAAAAATGGTCCCCTTCGTTGTAGAGAAGCACGGCGGAGAAGTCTCGTTCTGCTCGGTCAACCGATTGATGGATCGCGCCAATGACGTCGGCATCGATGCTGTTGGCTTTGGTTTTGAAAGTGACCCCGAGCACACCTTCACCGAGGTCCCATGCGCTGGCGCCTGCGTTTTCGACCACCGGCGCCGTCCGTTGACGTACGAGCACGAGCGGTGCGGTGCGAGGGTCTTCGTGTTTCTCGACGTAGGCGCCACGGGCGAGATCGAAAACCTCGCCGGGGCGGTAGAACGATGTCGCGCCGGCGTTTTCCATGCGCTCGATCGAGCTCGGTATGTCGAGGCCGTCCTGCCGCATACGCGTCAGCGTTTCTGAGAACCCGAGCGCATCCCAAATTTCGAACGGGCCAAGCTCCCAGTTGTAGCCCCACTTCATCGCATCGTCGCAAGCCACCACATCGTCGGCAATTTCGCCCACGCGCCGAGCAGAGTAGAGCAAGGATCGCGAGAGCAGCTTCCACGCGAATGCGCCGGCTTTGCCGGAGTCGGCGACCAGGGCGCGCACGCGCTCTGCGGGGTCTTCTTTTTTGGCGATGTCTTTCATCGCTTTTTTGAGCTCGGGGTCGCCGCCCTTGGGCCGGTACTCCAGCGAACTCGGGTCGATGGTGAGGATGCCGTCTTTGGTTTTCTTGTAGAAGCCGCCTCTGGTCTTGTCTCCCAGAATCTTCTTGTCCACCATGTTGGTGAGAAATTCAGGCGCGAGGAAGACGTCGCGTTCCTCGTCGTCGACCAACGCGGCGTGGCAGTTGCTGGCGACGTGCGCGAAGGTGTCGAGGCCAACCATGTCCGCCGTACGAAAGCTTGCGCTCTTCGGATGGCCCATGGGCACGCCCGTGATCGCGTCGACGTCTTCGATGCTCAAGCCCGCCGGCTGCATCTCTTTGAGCGTAAGCATCATGGAGTGGCAGCCGATGCGATTGCCGATGAAGTTGGGTGTGTCTTTTCCCCAAACAATGCCTTTGCCGAGCAGTTCGCGCCCAAACGTTTCTACCCGCTCTCGCACTTGATCCGACGTGTCGGGACCGGCCACCAATTCTAGTAGCTTCATGTACCGGACTGGATTGAAGAAATGCATGACCAAGAATCGCTCGCGAAATGAATCGTTGCGACCTTCGAGCATGTCGGCGATGCGCAAGCCCGAGGTATTGGACGCCACGATGGTGTCGCTGCTGATGGTGTCTTCTAGACGCGCGAAGAGTTTCTTCTTGATGTCGATGCGCTCGATGATCGCTTCGATGATCAAATCGGCGTTCTTCAGCGAATCAAGGTCGTCCTCTAGGTTGCCGGTAGCAACCAGCTTCGCCATGTCGGGGTGGAAAAAGGCGGCTGGTTTGCTTTTTAGTGTTTTCTTTATCGCGTCCCCAGCAAAGCGGCTGCGTTGTGCATGCGGCGCGCTCTCCGGGTTGGGTAAATCGGGGGGAACGATGTCGAGCAGCGTGACGCGAATGCCCGCGTTGGCCATGTGGGCAGCGATTCCACTGCCCATGACGCCCGCACCGACTACCCCCACTGTTTTTATCGGTTGCACGTCTTTTATCGGTTGCACGGCGCTCCCTCCTCGCTTGATCGGCCCGATGTGCCTAGTAGGCCTATAGTACTCCGACCTGCGCTACTTGGCGTCTGCGTTTTCTTCGTCGGTGTTTTTCCCGCCGGGGTCGTCTTCTCCCCCTGCGGCGCCGTTTCCTTCGGTCGGAGCGGTGGCCGCGTCCGATTCGGGAGCTTGGGCATCACCGAATGCGCTCATCGTTACGTAGACGAGCGTGAGGCCGAGGAGAAGCCCGAGGCCGAGCGCAGGCACCCACATCGGAGTGCGCCCTGCTTCGTCTTGAATCTCGGGGATGCTCGGGGCGGGGTCCCGCGGAATCTCGGTGTGGGGGGGCGCTTCGTCTTCCATGTCGGGATTGCTCCGTGGGCCCAGAATCACTCCGTGGGCCCAGAATCGCGTTGCAGGGTTGAATGTACAGGGTTGAGTGTCTCGGCGGAGGTAATCAGATCTCCTGCACGAACGCAACCTAGTCTCTGGGGGTCAGGAGGGAGGTCCGCGTTAGAGAGAGCAGTTCACTGTGCACTAAGCCATTCGTGGCGAGGGCACAGCTCCCATGAATGGTGTCGTTTCCCGAAAAGTCGGTGAACCGGCCGCCTGCCTCGCGGACCAACACGGCGGCCGGGCAGACGTCGTACGGTTTGATGCCGGGGTCCACCATCGCTTCTGCGCGCCCGAGCAGAAGTTGTCGATAGCCATCGAAATCGGGATTGCCTCGGGCGGTGTAGGTTTTGTTCGCCAAGCGAGCGAGCAACTCGATCTCGCCGGCGTCGCGAAACTGCTGCAGCGTTCCGTGCGTGACCAGTGCGTCGTCGACACAGTCGACAGTGGACAGATGGATTGGGCGACCATTGACCAGCGCGCAATGACCCTTGACGCCTACGAACAGGTCGCCTGCGGCCGGCATGAACGCAATGCCCAGCACGGGCTCTCCTGCGGCCTCAAGACCCAGAAGCACCGACCACGTTGGAATTCCTCGAACGAAGGCTCGTGTCCCGTCGATTGGGTCGACGAAAAACCGAAACTCCGACGAGCCTTCTCGGGCGCCGCTTTCCTCGCCAAAAAACGAGGCGCGGGGAAACTCTCGCCGAATGAAGTTGGAAAGCAGTTTTTCCGCGTTTCGATCCGCCTCGGTCACTGGACTCTGGTCGCCCTTGCGCTGAATCCCGCTCGGCAGACCCGCCTGGTTGGTCGTCGCGTCGCGGCGAGTCGAACCTCGATACCATCGCAAAGCCTCTTCGCCGGCCTGCAGGGTCGCGTCGACCAGACGGTCGAGCGCGGAAACGCCGCCGATGCGGTCTAGATCGAACATGACGGGAGCTTAGCGAACCGGCTCGTGAATGTCAGCGCCGAGGGTGTGCGGTTGCTGCGCGAACAGCGCGCGAGGGTCTCGTGCACGGCCGTCTTGTCGTAGTTGGAAATGTAAATGGGGAGCTCCGGCCGACGATTGTTTTCCGGCCGATTTCGCGAACGCGGGTCCACTTCGACCGATCCATTCCCCGCGAAGCGTGTCTTGGCCTACGGATACGCCGATCTCACGAAGCGCTCCGTAGACCGTGACCCATCCATTGGGATGCGCGAGCACGACGGCGATTCCCAAGCCAGGTAGACCTGCGCCCGCGAACACGACACGGCCATCCGCGGCGGCGCGGACAGGTGTTCCTTCTGGCGCCGCGATGTTTACTCCGCGCCCGCTGCGCGCCACTCCCTCCCCGCCGCGAAGAGGCCACAGAAGAGTGGAGAAATTGCGGCCGGGCAATCGTTCGCGCTGTGGCTCGGGGATGCCGCGTCGAATCAGCCGCAGCGCTGCAACGCGGGCTCGTTGCGGTACGGTCGGGTCGGCGGTCGTCGCTGGGGCGGAGGGATGTTTCGTAGCCGCTTTCTCCGTCGAACCAAGATGCGTCGAACCAAGATGATCGCGGAGTGGGGGGAGGGTGCCGCGGCGCAGTTGAGCCTGCCAGGTTCTGTACGCGCGAATCCAGGGTCGACCGGAAAACCGTTTGAGCGGGTCGACCGGTGTGCCGCGATGACGAAGCTCGAAATGCAAGTGCGGACCGCGCGAAATCCCGGTGGTACCGACGAATCCGATGCGCTCCCCGCGCCGCACGCGCCACCCTGCTTGCACAGTATTGCGGTAGTTGTGGGCGTAGACAGAGACGCTGGCATCGGGGTGGACGATGAGAATGCAGTTGCCAAAACCACGTACCCCGTTGTCGCTATAACCCACGATTCCGTCCGCCACCGCGCGTACGACTTCTCCCTCTCGCGCGACGATATCTACTCCGTTGTGACGTTTGTCCGGACGAGTGGTGCGCACAAAGCCAAAGCCGCGCCCGAAGCGCCCGGCGGCCACTGGCCAAAGGAGCGGGGCTGGCTGCGATTTTGTGCTCGCGCGGCGCGGAGCGGATGGTCGCCAGTTCGCCGCAGCGACCCACCGCTCCGCAGGCTTTCCTCGGAGCAAGCGCGTAGCCGTCTCTCGAGTTCCCAGCCCGAGCCCTTTTGCTCGCGCCAGAGAGGCGCCACGCGCTCGCGGGACCCGTCGTGGACCGTCTCGAAACCGAGAATAGTCAAACCTGCGTGCGCGAGAGAATCGAGCGGCAGGCGACGTCGTCGGGGTAGCTTCTCGTGCACGATCTACTGCTATTTCTTCTCCCGTATCATCGTCCGCGAGCGCAGGAGGCACCCATGCGGCGAGCGCGGCGAGCACGCCCAAACCACCGATGACGAGTCGGCGAGGTCGGGATCCAGTGACCCGCTTGGTGTGGCGTCGCAGCTCCTCCATCGTATCCACAGACGTCGCCTGTTTGTCGCCCCTCGGTCAACATATCGGCAAGCGTGGCGATCGGGTGATCGGGAAACGATTCTAAATGGAGCTGTCGGTGGCCGTTTTCTAGCGAATGGTTCCGGGCTACAGTGGCGCCCATGGCAACCAATAAGCCGATCGTTCCTTTTGCGGGATGGCGCAGTCCGGGAGAGCTTGGCATTTCTGCGCTGCGGGGGGCGGCGCGACGAACTGGCGATTGGTTGGTGGGGCTCGCCGAGGATTTGGCGGGGGAAGACATCGATGGGAGCCTCGCCCGAGTTCAGACGGGGGGCAACGAAGTCGGCCAAGACCCGTTTGGGTTTGATCCCGACACAAGTCGATATGCGCTCGCGATGGCCTCAATTCTTCACCGTCGCTACTTCCGCACGGAAGTCCATGGCCTAGACCGCGTACCCTCGGGGCGGCTGTTGGTGGTAGCGAATCATTCTGGGCAGCTTCCTCTCGATGGAGTCTTGATCGGAGCGGCCCTGTTGCTCGATGCGAACCCGCCGCGCCTCCCCCGGAGCATGGTCGAGAAGTGGACCGCGGAACTGCCGTTTGTCTCGATGGTGTTTCCGCGCATCGGCCAGGTCGTCGGTTCTCCGGAAAATGCGCGCCGGCTGCTCCTCAAGGAGGAGAGTCTGGTGGTGTTTCCGGAAGGCGCCCGAGGCATTTCGAAGACCTTCGACCGTCGCTATCAACTGGCCGATTTTGGGCTTGGGTTCATGCGGCTTGCGCTCGAAACTCAGACTCCGATTTTGCCCGTCGCGGTGATCGGAGGGGAAGAACAGTATCCTTCGGTAGCCAACATGACATCGCTCGCGCGCGTACTTGGCATGCCTGCCTTCCCGGTGATTCCTCAGTTGTTTGTGGGCATGCTGGCGCCGTTGCCTACGCGCTACCGGTTGTATTTCGGTCAACCGATGACGTTTTCTGGGGATCCAGACGACGATGATGCCGTGATCGAGGAGCAAGTCTGGGTCGTCAAGACCACCATTCAGAGCATGGTGAACAAAGGTCTGAAAGAACGAAAATCGATTTTTTTCTAGGCGCGTGATGTGGGCTCGATTTTCTGGAGGCTGGCTGCGGCCGGACCGGCAGACCTTTAGACAGTCCGACCTTGCCTCAGGGCCCGGGTTTCGCTCATGATGCGGGAGATGGCGGTGGAGCGACAGCGTCCCTCGAGTGTGCGTCCAGGCGCGCGGCGTCAGCGTCACGATTCGGGGTCGTCTCGACCGTCGGCTTCAAACCAGGGCGATGGCGAACACGAGGCTACCGCCAAGAGCCGTCCCACGGCGCGCCGGAGCTACGGAGACGCGGTCCGCAGCGCGCCCGCGGGTCGCAAATCAGATGGCGCAGCCGCGGCTATCGCACGTAACCCCTCCACATCGCATGCCTCCGGGTCGCGTCCTTCGCGGCTACCGAGCCACGTGTCCTCGGCGCCGGAGAACGAAGGGGCCGTGTTGGTCACGGGGATTTGCGGTCGCCTCGGGAAATTGCTGGCGCGCGAACTGCATCGAGGACGTCGCGTGGTGGGCGTCGATCGACGGCCCTTTCCGGACCGGCCGAAGGATATCGTGCATCATCCCATTGATTTACGACGTAAAAAGACGCGAGATCTTTTTCGTGGGGGAGGGATTTCTGCGGTGGTCCATCTGGGCGTGTTGCACGATCCCCGAACCAGCGATCGCGAACGGCACACGTGGAACGTGGTCGCCTTCCAAAAATTGCTCGAATACCTGGCTCAATACGAAGTGCCCAAGCTGGTCGTGCTTTCGAGCGCCAACGTATACGGACCGCAGCCAGGAAACTCGCAGTTTCTCACCGAAGAAACGCCGCTGCTAGGGTCCCAGGAATTCGGCGGGATTCGAGACCTGGTCGAGCTCGACATGCTGGCTCAGAGCTTTTTCTGGAAACATCCATCGACGGAAACGGTGGTGTTGCGTCCCTGTCATATTCTTGGGCGCGTAAAAAACGCAGCCAGCAACTATTTGCGGTTGCCTCGGCCGGTCACCATTCTCGGCTTTGATCCCATGGTGCAAGCGATTCACGAGCGCGATGTGGTGTCGGCGATTCAACTCGCGATGCGTCCTGGCGTGCGCGGTATTTACAATCTGCGAGGCCCCGGAGAACTGCCTCTTTCGCGCATCCTTCAGATATTGGACCGTACTCCGCGCGTACTTCCTGGCACGGTGGCGCGAGCGGGGCTGGATCAGCTTTGGAAGTACCGACTCACTTCGTTCCCCTCGCCGGAAATCGACCACATTCGCTATGTGTGTATGGTTGATGACGAACGCGCGCGCGCGGATATGGGTTTTCGACCCCGCTACACGTTGGAGCAGACTGTCCGCGCGGTTCAAAGCGACCGCTAGCCAGTCTCCTAGAGCCCTTCGCCGAATCGTCCGCCGATGAATGCAAGCGGGCTGGTCAAGGTGTCGGCAGGTTGCGCGGAAAAAGGAGCGCCGCCGAGGTACACGAAGGCAACCCCCTGCTCCATCCCGTTGGTCTCGAATTTCGGAGCCGCGACGAGCACGTCGGCGTAGCCGTCTCCGTTGAAGTCGTTTCTTCCCGAGATCTCGATGCCGAACTCGGTCGATGTTTGGCCGGAGCTTTTCATGAGTACAGTCGGCGCGCCGAGCGTGTCGTCGGTGGTTCCAAAAAAGACAAATGCGTTGCCCGTGTCGGTGGCTCCGCCGGTTTCGCCCGGTGCGCCGATGGCGATGTCGTCTAGGCCGTCTCCGTTCACGTCGCCTATCCCCGTGACCACCGAACCGAAGAGCGCGTCTTCCTGGCGGAAGGGGTGCGGGATGACCCAGGCTGAGCTTTCGATGAAGTCGAGCGTCCCGAACCAAACGTAGGCCTGACCCTCATCCGTATTCTGTTCGTCGTGGCGCGGCGACCCGACAACAACGTCGGCGTAGCCGTCGCCGTTGATATCTCCTGCGCCGGCGACTGCCTGACCAAAAAACGCGCCATTCTGGTTGGCCAGGCTATCGAGAGGAATGGTGGGATCGGTTTTGCCGGGGTCGAGGAAGTAAATGAAGGCGTTTCCTTCGTCGATCGCGCCGCGATTTTGTTTTACCGCGCCGACGATCAGATCGGTTTGACCGTCGCCACCGAGATCGCCAAGGCCGGCTACGGAGAAGCCAAAGAGTGCGCCGTCCTCGCCGTCGGGGTTGTCCAGCACGATGGACGGCGACCCGCCGACGTTGTCGGTTGTCCCGAAGTAGAGAAAGACAGCTCCCTCCATGGGCGTTCCCATGTTTTGTGCGTTGGCGCCAATGGCGATGTCGGCGAGCCCGTCGGTATTGACGTCGCCCACTGCCGTAATGGAGAACCCGAACGCCGCGTTGGTTTGTTCAGACGATGGGTTGTCGAGCGAGACCGCGGGGTCTGTCCCGAGGCCATCGCTCGATCCGAGATAGACGAACGCGTTTCCTTCGTTGACCGCTCCGCGGTCATACCGGGGAGCCCCCACCACCAAATCCGAATACCCATCTGCATTGAGGTCGCCCGCGGCGGCCACCTCCTCGCCGAATCGTGCGTCGCTCTGGTGTTCGGGGTTCGTGAGGGTGACGGCGGGGGTGGTCGACAAGCCCGTCGAACTGCCGGCGAAGATATATACAATTCCCTCTTCTGTGCGATTGGGGGCGGTCCGCTGTCGGTTCGCACCGATCGCGGCATCACTGTATCCGTCGCCATCGAAGTCGTTGCGCAGCCGTCCGACGTCAAGATAGCGCGGGGTGGTCCAAGCAGAGCACACTGCGGGCGCGGAGCACGCGCGGATTCGCCAGTAGTAGCGGCGTCCCACCGGGGGTGCGGTGGAGATCGGCAGGTTTTCCTCGGGCACGTATTCTGTGTTTTGGATCCGCGCCGTGACCACCGGTGTCTCGAAGGCACAGTCCTCAAACGACAAAGAACACTCGTCCGTGATCTGGATTTCGTACTCGGCAGCCCCAGCCGCGGGCTCCCAAACGAACCGCGGGCGGAGCGGCTTGCGGGTCGCCGCGGTAGAGGCGGCGTGGATACTGCCGGTGGCGAAGCCGTTCCAGGGAAACCGCGCGCGCGCTGTGGAAGGAGCACCCGGGGTCTGCCCGTCTTCTGTCATCCCGCCGTCCGAATCCGAGCTAGGGACGCATCGACCGTCCCGTTCGACCAACCCCGCTGCGCATACGCATGCTCGATCTTCAGTCTCGATCCGGTTTTCAGGACAAGAAACGCCACCGCAGCCGGGGAGCACTCCGGCGACCAAAACCGACAACCATCCGATCCACAGCCTTCCCAACAACCTTTTCAACAGGCGACGTCGCATACGGGGCTCGTAGCACACTGGTGGCCCTCGTGCGCCTGGGCGAAGCGGTGTGGGCTTCGCGGTTATGTCCCGTCGATGCGAGCCCGCCGCGGACCAGCAATGCGTACCCGGGCGAGCCCGCCCCGAGTCGCGACCCATACGTCGAGCGTGCCCGGAATGGCAATCACATCGGTGACGTCATTGTCAGGCAAGCCGTGATCGGTGGTCGCATGACTCCATCCGCGCGACGTATGCACCCACAGACCTTGGTCGAGCGTTCCAACCCACAGGGCGTGGTGGGCCACAAGCATGGCTCCCGCATTGACCCAGAGGTCGGGTTTCATTGGCACCACCGAGTTTCCGTGAACGCGGGCTACGCCTCGGTTATAGGTACCGACGTAGAGGTTTGGGCCTCGCCCGGCGACCGCGGTAACCCAGTCGTCAGGTAGCGCCTGGCGAGGTAGTCCGCTCGATGTGGTCAGTGACCACGCTCCAGCCGCGAAATTACGTCGCGCGAGGCCTTCAGCGGTCGCGACTGCCATCTCCGTTCCGAGACTGACGATGTCTTGCGGACGCGATCCCGGAGTCGAGAGCCGAACAAACCCTTGACCACGTGCAACGTAGAGATGCTTGCCCGCGCCGGCGAACATCGACTCACGGCCCCCCAACGCGAACACGTGTTGGTCGATGAGGCCCCGCATGATGAAACGATTCTTTCGTCGTTGCATGACGCCACGGTCGGTGGCGACCCAAAGTGCGCCCTCGTTGTCGACGGCGAGGCGATTGATTCGGTTGTCGATGAGCCCTTGGCGTTCGCTCCAATGCTCGAGGGTTCCGTCGGTGGCGAGCAGCGCGAGGCCTGAATCAAACGTTCCGATCCACAAGCCTTCTTCGGTGAGCGCGAGAGACGTGAGGTCGTTGCTCGGGAGCGATGGTGCGCCGGAAGAAAGCGAGGTGGTCTGCGGCGAGGACATCGGCCAGAGACCTCGATCGGAGGCGACGACAAGCGCGCCGGCTGGGTTTTGTGCGATGGCGGTGACGCGCAGGTTCGTCTCCGAACGCGTGACGGTTTCTTGGGTCCACTGTTTTGATTGAGGGTTCCAGGAAGACACACCGCCGCCATAGCTTCCAACGAAGATCCGATCGCGGTGTATGACGACTGCACGCAGATCGGCGACTGGCAGCTCGCGTGACGTCCGGATGACGGCTCCATGGAGCAAACGACGGCTCCCCGCGCGCACGCGTTGTAGACCGCGACTGGTGGCAAACCAAACCTCGTCGCCACGCACGGCGATGTCCCAGCACAGGCGTTCTCCTCCGAGGCGTACCAGCGGCCGGATACTGCGTTTCGCACGCCGACTGGGTTTCGCGCGCCGACCGGGTTTCGAGCCGTGGTCGAGCATCAACGCACCGTGCGCCGCCGAAGCTGCGTAGAGCATCCTGTTCGCCGAAGCGAGGGCAGTGATCTGACGCGCTGGGGCGACGAGTTCGAGGTGTGCGCCCTCCTCGGTATAGCGGGTCTCGTTGGCGTGGGTGCGCGCGGCGTCCTTCAGTC
Source organism: Myxococcota bacterium (assembly GCA_028284955.1). Lineage (GTDB taxonomy): Bacteria > Myxococcota_A > Polyangia > Polyangiales > Houyiibacteriaceae > JANQQS01. The sequence continues at coordinate 20,007 of JANQQS010000131.1, read as the reverse complement.
GAAACAGTCCTCTGAGTGTTCCGACGAAGAGGTGGCCTTGATGGCGTGTGAGCGCGGTGATTCGATGCGGGCGCCCGATGATTCGCTTGACGGTTCCTTGCGCGGTTAGCTCTGCAAGCCCGTGATCCGTTCCCGCCCATACGCTCGCGCGTTCCACGAAAATCGCGCGCACGGTACCGTCGGGAAGACCTTGCTTCGGGGTGAGTACGCGAGTTTCCGAACCTTCGATGCGCAGGAGACCGCCGTCGGTGGCGACCCACAGCACGTCTTCCTGCGAGGCGACGTCTCGTACGCTGGTGGTGGCGGTGAGCGCGGAAACCACGGTGATGGCCAAGAGCGGGCTCATGGTGTTCTCGAGGCTCCATCAGCGTTCCGGAGACCATCCACGCGCCGGGGACGGGCATCGCGCCGGGGGACGTGCATCTTAATCGTTCGTGCGCCGCGGTTGCCTGCGACGTCGTGCGCGGTGACCGAGAAGGTGATCGTCGAGTCTGGCAGGTCAGCCGGAATGCGCATGCGGCCTTCCCAGACCCCGGGTTCGATGAGGTCTAGAGGGATTGGGGTCTGTGGACTTGGTCGTTTACCATGCTGCAGCTGGATTCGCGCGATGTCGCTGAGAATCTGCGCGCGGGTTCGTCCATGCAGTGCGCGGTCCGCAGCGGTGAATCGCTGACGGGCGCGGATGCGTACCTCTGCACCGGGGGCCGCCTCGCCGAGCAACTCAAGCGAGATATCGGGCGCGGAAGCGTCGACGGTGTAGGGGCGGCTGAGTCGTATTTGTTGGCCGTCTCGAAGGGTAACCAGAATGCGAATGCGGTAGTTGCCCTCCGGGGTGTCCCGGGGAACCAAGAAACGCGTGGTCCATATACCTAGCCGCGGCTCGTAGCGAAGCTCTTTGGTCTCCCCGAACGGAAAGACCGCCGTGACCAGGCGTGTCGAAGCGGGCGCAGACACGCGGAGCTCCGGGTCGCCCGGCTGAAACCTCGCCAGGGATAAGGATGAACCGAATATTCGGGCCGGGCTCACCCCCTGCGGGAGCTCGGCAGGAATCGCGATTTGTTGGGTAGGCGCCGCCCTGTCACCAGCCGGCACCAATCTGCGTTCGACCGCTACGAACGATGTGTATTTGCTGAGGAGACGATGGCGCAACGCGACCTGAGTCAGCTCTTTGACGATCTTTTTGTGTTCCGCTTGGTACATGGCGCGGCTGAGTTCTTCGATGCGCTCTCGTGCCCAAATCGATGCGATGGCCCGGTGATCATCACTGCGAGCAGGGAGCGTGACCGGAACTTGTTGAACGAAGGGATGTCCGCCGAGACGGCCCCGTACCACCACCGTGCCGGAGCCTTCTCGCCGATAGCGCGCGTGCACTTCCAGCGGCGTACCCGCGAATAAGTCAGGAATTTTATGAGGATACGCCCGGTCTACATCGAGATCGCCCCAGTCTATTTCTATATCAGTTAAATAAGGGCTCTGTAAGCGCTTATAGAAGCCATCCACTGCGTCGCGAGGCGATTCTTGCTCGGTGACGATGCGCGCCGCTCCGCGGCCTTCCCGCGCCATGCCTTCGAGCAAGAATCGATTCACGCTCGAGCCCACGCCGAAGCTGAAGAGGCGGGCTGCGCCAATGCGCGACTGCAGTTCTGCGAGAACCTCGGTTTCGTTGCCGATGTATCCATCGCTAAGAAACACCACCACACGAAGACGCTGTTCGTCGCGCGGATAGGCAAACGCCGCGCGAACGCCCCCGAGCGCATCGGTCCCGCCTTCGCCTTCGAGGGTTTCGATGTGGTCGAGGGCGAGCTTGCGGTTGGCGGGGGTGTTTGCGAGCGGTCGCGGTGACAGCGCGCTTGCTGCATCGTTGTACCGGAGCACCGCGAACGTATCGGCGGGGTGCAGGTTGCGAATCAACCGTCGCATGAGTTTCTTGGATAGCTCCATCGGGCGGCCGTACATCGACCCTGAGGTGTCCAGCACGAAAACGATTTCTTTCGGAGTGACTGAAGACGGTGGAGGCGCCGCTTGCGGATGGAGCATGAGCGTGAGAAATCCCGGTCGCTTTGGGTTCGCGCGATGAGTGATCACGCCGGTATCCACCTGGGTGGGCGACACCGTCCACTCGAGCAAGAAGTCTCGATTGGGGATCGAGTCCGTGCGATACAGCGCGATGCGGGCGCGGTTTGGGGACCGCCGGCGGATGGACACTCGGTGGCTGGACGAACGCGGCGAGGACATGGGGACGCCAGCGTCGAGGTCGACCGAAACCGAAATATCGTGTCCGCTGCGCCCTCGAGGAGCCACCGGCGGCTGGATGCGTGCGCCATCGGGAACGCGGTCCGTATTGTGAGCGGCCGCGCCACTCTTGTTCGGAGCCGGCGTTCCAGGAATAAACCGCGGACCGACGGTCATGGGAAACGCGAGGCGATAGGTGCCGCTATCGTATTTCAGCGTATGGACGTATTCGAGCGTAACTTCGATGGGGATGCCGGGCCGGATGTTGGCGACCGAAGTGGTGAAGATATTGGGTCGCTCCTGTTCGAGCAGGCTGGCTGTTTTTCCCGCGCTCCGTGCTCCTTCATAGGTTTCTCGGGCGTCCTCGCGGCGCTGAATCTCCGCTTTGACCATTCGATCGCCAACGCGCATCTCCATGTTCCGAACCGCCGCGCGCTCGGGCAAGGGAAAGATGTAGAGCGCCTCGATGCGTTCGGAGAATGGATTGACAAACCGCTGGGTGACGCGGGTGCGCGCGACGTATCCACTCACTTCTATGTCCACGTCGGTATGGTCGAGCGGACATTCGCCGAGCGGCGTGCGGTCTGGGCTAAGTGCGCGCAGCGCGCCTTGGCTCGGTGCATCGTTCGCGGATGCGATCGAAGATGTGGTGAGGACAACAAGCGCCGCGAGTACGGCTGCGGAGGACAAGCGTGTGGTCATGCAGGCCAGGCTTCGCAAATCTGGTGCCTAGGCCGAACACCTACGTTTTGGGCAGGTTCTGGCGTTATTCAGCGCCGCGAGCGTGGGGTTGAGGCCACGCGCTGTGGTTGCGGTGACGCGATTGGGAGCGCGCTTGGGAACGGGTACGCTAGCGAGGTCGCCAAGGGTGCCGGGGACCCTGGTCGCGACAGGATGGGCGGTCGCTGGGACTGCAGTAAATACGCACGTGATAGTGGTTGTCGTGGGGGTGATGGCCGGGCTCCACCATGACCTTCCGGGCTCGATTGAGCACCGCGGCCGGCGCCCGAGCGCGTCGCCCTTCGCGCAGTAGTCGCTCCTTCAACGTGCGCGCAACAAAAATTTGCTGCACTCGGGCGTCGCCGTCAGCCACGAGTTTTGCGACGAGTTCCCAATTTCGAGCATCGTCGAAGGTTAGTCCTCGGTTTGGTGACTTGCCGCGCCCACGAGCATCGAAGCGCGCAAATGCGGATGGCGCGAACGGTTTGCCTCGACCATTGAGCATGTAGAACGAGAGATCGGCGTCGCGTCCATTTTGGTGGGATGCGTGACCAGGAATACGCCCGCCGTTTTTTCGAGAGAGCTCCCCTACCGTCAACTTCGCACCGGGGTGTCGGCGCGCGACGCGGTAGGCGGCTCGTTCGATCAGCTGCACGAGTTCCCAGGTTCCGTAAAAGTTGCCGGCGGGCGCATCGGCCGGCAGGAGTCGCACAAACGCCGAGGGTCGAAGCCGGACTCCTCGACGGAGACGGCCGGAGAACGGAAGGCCGACCGAACGGCTTCGTTTGGGAAGTCGCCTCGCGCCGGGTCCGCGCGTCGTATCGCGGGTCTTTCCTGCGCTTGCCCGTACGTCGGTCGAGAGCGTGCCGAGACTGAAGGGTGCCCCGAAGGCGAGCACGACGAGGGCGATGCGCACGCGTTCCACGTAGTTCGCATACTGAAAACGATCTTGGGCAGGCAAGTTTCCTGCGTTGAATTGATTTCCTATATCTTTGGACTGCCAGATATGGCACACGGAGCAGCATGAATGTGTTGATTGCAGGATGCGGATACGTCGGGAGCGTATTAGCTGGTTTGCTCGCGGGGCGCGGTCATCGCGTTTGGGGTCTCAAACGAAATCCGGTATCGCTTCCGGAAGGAGTTCTACCGCTACGTGCTGACTTGGCGAACCCGAGCCTGAAGTCCCTAGTGCCGCCTCAGCTGGATGTGGTGGTGTATGCGGCAAGCGCTGATGCGAGCGACGAAGACGCGTATCGGCGCGCCTATGTGGAAGGGTTGACGAACCTGCTCGATGCTCTTTCTGGACAATCGCTGAGACGGGTTGTCTTCACCTCGAGCACGGGTGTGTACGCGCAGCAAGCCGGCGAGGAGGTCGACGAAAGCTCCGAAACCACGCCGCAGCATTTTTCAGGCCAAATCCTTCTTGAAGCGGAACGGTTGCTCGCGGTTCATCCCGCGCCCTCAACGACGGTTCGCCTAGCGGGGATTTATGGACCGGGTAGAGACCGAATGGTCCGCGCAGTCGCGGAAGGGAGAGCGCGGACGCCGGTCACCGCTCGATACACCAACCGCATTCATCGTGACGATTGCGCGGGTGTCATCGCGCATCTCATTGGTCTCGAGCAGGCCGATTCGCTCTACGTCGGCGTGGACGACGAGCCAGCGCTCCTAAGCGATGTTCAGAATCATATTGCGACGCAATTTGAGCTGCCGTCTCCACCCGAGGAAGACAGCAGTTCTCCCCCTCGAAAGACGCGTTCGAACAAACGCTGCCGCAATCGGAAGTTGAAGGGTTCTGGGTACGAGTTTCTCTACCCCACCTATCGCGAAGGCTACGCAGACCTAATCCGGTCTGTACAGCGCGGATAACGCGCATGCGGTAAGTTCAGACCGACCTTCGGCCTGCGGTCAGTTCCACCAGGCGATCGATGAGGAAACGGCTTTGGTCCAGCGCTTCTTCGGTAAATTCACCGAAGAACGACCGTACTTCATCAAACACCCCGTCAAAACGTTCTTGGTCCGAGCTCTTCAAAATATCCGCGAGCTCTGCGGCAGCTTGTTGAAATGTATTTGTAACCTCTTGTCCTCGAGGATTCAGCATTTCGATGGGTCCGTAGAGATCGGGAGATTGCGCAAAATGTCGTCCCGTCACGTACGCTTCGAGCAGATATACCGGCGACGTGAAGGCGAGCGTTTGCTGGATATCCACCCCAAGCCGGCTGAGGGCCAACCCGAGGACCTGGGTGTGAAAGTGGTTCAACACCTGCACGACGCTCATCACTCGGTCGTGCTCCTCGGGTGTTGCTTCCGTAACCACGAGTCCGCGCGCGGCGAAGCCTTCCCGTACCCAAGACAGCCATTCATCTCCTCGACCTGCGCACACCACTACCCTTTGATCCTGAAACGTATGGACTCCCGGTCCGAACATGGGGTGCGTGCCGACCACGCTTGCGCGGGTTGCCTCGAGCATCGCTCGCATCGGCATTTCTTTGAGTGATGTGACGTCCATCAACAGGGCGTCGGGTCGAATGTGTGGGCCTACGGTTTGAATCACATGTTGCGTTTCACGAATGGGAACGCTGATCACGACGACGTCAGCCGCTTTCGCGGCTTCGATGGGGGTCAGTTCCGTGTTTCGATCCGCTACCATCACGGCATGCCCGAGGTCGCCAAACAGGCGAGCCAAGCATTGGCCCATGGCCCCTTCGCCGCCGATGATGGCGACTACGCGCGATTCGATGTCGAGCGGAATCTCCGTGCGAAGCGCGGCTTGTCGATCTCGGCTCGCGAGCAAAATCAAGCGCCAGACCGACTCCACGACTCCGGTGGGCAAGCCGAGCCGTTGAGCCCGACGCGTGCGATCGCCCAGCACCTGTCGCTCTCGATTGAGGTCGCGAATCCGGATCGACTTTTCACGCTTGAATGCCGCAATTTCGCCCACGATGGCCATGCGGCGCGCAAGAAGCTGCAACGTGTCCCGGTCGATGGCGTCGAGCATGGCGCGCAGCGCAGCGAGCGGCCGATTGGGCATAGACTTTTCGTCAGACATCGCCCGCAGCGTTCCCGATCACAACGAGCTGTCAAGTGGGGGCAGGTCGCTGTTCCCCTGCCACGATGCCCGTGACCTGAATGTGGATCGAGCCGTTGCCGGCGCTACGGGCGCAGTTTTTGGAGCATGGCGAGAACTTCCTCGCTCGGCCAGCTCGATGGCTGCTTTCGCCATTCCTCTTTGATGTCGGTTTCCCGTTCAAGTGTTTCGGCGTGGTTTTTTGCGGCCAGCACGCACCAAGTCGTGATCAGAAACATCTCCGCCGCGGTAGCGATGACGACTGCGTTTTGTGCAATGCGCGTGAGATCGCCGATATCCGCAGCGCATTCGGCAGTGAGCCGCAATGCATCTTCCGTCCAACGAACGCGGCCGGGAGCTGCGGCCTCCGTCCACGCTTTGGCAGCCCGCATGATGGTTTGCGGACCGGTCTCAGGCACCTCCACGGTGGCGAGCAATCCGGGTTGACCCGCGGCCTCAAACTCGGTGAAGATTTCCCGGGCGGTGGGCTGATCGCACGTGATGAGCAGAGTGCCCCGCTCCTTTGCGGCGCGTGACGTGAGCTGAACAATATCGTGGGCCTCCCAGGCGCGACAGCGGCGCCCGAGATGGAGCGCGGCGACTCCGATTCGACGGTCTGGCACGTTGCCAAAAAGCGAGTCTACGAGTTGCGCGTAGCTGCCCGGTCGACCCACTTGTGTGATGTTCGCGCGCAGTAGCATCGCGTCGAGGAGGTCGTCTCCGTCGTCGGATAGGCCGATGCGGAGTAGCGGAATCACCTGTTCGGAATGTGTATCGAGCGCGGCGCGCGCGATTTGAGCGCAAAGCCCGGGGTCGAACCCGCTTACTGTGATCGCGGCATGCGACCCCGCAAGGGCCCGTGCCACACGACTGCTTTTTTCGTCAAGAGGCGGGACGTTCAGCATCGCGCGGACTCCGCGCTCGCGAGATTCGGCCGAAAAAATGGTCGTCGGCGCTTCGCGAACCGGGCTCTGCCCAGACCAGGCCGTGAGCTGCGATTCTCCAGCAATGCGCTTCAGCTCGTCGCGCATCGCCGAGGCCGATGCTGGGCGCTCATCGGGGTTTTTGGCGAGCGACTTGACCAGCGTTTGGCTCAGAGATCGCGGCAGCCATGCCGGTAAATCAGGTTGTTGGTGTACGTGGGCGTTGCGCTGTTCGTCGATGGTGGTCCCGGGAAAGAGCGGCTTGCCGAGGAGCAGGAAGTAGAGGCAGCCTCCCAAGCTATACACATCGGACCGCGGAGTGGAAGGTTCGCCTTTCCAAACTTCGGGTGCCAGGTAGTGCGGCGTACCGGCTACACCTAGGTCCTTTCCGGTTTGACTCGCTTGGGTTTCGACACGCGCGAGGCCGAAATCAGCCAGTTTTACGATTCCATGGCGATTGATCAGGAGGTTTCTCGGTTTGATGTCGCGGTGAATCACACCACGCGAATGCGCATACGCCAGCGCGTCGGCGATGGTGGCGGTGAACTCGACGGCGTCTGTTGGAGATAGCGGGCCCACGCGCCGTACCCGACCATAGAGGCTGCCTCCGTTGACATACTCCATGGCCATGTACCAAACGTTCGCTGCAGATTCGAAATGGTACACCCGTACAATGTTCGGGTGATCCAGGGTCGCGACCAGTCGAGCTTCCTTTACCGCACGCTTTGCGGTGCCTGAATGCAACACCTTGATGGCTGCCCGACGCTTCAGCAATACATCGGTTGCTAGATAGACGTTTGCCTCGCCACCTTTGCCGATGGGACGTCGTATTACATAGTTGCCGAGACGATCGCCATCGCGAAGCTTTGCAGGAGCGTTCGCTTTTCGTTTGGCGCTTCGTTCGGGCATGGTTCAGAGCTCGGACCTGCTACAACTTCTCACGAATGGCTTTAAATACAGTGTCTGGATTCTTGCGTTTGGCGCCTCGAGCGACAACAAATCCATCCGCGGTGACGTGCGTGTACAGCGTGCTTTCGCCGCTGACGATTAGCCATCCCCGTACCTCCCCGAGCCCCATCATGTCCGAAGCTTGCTGCATGTGTGAACACGACATTGCAGCAACGGCACAGATCGTTTCACCGTCGGTGTTTCCGGATACTTCTCGCACATGCCCGCGCCGATCTGCGATCGCGGCACCCCAAAGGTCCGGCGCCACGGTGGTCAGCGAACTTAGTGTAGTCATATCGTCTTCCCCATTTTCGTCGCCTCCTGCTTTTTCATTCTCTTGTTCATCGGTGTACTCGACGGTCCCCGTTTTGGTTTCGACTGATGTCGACGAATCAGAATCGACGACCGCGCCGCCGCTGATTGCGGTCTCGATATTGGCGGGGCGCGGCATCAGAAATGCTTCGTGCACATGCACGAGAGGCTTGGGGATACGCAATAGCTGAGTGACCGCGCTCGCGCCTCTGGCCATCGGGGTTTCCGCGTGAACTAGCGCCCCGTCCTTCAAATATAGGCGACCTTGTGTGCCGGCGGTTGGATCTTGGGTCGCGGCCAGCTCGGTCCAGGATGTTTCCTGCGCGGGAGTTGTGCTCGAATCCGCGACCGCAATCATCGCGGTCGCGCCTTCCGCGGACAGTGCGTGCACCACATCGGGGACAGAGGCAGGCTCTGTTTCACTCCCTTGCCAAGATGGAGCGGCGGAAAGAGCGCGCAGCACCGCGCCTTCCTGCTTCGCTGAAAAAGGTCGCGGCATGATGTGAGACACACCATGAAATCGGAGCGTTTCGATTTCGTCGGCGGTTGGAATCCCATCTACGGCGACCACGATCGGCGGAAAACGCACCGCGCCGAAACGGAGGCCAAAGGGGGGCGACGTTATATCCTTCGCCTGCGGCAAGTGGGTGAAGGCAAACGCCGCCGAGCGCGCGCGCGCCGCGGTGGCGAGTTGTTCGAGCGAATCCGCCTGCTCCGCGATGGGTTCAAAGCCGAGCCCGATCAGGCATTGCTCGAGTTCTTTAACCACCTGCGCGTTGGACGTTAGGCACAGATACCGAATCTCAGGAGTTGAAGGCGTGGCGGAGTGATTCATGGCGTTTCGCCCCCGATCGAGTCGTCGCCGGTCAAATCGCACGCGCAACGAAAACCGAGTTCCATCGAGCGATGGAGCACGAGGGCAGGTTGTCGAACGATGGACCCGTCTTTTTGACAAGGCTGCCGGAACGAGCCTCCGAAAATCCATGCCCGTTGGGGGCCAGCGCCGCGCGAGTTGTCCTGCGGAGCCGTCCACTCCCACGTGTTGCCGACGAGATCGAGGCAGCCATCGAAGCTCATGCCGCCCGCATGTTGATGTACTGGGCTGGTCGATCGCAGATCACGTTCGGGTGCGTTGCATCGTGACGCCTCCCACGAATCACCCCAAGGAAATTTACGATTGAGTGGGCGTCGTGCGGCAGCTTCCCATTCCGCATCGGTCGGAAGTCTCTTTCCGCACCATGCTGCGTAGCGCGCGGCTTGCTCAAAGGTGACGCACACCACGGGGTGGGTCCATTTGTCGGCCGGTGGTTTGGAGTCTCTCCAGTGAATCGGAGGCGCGCCTCCTGTTTCCACTACGAAGCGATAGTAACAAGCATTGGTGACGGGAGTGAGGTCGAGATAGAACGACGGAACGTCAAGAACAGCGGAGTCGTATCGAGACTCGAACTGCATGGCGGGGACATGAACCATGTCCGAAAAGGAGGCGACGGGTACGGGTTCGTGTCCCTGTTGCACATCGCTCGATGGCGCCTCGCCGTCGATGTCGATATCGATATCGAGGTCCGATTCGGATGATGGCGGCGGCGATTCGTTGCGCTCCGGGTCTCCATCGGGCAGCGCAGTGACGAACTTGCGACTGGGTTTCGGTGACCAGGAGTTTTCCACCGTCTTTCTTGTATGAACATCCGAGCCCTCAACCTCGACCAATGCGCGATGCAGGGCGTGCGCCATGTCTTCAGCGCTTTGGTAGCGGCGGACCGGTGCCTTTTCGAGTGAGCGAAGTAGGACGTCGTAGATGGGCTTGGGGATCGACGAAGCGTTGGGGGGTGTTCCTTGCAAATGACCTCGCCAGGCAGCGTTTTGGTCATTGCCATAGAGAGTTTTTCCTTCCCCTAGCATGTACAAAGATGCGCCGAGGGAATAGAGGTCGCTCCGGTGGTCGCCTGGTTTCCCTGCAATCCGTTCTGGGCTCGCGTACGCTGGAGTGCCCGCAAACACTGTGCTTTGTTCGTTCTGTATCTTGGATGCCATGGCGGCGATTCGGGCGAGCCCAAAATCGCAGATTTTTACTTGACCATCGTTGGCGAGCAGAATGTTGCTCGGCTTGACGTCATGATGGATCACGCCTTGCTCATGCGCGTAGCCGAGGCCCTCGAGGCTTTCGATCCCGATTCGTGCGACGTCGCCAGGGTCGAAGCGCCCCTGCGGTCGTCGCTGTCGTCGCCTGAGGCTATCTTCCCCTTCCACGAACTCCATCACCAAATATTCCCAATCGTCGGTACGTTCGTAGTTGAAGGTGCGAACAATATTGGGGTGGCTTAGGCGCATGGCGGCGATAGCTTCCGCGCGGAAGTCGGCCAGCGTGGACGTGGCGTTGGTGGCCGCTTGCATGTCGGCGAGGAGAAGAACCTTCAAGCTGACCCGTTGCTCGAGGAGTAGGTCTTCGGCTTGATAGACAACCGCGGTGCCGCCGCGGCCGATGATTCGATTCAACAAGTATCGGTCGGAGAGTTTTGCGCCCACCGGCGGCGCTTCGTTTGAGGGCGAAGCCGGTTTGGCGCGGCCGGATTTTGATGAGCTTGAGCTCAAAGGGCGATTCCTCGTTTGAGGCGCAATCGAATCGGCCGTTGGTGAGTCGGCTCTATCCGGCGACTTATGTTGTACACGGCGGCCATGGGTGGCTACCGCGACGCGCACTCGATGGTGACTCGCCGATTTTTTCGTCGCCCGTCGATAGTTTCGTTCGAGTCGCGAGGCTGGCTGCTGCCAAGGCCGCGGGCGCGGATGTCGGTTTCTGGAATGCCCTGCGCGACAAGTTGCGATTTTACCCATTCCGCACGCTGTTCGGAGAGCGAAACGTTTTCGCGTTGGTCGCCACTGCTATCCGAGTGGCCGCTGACCAAAACGGGGCCTTTGCAGGCTCCAAAGCGTTTGGCAATGGTAGCGAAGCGGCCTGCGTTCAGTCGGTGTCCGCGAATGTCTCCGACCCAGTAGACGGCGGGGTAGAGGAGGCGACCAGGGGAACGGAGGGGCTTTGCCGACTTGGCGGCAGAGTTTGACAGCGTCGTGCTCGATGGAGTGGGTTCGGCAGGAGAGGTGTCGGAGGAGATAGGAGGAGCGGTTTCAACGCGGTTCGCGCTCGCGGCTTCGTTTTTCACGACCTCTTTTTCGGCTGGGTCGGAACCAGCTGCTTTGCCGTCGGTTGCAGGACGCTCGCTCGCGGTCTCGTTCGGCGCCGATGGGTTGGCCAACAGAAGTTCGGGATTCGTCGATTCGACAGCCCCCGGTTCGTCCGCCGCTGACGCGGACTCGTCGGTCATAGATTCTTCTGCGAGCGGATCGGTTTGCGTTTCCTCTTTGATGTCTGATGTGCCCTTTTCCAAACTCGGCGTTGTAGAAGCCAGAGCACCCGAAGGCTCGTTTCTTGAACCTTTGGAGTTCCCAGGCGCGCTGGTCGCGAACCCGTTGTTCATCTGCATGGTCACGAAACCGATCGCCAGCGCGGCGACGATGGCCACGCCGCCCACCAACACGAGCTTGCCAGGGCTACGATCCAGGGGAGAAGGTGGGGCCGCGGGAGGGGCACTTTCCTCCGTTCCGATTTCGGAGGTGCTTAGCCCCAATGACGAGTGGCCCATGGATACGCCCATCGCTGCCCCTGTGTCATGATTTCTGGAGTGAATGTCGTCGCCCATAAATGACTGCTCCCTTGTCTGTCAGCTACCCCCGGTCCTTTCGTTTCAGATGCATGGCTCCGTTTCGAGAAACGCCTATTTCATAGTGCTCGGTAGTGCTCGGGCTTCGTCCGCGAATGCAGTTCTTCGATGTGGAGGAAGTCTTCGACTGAGGAGTGCGACGAGTTCATCGTAGCTCACGCGAATCTTTCCCGAGGTCGCGCCAAGTTTCGCGAGCTCTTCTTTCATGATGGCTTTTGCGTCAGCGCCCATGTGCTTCGTGCAGACGTCGCGCAATGCCCGCAATAGGGTAGTGCTTAGCTTGGGCCCAGATTGAGATTGGGGGATATTTCCGGTCTGGCCAAGGCTCGCGAACGAAACTGCGGGAAGGCTCGTCGAGGCGTCGACCATGTTTCCTGGACGGGAGTCCGATAGAGAAGTGCCAGAAAACGGAGTGGCGGCTATCGCACCGCCGACCGCAGCCTGCGCGGGCATCGCAGCTACGCCGGCCTCTGCGCCTTTGAGTTTGAGCGACATCACGTTGATGGCGACATCGACCATAGCGGAGTTAACCGAAGCGTCGGTGAGCACCAGCACCAGATATTGGTAGACCTTTCGCACCAACAGGTTCCCGCCTTCGCAATGCATCGAAAGCTGCTCGACACCTTCGGTCTCGAGGTAGTGATGAACCTGAAACGCGGCCTGCAGCTCCGTCATTAGTTGGTTGAGAAGGATCGGCTCGTAAGGGGGGGGCGTCAGCGCGGCAATGCACTCACCGCTAAGGTTGAACAACGCGGAGCCTCGGACTCCGGCGACCTGGTTGATTCGTTGAAGTGCATCTTGCATTCGCTAAAACTCCCCGCCTTCTGTCACCGCTGTGCCTTCAGCAGCTGTAGAGCTTCTTTGGTTGGCACTTGAACGCCCGCCTCGTCGTAGAACAAGACCTTGTGTTCCATGATCAGACGAACTCGTTCGTCTCGGGGCTTTTCAAAAAACTGCTCTGGCTTGACCGTGTTGTAGCCGATCCCCTGCTTGACAGCGATTTGTGCGATTCGACGATTCATAGTCTCTCCTGGCGGTTGGCCGAGGCCTCGCCCTAGTCGTTCATCAGGCTGTCGAGCATGTCCATGTCGACTTCGAGCTGGTCACCTTGCTCTTCTGGTTGCATGAACTCGCCTTCGATGTTGAGACCGGCCACTTCTTCTTCCGGAGACACTCGAAGGCCGATGGTGGTCTTGAGCCCGACGAAGAGAACCAGCGAACATCCGATGGTCCAGACCATGCAGGCGAGTACGCCGAAGCACTGCACGATGAGGATTTCCTGCCACGCGCGTCCACCGAGTTTCGACGAATCTCCCATCGCGACGCAGAGGGTGCCGAAGATGCCGCAAATGAGGTGAATCGGAATCGCACCGACAGGATCGTCGATTTTGGCGCGCTTGAGAATGAAATCGTAGCCGTAGTTGTGGAGCACCCCAGCCAGGCCGCCTACGAGAAGCGAACGGGATGGATCGAGGACGTCGCAACACGCGGTGATGGACACTAGGCCCCCGAGAATGCCGCCGATGAACTTTTCGTTGAGGTCCGCTTTGCCTTGCACGAACCAGCAATGCGCAAACGCGACGAAGCCGCCCGCTGCGGCGGATAAATTCGTATTGGTGATGATGGGACCGACTTGGTCATTGAGCGCTAGCGTGCTGCCGCCGTTGAACCCCCACCAACCGAACCACAGAATGATCGTTCCAAGAACTGCAAACGGAACGCTGTATCCTCTCATCGCACGCACGTTGCCGTCGGCATCGAGGCGACCGATTCGCGGACCCACGAGCCACGCCCCCATCAGGCCGACCCAGCCTCCGAGAGAGTGCACGACGGTAGAGCCTGCGAAGTCGTGAAATCCGACTCGGACAAGTAAGGGCTGGTTGTCTTCAACGAGAAGATTTCCCCATGCCCAGTGGCCGAAGAGAGGGTAGATGATCAAACCGACCACAAACGAGGTGAAGAGGTACGGGACGAATCCTGTGCGCTCCGACATCGCACCCGACACCACGGTGGCGGCCGTGCCGCAAAACGCGAGCTGGAACATGAAGAAGGTGAAGCCGCGCATGCCGAACCGGTCGATGCCGGCGGCCATGAGCAAGTCGCCCCCGGCGCCTCCCAACATGCCGCCCAGCGAGGTGCCGAACATCAGGCCGAATCCCACCAACATGAACGCCATGCTCACCGCGACCCAGTCCACCAGGTTTTTCATGGCCACCATGGCGATGTTGCGAGGCCGTACGAAGCCAACCTCTACCGCGAGAAAGCCGGCCTGCATGAAAAACACCATCGCCGCGGCGATCACCACCCACAGCGTGTCCAGGGCTTCGGTCGTGGCGACGTTGTTCGCGGCTTCCGCCGCTTCCGCGGCTTGCGCCTGTGCCCACGAAGGCAACATCCAGATGACAATGGCGGACGCGAGTCCTCCCAGAATGGAGAGTCGGTCGCGCAAAACTGCGGTACTATGGGTCGATAATTGCGCTGACAAGAGATCCTCCTCGCGATCATGAGCTGGTAATCGTGAAATCACGCAAAACTATAGTAATAGTGTATGGCGTCTAATAGCAAGGATGAATTAGTCAGCTGTCACTCAATTCGCCGTTTTTCCTCTGATCGCTGGTTGGAGCGCGTTGGCACGGATCTGATAGGATCTCGGGTCTGTCCATGACGGCATCCTCGATTCATTGCCCGGAGTGCGGAAGCATCTCCCCGCCAGAGGCAAAATTTTGCGGTGATTGCGGCTACAACTTTCGTACTCAGGCCGGCGACCCGCGCGCGGCGCCTTCCTCTGGCGACGCAAAGACCTCGAAGAAAGTTCGTCGCACCGTGCTCGGTATGCCGGCGGCGTCTATTCCCGGCGCGGAAGGCGATTCGGCGAAGAACTCTGAAACTCGAGGGCCTCGGCGCGCGCACACCGTGGTTGGCATGCCGTCTGTGATTCCTCGCGAGTCGTTTCCGGCCGAGCGAACCGACGCTTCCGGGGACGGTTCGAGCCCGGAAGCGTCGGCCTCTCCCGACAGTTTGGCTCGCCCACATGCTCCAGCCGACACAGACGTTCAGGCGACACCGGGACGCACTTTGCCGGGCATGCCGCCTGCGCAGGGGGTCGCCCCATCGGAACCCGCCTCGCCGACAGGGCGAGGGCGTGCGCGACCGCAGCGGACGAATCGGACGGTGCTCGGCATGACGCCACCGGTGCTGGACCCAGGCGAGAAACCTGTGACCGATGTGCGATCGACCGCGTCGAAGGCAGCGCTCCGAACCGATACAAGCTCGGCTGCTTCGGCGGGCCAGGCCGAGCACGAGCCTTTGGTGGTGCCGGTGCGTTTTGGTCGCGCCGGGGCGGTCGCTAAACGGGTGGGCCTCGGTGTTGTCGCGCTCGCATTCGTTGTGGCGGCCGCAGTCGCGGTCTATCGATGGGTTCGTCCAGAGCCAGGGCTACGCGTTCAGGTGACCCACACGGGCGGCCGGGAAACCCTGGTGGTCGACGTTCCTTCGGCGAATAAGGGCACGAAGGTTCGATTTGGAGGCGCCGAACGCACGGTCAAAGCCGGGCGAGTGTCGTTTACGTTGGCGTCCGACACACTCCAGGTCGGTGACAACAAGCTTGTCCTGGATGTTGTAGATCCCGATGGAAGCGTGGATACCGAGCAGGTCGTGCTGGCGCTTTCCTTCCGTGTTCGCCCAGATCTTCGTGCGTTGAAGGAAGATCCGCCGAAACTACGTATTCTCGTCGATAGCTTACCCGGCGCCGACGTCATGGTGGATGACACGCCACTAGAGCTCGATTTTCGCGGTCACGCGAAGCTCGACTACCTGCTTGAGGGGGAAGACTCCAGCGCGTCTGCTCTCGATCGAGCGATACGGTTTCGTATCTCACCTCCCGGCGGGAAAACGCACACCGGCAAGATTCGGCTTCGCGTCCCCTACGCCACTCTGCAGGTCGATCGACCGGGGGACCGTGTGGTGACTGACCGCGCGTTCGTCGAGATCGCAGGCGCGGTGCATTCGTCAGCCGCTGTTTCGATCAATGGAGTCGGTCTGAAGGTGACGAAAGGGCGATTTCTAAAGCGAATGAAGCTTTCTCGAAACGGACCCTTCCGATTTGAGGTCGTGGCGCGCGAGCCGGGGAAAGCTCCACGTAAGCGCGTGCTGGCCGTGAAGCGGGTCGCGAGCTTAGCCGACGAGGCAGCGAAGTACGAGATCGACAAGAGTCTGTCCTACAAACGAGTGGTGACCAACCCCGCCATCTACCGAGGGCGGCACGCGCAGTTCGTCGGTCGCGTATACCACGTCGACGTGCACGGAGGCGCGAGCGTTCTTCAAATCCTGGTGCGGGATTGCGGACGAGGGCAGCGATGCCCGTTGTGGGTGACGTATCCGGCGGCAACCGAGCACGAAGTGGATAGCTGGGTGCGCGTGCTCGGGGAAATCGCTGGCGAGCAACAATTTCGCTCGAGTTCTGGTCAGGTGGTTTCGGTGCCACGGCTCGACGCGAGCTACGTGCTGGCGGCAGAGTCGGATGAGACATGACGTTTCCCGATGAAGCCGCGTCTCCCGAGGAGGCAGCGCACACCATCGATGTCGTGCCGTGCACGCGATGCGGTCGAGGCAATCCGGTCGACGCACATTTCTGCGCGGGATGTGGGCTGCAACTAGGGAGTCGCCCGGTCGCGGTCGATCCAGTGGACGCGGTGGCCGATCCCCTGGTTGGCCGGGTGGTGGCTGATCGCTATCGAATTATGAGCCTCCTCGGGCGAGGAGGGATGGGCGTAGTGTACAAGGTCGAACACGTACACATCGGCAAGCTCATGGCGATGAAGCTTTTGCACGGTGGCCTCGTGCGCGCGAAAGACACCGTAAAAAGATTTCAACGGGAAGCACAAGCCGCATCGCGGCTCAGTCATCCCAACACGGTGCAGGTCTTCGACTTTGGTCGGAGCGAAGGACTGATGTACCTGGTGATGGAGTATGTGGACGGGCGCGATCTCGGTCAGATGATTCGCCAAGACGGCACGCTTACGTTTGAACGCGTCGCGCGCATCTGCGCCCAGATCTGTGCCTCGGTTTCAGAAGCGCATGGACACGGCATCGTGCACCGAGATCTCAAACCGGAAAACGTCATGGTGAGCAAGCCAGCGTCGCACGCGGAAATGGCCAAGGTGCTCGACTTCGGTCTTGCGAAGCTACGAGAAGGAAGAGGGTACGCGACGGTCACGCGGGCCGGGGCGATAGTCGGAACGCCGTACTACATGTCGCCGGAACAAATTCGCGGCGATGAGGTGGACGGACGCGCTGACATTTACGCCATCGGTGCGATGATGTACAAAGCGTGCACTGGCGTTCCACCGTTTGCCGCGCCCACACCGGTCGGTGTGCTCACCAAGCATTTGACAGAAGCTCTGGTTCCGCCTTCGCAACGTGCCAAACGTCCGCTTCCTCCCGACGTGGATCGGATTGTGGGCCGGGCGATGGAGAAAGATCGGGCCAACCGCTACGAGAGCGCTGACGCACTCCGTGAGGACCTTCTCGGCTACATGGCATCCATCGACGCGTCCTATCCCGAATTGGCGCAACCCTCTCGCTCGTCTTCGATGGCTTCGGAACGCGACTCTCGACTCGAGCAGGTCGCCACGCGCGGGGATATCGATCGATACGAAAAACGTATTCATCGACGCGGGACAGCTGCGTACGTGATGCTTTCGCTGGTGATTGCTGGAGCAGCGTTCGCAGGGTGGTACGCATTGACCCAGCACCGAACCGACAAGCGCCCCCTCACTCGGGAACAAGAACCGAATCACCAACTCGAACGAGCAAACCCTATTCCTCCAGGGGTTGCGGTGAGAGGCCAACTTGGTCGGCGCCTCAATCGAAAATTCAGCGACGTCGATCTATACTCTTTTCACGTCGATTCGGCGACGACCCTGCGGGTGTCGCTCAGCGCAATCCCCAACATGGATGTCGTCCTCGATATCGTGAAGCCCGGGCAATCGACACCATTGCTCGAAGCGAATAGCGGGGGATTCGGGGGTGCAGAAGTCGTTCCGAATTTCCACGTGAAGGCCGGCGATTATGTATTCCGTGTGCGAGAGCGCTGGGTTGAAGGAGAGTTTCCGACGGAGAATGTGTCGGACGACTACACGATACGTTGGGACTCGGTTCGAGCGGAAAAAGCGGACGAAATTGAGGTCAACGACTCGCTCGAACTCTCGAATGATTTGACGTCAGCATCGCCAATGTTTGGTTATATCGGTTGGCGTGGGGACGTAGATGCGTTTTGCGTACGGGAAACTTCCGGGCGATATCGCGCCGAAGTCACTGGGGTACACGGGCTCGATTTGGCGATTCGTCTCGTGGAGCGTCGAAACGCGAGCAGCGTGACCATCGACAAGAACGGTGTCGGCGAAGGAGAGCGGACCGGCGCGTTTGAGCCTTCGGCGGAACTCCACGGGACGTGCATCGAAGTATCGGTACGTGCGTCACGCAACCGGCGTTCCGGGGCACATTCGTCGAACGGTGAGGAGCGCTACCGAATCGCATTGCGACCGCTATGATGTCCCCGATGCCTCTTGGGGTACGCATCATGACGTTCGCATGCGCGGGAATGCTTTTCGTGATTGCTGCGGGGCATTTCGAGTGGGAGACACCGCTTGGATGGTTGGCCCCATCGAGGGCGCGAGCGCGCCCGGTGCGGGTTGGTCGGTTCGTGGAAGTCCCCCACGGGGTGTCTTCAGCTCATCCTGTCGCGACCGAAGGCGTCGGACCGAAACGACTCGGGCGGTCGGCGGCGTCAGTCTCTCGAAACGCCCCTACGAAGCAATGGGAGCTCCGGATCAAGACGCGTCGCCTTTCGGGCCCTGCGATCGATCAACATGGCACACTTTTCGTCGGGACATCTGACGGAGTGGCCGCTGTTTCGAGTTCCGGGGCGCTGCTTTGGGAACGCGAACTAGGAACGGTGTCGTTCCCGCCGTCGATCACTCCGGCGGGCCAGCTCGCCGTCTCGGTCCATCCTGACGCACTGGTCCGGCTCTCGATTCGCGGTCAGGAATTGAGCCGCACTCATTTGTCGGGCGCACCGCTTGGTTCACCTCTTGTGCTTCCCGACGGCTCGGCGGTGCTGGCGACGGCTGACCGCGCGGTGAGTCGCTTTGGGGTAGATGGTCGGTCGATTTTTCGAGTGTCTTCGCCACGCGCCGTGCGAAGCGTACTCGCGAGCAGCGCTTCCCGTATCGCACTCGTAAGCGGCAACGAAGTGATGTTTGTTTCGTTTTCAGGAGATTCATCGCGGCGCGTACAGACTCCCGCGGAGGTGATTGTCGGACCCGCGATGATGGATGACGGAACCGCGTTGGTCGTGACGACAGGTGGCGAGTTGGTCGGCACCGGCGCGCGTGGACGGGTGGTGGCACGATGGCAACTCGGCATTCGACCTTCTCGAAGTACTCGGCTGGCGGTGGGACTGGACGGCGGGGTGCGTTTGGGGGCCGCTGCAGATGGACTACTGTGCGTCGATCCGGGTACTGGCGTTCGTTGGCGGGTAGACTCGGAAGGAGCATTCCCGGGCGGAATCACGGTCGACGCCTCGGGTGTGACCCTGGCCATCAATCAACGCGGCCGACTCCTCGCCATCGATCCCGCGGGCACCAACCTTTGGTCGGTCGATACCGGGCTGCGAACGCTATCCGCGCCGGCGCTGGGGACCGATGGAACGGTCTATGTGGCGGGATCTTCCGGCACGATTCAAAGCTGGCGGTAGAGCAGCGATCAGTTTGCCTGAGGGTCGAATCGAGCACCGAAGCCGAGCCGGACCCTCTGAATCTGACGTGGACTCGGATACTGACACAGACGCCGACGCTGATTCAGAATCAGACGCCGATCCCGATCCCGATTCCTGTGCAGAAGCGGACGCAGAATCTGGTTCGGCATCGGGTTCGGCATCTGATTGTGCATCGGTCTCGGCGTCTGCACCCGTGTCGGTGTCAGATTCAGAATCTGCATCCGCTCCTGATGTTCGGGTTGAGGGCCAAGACGGGGCGTGACCCTCAACCCAAACATCAGGAGCTCTACGATGAAGTTTCATGCCCTCGAA
>JANQQS010000100.1 GCA_028284955.1 Myxococcota bacterium | reverse complement strand
CTGTGCAAGGCGGAGCGGACGAAGTCCGTGGAGCTGCACAGGTCTCGACGCAGTACGGGTCCGAAGGACCCCCAGTGTAGATAGGCAGAGGCAGCCGCGCTCAGGGCAAAAGGCCGCTGCTCTAGTACTCGTCTTCGCGGGCGAACTCTTGCTCCAGCCGATCCGCAGTGCTCGCCACGACATGAAGAGGGAGCTCGAACTCGTCAAGATCCATCGTGGCCATCTGAACGCTGTAGCGCACGACGTAGATATCTTGGTCCAGGCAGAGGGCGCCGACCGCAAAACCGAAATTTTTCTGCAGCGCGACTTCAGGAGACATCTGATCGAGCCGGCAGCACGCGGATGAAAAATCACACCATTCGCGATCCATCGCCTCGAAACGAGATACGATCACCGCCTGCAAACGCTTGTTTTCGTACTCGAACACGAGCTTGAAACTGTCCTCGTGGTCCTCGGCAAGCTTGTACTTCGATCGGGCGTATTCCTGAATCTCCGGCCAAGTCGGCATACGTGTCTCCTCCGGGGACGGACCATACCGCGGATTGAGCCTGAGCTGGGTGTTTGATGCAGGGCTTCTCGGCCTTGCTCAGAGATCGAAGGGTCTCGGGCGACTGAGGGAGGCCTGCGATTCGGGCGCGACGCGTCAGGACCCCGGCCTGGATGCGCCCGACGGCGAAAAGTCGTCTGCCGGCGGAGAAGCTTCATCCGAAGCAGAAGAGTCTGAGCTCGGCCGATGCACCTTGAGCGAAAGCGCACGATGCAACAGCGCTCTCTCGGCGTCCGGGTAGTCGAGCTCAAGCGCCGCGTCCCTCGCCCGCGCACTCATTTTCGCCCACGTTTTTTGCAGAATTCCGATGAGCTTCGGTTCCTCGTGACGTCGTGCGAAAGATGGAAAATAGTGTTCCAGAAACACTAAGCATGCGACGTCCTCCAGCACCTGAACCTCGGCGTCGCGACCGAGCCCGTGTTTTCGCAGAAGAGTCCGGATCCGCTGCACCGTCGCGGCGTCGTAACCCACATCGATGAGAATCTCGGCCGCAAGGTCAGCATGATGGCGCGACAACGCGGAGCGCCACTGCAAATAGCCAGTCCGGGTAGGCGGGTACGTATCGCGGGCAATTTGCCAGCGACCCACATGCTGCGCACGAACCGCGAGCTGAAGCGCTTCGCTGGCATCCTGGTGATAGCAGCGCAGCCGCGCGCTCATACGTCGCCCGTAGACAAGATCTCGGGGCATCTCCGACCCTTCGACCGTCTCGAGCACCGGGTCTTGCGCGTTGACCGCATCAATGCGCAGCTTGGCGGCCTGAAAGCGTTCGCTTGATTCGGCCTCCGCGGTCATTAAGCGCACTATGCACGCTACTGGGGCATTGCGCCAACCAGGAGCAACGCCGCCCGGGCCGTCCAAGCAACGGTTCGAATCCAGTTTCCGATCACCAGTCGACGAATCGACGGTCGATCATAGCCACTGCGCAACCGCCGATGCTGCGGAACCTGAACCACCACGGTGCTAAACCACGCCACCATCAAGAGCGCGAGACTTGAGCTGAGGAGGCCAAACGAACCACCGACGCCCGGAGCGCGCTCAACGCTCGCCGCTGCGAGACCGAACAACCACAAGCCACTGCCGAGCTCCACCAGCATGACGGGAGCCACCACATGGGTGATGCGCTGCATATGCCGCCGATGGTAGGCGGGAAACGTAGCTTCACCGACGTCGGCCATGAGTGGATAGTGCACCCACTGGATCGTCCAGATCACGCCGACCATGATGTGAGTGACCGCTAGATGGCTTAGGTAGAGCAAGGAAAACACGGAGTCGACGCCCAAGATGGCGGAGCAAATGGGGTTTGCAGCCCCAATACTCTAGATCTGCAAACCATGGATCGGGACAAAAACTGCGAACAACTCCCCGGTACGGAGATATCTGGCCATCTGAAATCTAGGCGACGAAAGTCGCCAGTGGGGTCGTGTGACCAGAGCTCTGCGACACAAGACCTTCTGGCTGGCCTGACCCTCACGTGACGGTCAGGGGCGTTTCCGACGTAGTTCGTGTGATCCGGGACCTGTGATGTACGGTCGCTGCGCGGTTTTCGTACATGGCATCAGAATTGCTTCAACTGCGAGCAGGCCGGAGATGTGGTCCGGCTTAGAATGTTTCGTGCCTTCACGAAGGGCGCCTCTGTTTATCAGTCGCGGTTCCGGGTGAAGGGGATTTTGGGGAGGGCGACGTGGTTCGCCATTTTCGCTGAAACAATATGCTCAGGACGAAATCAATGACCGAACTCCGGCACTCGCGATTCGAACAACCGCCTCGATTCGAACGACCTCGCGCGCCGCTCGCCCGCCCGATGATGCCCGGCGGCCACCCTCAAGGTCGGCTCTTTGCGAGCCTGCTCCTCGGGTGCGCGCTCGCCACAGGATGCGTTGCCGAAGCAGGCGACGGGGGCTCTTCGGTGAACAAATCGGTGACGAACGGCAAGCTCAAAGACTTCGCCACGTCCCAGTTCGGGGGCAAGGATATCGAGACCCAAGCGCGGTGGTGCTTCTCGGGCTCGAATCCCGTGGGAGCGATCGTGACCGACAAAGTGCATACCTGCACATCGGCGGTCCCCAAAGGCGCGAAAGTTCGAGTCTGTGCGCAAGCCGACAAAGTCGGCATGCTCGCCAAAGTCGCGGCGCTAACCGAGAAAGAAACCATCTTGGTCAAAGACGGCTCGGGAACGCTCACGACCGTCAGCACGCCGGAGTGCCTTGAAGTCACGATAGACCACGACGCGGTTCTCGCGGTGGCCTTCGCGCAAGGGTCGGGCGAAGCGACCGGCACGGGCGAAAGCGCGACCCCTCCCGCCGCTACGGCAACCGGCACAGGGGCCTCGGCAGCCGATACGCCCCCGGCTGGAACCGCTGTCACCGCCCCTGAAAAGACGACCGCGCCAACCCCTCAACCCACCACTTCAGAGTCGGTCGAGTTGCAGATGCATATTGCTTGCCTGAGCGGCGATTGTCAGCTCCCCTGCAAGGACGACAGTACCTGCAAAGCGCTTGACCCCGAGCTTCGTTGCGGCCGCGCGAAAAGCGCTTCTGAGGGCACCAACAACGCATGCATGTACCCTTCCGGCGCTCTGGAGAAACACTTCATCGCCGCCGGAGCGGCAGCCGGCACCAACACGACACCCGGCGCCGACTCTACGACCGGCACCAACACGACGACCGGCACCAATACGACGACCGGCACCAACGCGACCTCGGAGGGCACCTGATGGCGCAGCAAACCCGATCTTCCATTCTTGATCTTGTACACGAGAGGCACATGATGAGCGTCCGGAAACCTTGGGTTGTGTTGCTTGCCTTGGCGCTTGCCGCGGGCTGCGCGAACGGAAAGAAGAAACCAAATCCCGCGACCAACACAAACCCCAACAATGGCCTCAACACGGGCATCAACAATACCGGCGTGACGCCGGGCACGCCGACCAGGCTGGTGTTCAAAAACGGTGCAAGTCCGTTGACGACGTTGAACGTCCAAGTCGGCCGCCCCGTCACGATTACCGTGGAGGCCGCGTGCAACCAGACGACGGTGACCACCACCCAGTGCAACACGTCTTCCGTCACCAACATCATGGTCGTGTCTGCAGACCCAAGCGTGGTGGACGTTCAGCGAAGCGGCACGACTGGCTCAAGCTGGATCGTGACCGCAAAGACCCAAACCACTGGTGGAACCACCGGAACCACCGGAGCGACCGCGGCGGCCTCAGGGAAATCCACAACGCTCACTGCCACCGCTGGGACGCTTACTGGGTCAATGTCCGTGACGGTCGGGTCGGTGAACGGGTCTTTGGGACAGCTGGAGAGCATTTCCTTCCAACAGGGAACGGCTACTACAGTTTCTGAGAACCAAACTTGCTTGTTGACGTTGGTCGGAACGTTCAAAAACACGGCCTCGACGGTCGCTGGTGCGGTGCAGGCGACCCCGCGCGAAGTTGCATTGACCACACGGCCCGAAATCATGAATCAAGTCACCTTCACGAGCTCCAGGCCTGACTTAGCCCAACCCCCCAGCCAGGCCAAACCAGACCAGTGCACCCCTTTGAAGTTTCCGGACCAGCCTGAGACGGTAACGATCACAGCATCGGCTGGAAGCGCAGTGTGCAACAGTACAACGTCAACGACCGGAGGAAACTCCTGCAGCGCGACGATCGCGGTCACGCTCTCTAAGACCTCAGCCTCCGCCGGAAGCACCCCAACCACCACCACGACCCTGCCGACGGCGAACGACGTGTTTGATCCTAAACTGTCCTCGTCGGTATTCAGCGGCACCGGGACCTGCGACATCACAGACATTGCTGGAACACCTGCCGCCACAGAACTCGAAGCGTTCTGCAAAGCGGATATCGTGAGCGGCCGCGGAGAAACCAAGCGCTTGGAGCCCGACTCCACGCTCTCGGTCGCGGAATACGCGACCATCGCGGCGAACATCGCGGGCAAGTTGGACCCCAACTTCAAAGTCCCCGAGGCGACAAGCGTGCCCCCCCAGATTCCCGCAGACCACTGGGCGGCCAACAACATCGCTTGGGCAATGAGCCAAAAAGGCGTGCTCAGTACCGATGCGAAGGCCGACGAACCGATCAGCCGAGAGGAAGCGTTTGCCGGTCTGGCCGCTCTGCTCAAGCTCACCGGAGGAAGCGTGGCGACGCTCAACGCCCACTTCAGCGATGCGCAGCTAATCCGAGAGGAGCGGCTTTCGCACATCGCCACGGCACTCGAGCACGGCTGCTTTCGAAACCTGAAACAACGACGGAAAACCACCGTCAGCAGCGGCAACCTGGATCTCTTGCTGCCCGGCGTTCCGGTCACCCGCGCAAGCTTTATTTCCTGCGGATACAACATGATCATGCGGCGCGGTTCATCTTCGACCACACCCGCATCATCCACACCGACCGACACGACGTCATCGAGCTCAAACGGAAGCCTCCCGTCAGATTCGTTGGCGTCCAACCCATCTGCTGACCCTTACATCTAGGGTTCTGTTTTTGAGGGTCTGGCACCCAGACCCTCTCGGCGGGGTACAACCCCGCCGATTCACCCAAGCTCCCCCCGCCAGGAGGCATGTGACATGGTTACGTGGGGTCGAGCTGCTGGGGCCATGCCAGGAACCACGTGACATGGTGTCCTGTGGGTTTGCTGCTGGGGCCCCGCCGCTTCGCGGTGGGGCGGCCGTGACAGCGGCCGGCGGCGGGAGGGGGGACCCGCGGAATCGTATTCCGTGGGGGGAGGGTTTGCATCAAACCCTCCAGACAACACAGCTCCCTCGGACTTCTTTGACAAATGGTAGATGCACGAGACCTGCTGGCTGGTGGTAATCTGCCACAGCAGCTCGACGTGTTGTCGTCGTTCGCAGTCTTGCCCTCCCGCCGAAGCCCAACGCGACCGGGGCCCCGCCGCTACGCGGTGGGGCGGCCGCGAAGCGGCCGGCGGCGGGAGGGGGGCCCCGCGGAATCGTATTCCGTGGGGGGAGGGGCTGCGGTCAGCCCCTCCCAAAAAGCCAGTCGGGTGGAGGGCCCCACGCGGGTCGTACCCGCGTGGGGGGAGGGTCTGCGGGGTCAGACCCTCCCAAAAAACTCAGATCAGTACCGGTAGTGGTTTGGCTTGAACGGGCCCTGCGCTGGAATGCCCAGGTACTCAGCTTGCTCCGGTGTGAGCTGGGTCAACTTCGCGCCTAGTTTGTCGAGGTGCAATCGGGCGACGTGCTCGTCGAGCTCTTTCGGAAGCACGTAGACCTTGCCAGTCTCGTATTTATCGTTGTCGCGATTTTCCCACAGCGTGATTTGAGCCAACACCTGATTGGTGAAGCTGTTGCTCATCACGAAGCTCGGGTGCCCGGTTGCACAGCCAAGATTGACCAGCCGACCTCGAGCCAACACCGTAATCCGCTTGCCGTCAGGAAAGATGAAGTGATCCACCTGAGGTTTGATTTCCTCTTCCTGAACTTTGTTTTTCGGATCGGTGAGCCAAGACATCTGAATCTCAGAGTCGAAGTGACCAATGTTGCAGAGAATGGCCTCGTTCTTCATCTGCTTCATGTGCTCGCCAGTCACCACGTCCGAGCACCCCGTGGCGGTACAGATGATGTCGGCGAGGGGCGCGGCCTCTTCCATGGTGACCACCTGGTAACCCTCCATAGCCGCCTGCAGCGCACAAATCGGATCGATCTCTGTGATCAACACCCGCGCGCCATGACGCGAAAACGCTTGGGCACAACCTTTGCCCACATCTCCGTAGCCACAGACCACCGCGATCTTGCCCGCGACCATCACATCGGTGGCGCGCTTGATGCCGTCGACCAAAGACTCGCGACAGCCATAGAGATTGTCAAACTTCGACTTGGTCACCGAATCGTTAACGTTGATCGCGGGGCACTTCAGGGTGCCGTTCTTCATCATTTCGTAAAGACGGTGAACCCCCGTGGTGGTCTCCTCGGAAAGTCCCACAATGCGCTCGGGGCCTTCGAAAAGCTGTGGGTATTGCTCGTGTGCGATGAGCGTAAGATCGCCTCCGTCGTCGAGAATCAGATTGGGGGCTTTCCCGCCCGCGAAGGCATCGAGCTGCTGCTTGATGCACCAATCGTACTCTTCTTCGGTTTCGCCCTTCCAGGCAAAGACGGGAACACCGGCTTTCGCGATCGCCGCGGCCGCGTGGTCTTGCGTGGAGTAGATATTGCAGCTCGTCCACGTGACTTCCGCACCCAGCTCGCGCAGGGTTTCAATAAGCACGGCGGTTTGAATCGTCATGTGCAGGCATCCTGCAATGCGTGCTCCGGCAAGAGGCTGACGGTCTGCGTATTCTTTTCGCAGCGCCATCAAACCCGGCATCTCGGTCTCCGCGATACGGATTTCGCGGCGCCCCCACTCGGCCAAAGACAAGTCGCGCACTTTGAAGTTTTGAGGCTTCGACGACGGGTTTTTGGCGTTGGATTCTTGAATTGTGGTCTGCATGCTTTCTCCCTAAGCGCTGATTCGCTTCGTTTGTCTGTCTCGCGGTCGGCGCGCAAGCAACACCTGCCAATCCAAATGGCCATCAGGCCCATCGCCGCAGCGCGCCGCCGGAATCGTCACTTGTTGGGCCTGTTCGAGGCCTGCCCCGCGAGCCAGCTCAACCAGCTCACCAGGCGCAAAACCGAGCCATGTGTCGGTCTGTTGGTCGCGTAGACGCTCGTCGTCGTGGGACACGTAGTCAATGACCATCACGAAGCCGTCTTCAGCTGCCAACTCTCCGAGCGACCGCAACACCTGCACGGGTCTCGGGGCATGATGGAGAACGCGCGAGGCGCAGACCAAGCTCGCTCCGCCGAGTGCTTGCGCGCGGTCACGCACATGCGCGTCTTCGATATCGCCCTCTACGAGCTCGACATGCTGGTAGGCTCGCCTCTTGATCCGCGAGGCGGCTCGGGCAAGCTGAGCGCGCGCTCGGTCGACCGCAAGGACGTGAGCAAACATCGGCGAGAGCACCTCGAGCAAACGGCCGTCCCCCGTGCCCGCGTCAATCGCAAGCTCGCGCCGGGGAAGCAATAACCCCAGCGCGGTTAGGTAGGCCGAGCTTTCGGAAGGGAAACCCACTTGTTCGGAATCAACCGACTCTCGATCGAAAAACTCACGAGAGGCCGCGTCGCGGGCCCGCACCACATCGGCAATGCGATTCAGACTGCCGTTCTCCGCACAAAGCGCAGTGCCCGCCTGGATCGCATCCGCAATCACCGGATCTGCGCGCATGTCGCCGCTCAAATGGGCCAATACGCGCGTTCCTTGCTTGCGAACACGGATAAGCCCGTGGCTACGGAGCGGCTTGAGATGCCGGGATACGTTCGGCTGGGATTCTCCAAGCAATTCCGCGAGCTCGCCGATCGCGAGTTCCTCGGTCGCAGCTAGGGCCAGAAGCTGTAGGCGCACTGGTTCACCGAGCAAGCGATAAAGCTGCCACCGGGTGAACGAATCGATCGCCGCGTTTGCCGACACATATTCTATATATTCAAAGATGCGCATAGGCGCAAACAACGATTGTTCGCTGAACCCAGGCTTCCTTCACGAGCTCTCTAACCCACGGAATCCAATCGATATTTACGTGCTTTCTTGACCGGACATCCCGCGAGCGAGCAAGGTGTTGGCGTGCAGCGCTATCTTTTGCTCCCTTTCGGCACCTTATGCCTCGGCCTATCCGGTTGCCTGCCCGACGTCGGCGAATGCGACATGGAGGCATCCATGCAGGTGGTATTTCAACCAAGTGACGGGTTTCCCGCGTTCGAGGGCCAGGCTCTGATGCTGACCTCCTGCGGAAACGGGGCCTTTTGTCACTCCCCAACGGCGGTCGGTGGAGATCGATTCGGAGTGCCTGCCGGCCTCGACTACGACATCCCCACCTGCGGACTCGGACTTGAGTGCGACGAGGACCATCTCGCGCAGCTTGAACAAAACCAGTTGAACACCTTCGATGACCGACGTCTCATCGCACGGGAAGTCGAAACCGGCGACATGCCGCCGGGGTCGGTCGGCGAAGGAGTACGCGGGGCCGACTACGTGCGGGCGAACGGCAGCGCGCTGCCCGATATCGCCTCCTCCGACGGACAAACCATTCTGCGCAACTGGCTGTCTTGCGGAGCTCCGGTGGTAGAGCGAACCGAAGAGCCTCCCCCCGGGGCCACGCCAGGAGGCGAATGTGGCAACGGAGATGTGGGCCCTTGTCTCTACTCGCAACAAGTGACGCCGCCGGAGCCCACGTGGACCGCGATCTATACCGAGGTTATCGGCCCGCGCTGCGGTGAGAGCTGCCACGGCCCGGGAAACCCCGACCAGCGCGAGGAAAGCCAGCTCGATCTATCGTCGCAGGAACTTGCGTTCATGCAGATGGTCAGTCGCACAGCGGAAGGGGACCTCTGCAGCGGTGTAGGACCGCTTATCGAACCGGGCAACGCGGAGGCGTCCCTGCTCATCGACAAGATGGTCAACTTGCAACCTTCATGCGGAGAATCCATGCCGACCGGCCTTCCTCTGGTGTCTGAGCGGATTACCGCAGCGATTCGAGAATGGATCGACGCGGGGGCCGAGAACAATTGACGCGTCTTTCGGCCCTTCCCGCGGTGATCTTTCCGATCGTTGCCCTTCTCACTGTTGCGGGGTGTCCGGGAACCACCTGCCCGACCGAGATGCACACCGACGCCGCGCGGGCGATTCGTATGCACCGGTCGCTCCACCGAGCGGTACGCGGACTGCGTGCGGAGGCGCGCGTCGACCAACGAGGGCCCAAAAAACGCGTACGTGGAACGGTGCTCATGATGATGGAACGCCCCGACCGTCTGCGCCTGGACGCGATGACACGCTTCGGTCCGGCAGCCATTCTCACCGCAGACGGCGAGGAATTTGCGTTCGCAGACCTCCGAGAAAAGCGTTTTCTCTCGGGACGCACCTGCCCCGCCAATATCGGACGAATGCTCGGCATCGAGTTTTCACCGGAAGATGTGGGCCGGCTTTTGATTGGTCAGACTCCACTGATTCCCGCGCAATCTGAGCACATCGAATGTCGGGGCGGCGGCTACATGATTCGTCGAACCTCACCGACCGGAGAACGCCAGGAAATCACCTTTGATATTCGCCCGGAGGACCGGAAGCGACCCGTCGCGCAGCAACATCTTCGACTGCGGCGCTCAGAGGTATTCGGCACGGATGGAAAGAGCATCTGGAACGTCGAGTTCGATAGCTATTCCGTGGTCACAGAGCGCAATGCACGCCAAAGCAGCCTTCCACAAGGAGTCGCGCTACCCATGCGAGTTCGCTTGATCGACAGGCGAAACGGCGCCGATACGATTATCCGATTCAAACGCATCGAACTCAACGTGGACGCGCCCAAGCAGGCCTTTTCGCAGACCGCGCCACCCGGCAGCCGTGCCGAGCGCGTAGATTGCCGGCGTTAGAAATCACATTTTTCACCTGCGCGAAACGCAAAGGAAACAGCCGCCATTCATGATTGTCGGCATGGTTTTTCGAACTGTACTCAAGCTCCCCTTGGCAGTTTCACAGTACTCCGTCGGCGCTGCTTGGCTGCTTGGACAGCTCATGCACAGCGGGTTTGCGTCCTATCACGCCCGCTAGCGCCGCCGCCGGTTTATCCACGCCAGTGGCGGTGCCGGTCGCTTGGTGTGGGGAAGCGAGTCGTTAGATGGCGGTACGCCAAGGCCGCGCACGCCCCAATACCCCGGTTCCCGTGCAAAGCCCCCATCTACGTCTCGCGTCTTAATTGATTGGGAGGGGCTGGCCGCAGCCCCCCCCCCCGCGGAATACGATTCCGCGGGGGCCCCCTCCCGACGCCGCTTCGCGCTGCGCGGGGGCCCCTACGCCCCCTTGCTCTTACTGGCTGCGGGTTCGTTTGGTGGTGGGGCCCAAGCACTTTACCCTCACGAAACCAGGTTACGTGCAGCTTGGCGGGGGAGCTTGGGTGAATCGGCGGGATCGTATCCCGACGAGAGGGTTTGGGTGCCAAACCCTCAGAAAACACTGCCGCGGGGGCCCCCTCCCAACGCCGCTTCGCGCTGCGCGGGGGCCCCTACGCCCCCTTGCTTTCTTCGTGCCGTGTTTGGCGTGAACTGCTTTTCTTCGTGCGGTGATTTGGGGTGACCTGCGGCTTGGCGAGTTGTTCCAACTGTGTTTTCAATGGCGTGACTTCGTCCCCAATCCGGCCGCTTCGCGTCCGCCCCACCGCTTCGCGGCGGGGCCCCAGCAGTTCAACCCAACGCTTTCAGGTCACGTGCGTCTTGGCGGGGGAGCTGTGTTGTCTGGAGGGTTTGAGGCAAACCCTCCCCCCGCGAAATACGATTCCGCGGGGCCCCCCACCCGACTCCGACCGCTTCGCGTCCGCCCCACCGCTTCGCGGCGGGGCCCCAGCAGTTCAACCCAACGCTTCCAGGTCACGTGCGTCTTGGCGGGGGAGCTTGGGTGAATCGGCGGGGTTGTACCCCGACGAGAGGGTCTGGGTGCCAGACCCTCAAAAAACAGACGACCAGACCCTTAAAACATAGCCAGTTGGCATTTGCATCGTATCGCCTAATCAATACAGTACGGCCCATGCGTTGGGCTGTGGGATTGGGGCGACCGAGGCTTGGGGTGGCGGTGCTGTGGCTCTGCTTGGGGTGGCTGGCCTGCGGGCCTCGGGGGCCTTCTGCGTCGGACGTGGATCGTTCGATTCGGGAGTTTCAGCTCGCTGCCACGCTACGCCAAGAAGGCCGGATCCCTGGGGCGATCGAGCATCTGCGTAAGTCTATCGAGCACGACCCCGACAACGCTGAGGCCCACCTGTTGCTCGGATACATTCAGATGGAGCGCCAACGGTTCGAAATTGCGGAAAAACATCTGAAGCAGGGCGTCGAGCTTCTTCGAGCACAAGAGCGACACGGAGCCACGCTGGCCGAAGCACT
The DNA here is from genome assembly GCA_028284955.1 of Myxococcota bacterium. Taxonomy (GTDB): domain Bacteria; phylum Myxococcota_A; class Polyangia; order Polyangiales; family Houyiibacteriaceae; genus JANQQS01. The sequence continues at coordinate 20,160 of JANQQS010000100.1, read as the reverse complement.
CAACATGTTGGGACTCACGCGCATTCACCTCGGACACTTCCAAAGCGCGTCCCAGGTGCTCAAGGAATCCGCCAATCACGAGCTCAACACCGCACCTCATCTCGCCTGGGGCAATCTTGGGCTTGCGCAGCTCAAAAAAGGGGACCACGCTGCGGCGCTTCAGGCGCTCGGGAAATCGGTTCGGATACAACCCCGTTTCTGCCTTGGGTACTACACCATGGGCCGCGTGTACTTCGCCAAGAAAGACTTTGAAAGCGCAGAGAAAGCGCTCGTGAAGGCTCTCGAAGCGGACGAATCCTGCCGGCAGGCACCGCATTTTCAAGAGGCATGGCGTCTGCGCGGGGAAACGCGAGCGCGCCTGGGGCACCGTGAAGACGCCATGGCTGATTTCGAGCGCTGCGTAGAGCTCGGCTCCGAGACCTCGGACGGTCGCGCTTGCCAACGCTTTCTTGATGGAGCGGGGAATCGGTGATGGAATCGGTGGGAGTGTTTCTTCGGAAGCAGCGTCAGCTTCGCCAGCTGTCGCTCGAGGAGCTTTCACAGACCACTCGCATCCCTCTTCGCATGCTTCGATGCATCGAGCGTGACCGATTCGAAGAGCTGCCGGGCACCGTATTCGCGCGCGGCTACCTCCGTTCGTATGCGCGCGCGTTGGGGGTCGAAGCAGAACCGGTAGTGGCGCGCTTTGCGCGAAACCGACCGGAGACAAAAATCCACGCTCCGATGACGGCGATCACTCCTCCAGAACGCGGACGCCGAGTAGGTATCGCCATCGCCCTGGTCATCCTTCTGATGATGTTCACACTTGCGTTGTCTATCGTATTGCGACCCAGAAAACGCGACGTGCCAGTGGAGCTAAGTTGGCTGGAACATCAACACAACGTCACGCACGCAGCACGCGAACCCAGGCCGTGCTGCTCCGCTCGATCGACTACAGTGACGCCGATCAAATCGTCACCCTGCTGACAAGCGATCGGGGCAAGCTCACTGCGCTCGCGAAGGGAGCACGCAAAAGTCGGCGACGCTTCGCAGGAGCGTTGCAAATGGCCGCGGTAATCGACGTGGAGCTGCGCGCCGGCCGTGGCGACTTGCATCGCTTGGCGAGCGCATCCACGCACTGCCTGTTCCCGAACATCCTGAAGGATCTCTCGCGAATCACCGCGGCCGGAGCGGCGATGGAGTTCTTGCGTCGAGTGCTTCCCCAAGAACAGCCGGCACCGCTGATGTTCGCCACCACACTGGAACTGCTCATTCGTCTCGATGAACGGGAGGTCGGCGCCGGCCTGCTGGTAAGCTTTCGGAGCCGAATCATGGCGCTGATGGGCTGGACCCCCATGCTTCACCACTGTGTGCGATGTCACAAAACTGCGCCTGCTGAACGACCGGCCTGGTTTGACCCGAACCATGGCGGATTGGTATGTCGCGCATGTGGCGGCGGCTCGGTGTTGGTCGCGGCGTCCACTCGCCAACGCTTGAACGAAGCCTTCAAGCCCACGTGGGCGAGTCAACCGCCTTGGACCAGCCAAGAGGAACACGAGGCAGATATAGCAATTTCAAAGTTCGTAGATGCCCGTATAGGCACTCAAAAACCATCCCAAGCAGAAAAAAGTGACCCGGGGCGCCGATTTCGATAAGATGGGACCATCTCGAAGGATTTCTGCGAGAGGACTGTTCAAATGCGCGTTCTCGTCGTGGAAGACAGCAGCGCGATGCGGGCGTTCGTCCGCGCGTCTCTGGAAGAATCGGTAAGCGCCAACGTGATTGAGGCGGCAAGCGGCTTCGAGGCCTTGCGTCTGCTGCCCCGCGAAGACTTCGACGTTGCGATCGTCGACGTCAATATGCCCGACATCAACGGCCTCGAGCTGGTGTCGTTCATACGCAAAAGTGAGCGCCACGCCAAAACCCCGGTCGTCATGATCAGTACGGAAGCGACCGAGCGCGATCGCGAACGAGGGCTCGCGCTCGGTGCCAACGTGTTTCTTAGCAAGCCATTTGGCGCCGAAGACCTAACCCGGGTCGTCGTCGCCGCGCGCAGAGACGCCGGGGGGGGATGATTCACCTTGGCTGGGTCGGACGATCGGGACCGCCTTAGAGAGGAGTTCCTGGCCGAGGCGCAGGAGATCATCGAGTCCCTCTCTCGCGATCTTCTCATGCTCGATCAAGCCCAGAAGGGCGATGGACCGATCGATCCGGACCTGATCAACGAAGTCTTCCGCGGAGTGCATACCCTAAAGGGAATCGCGGGGATGTTCGGCTACCACCAGCTCGGTGCGGTGGCTCATGCGCTCGAGGACTTGCTGGACGATGTCCGACTCGGACGAGTGCAGATCTCCGCCGAGGTGCTCGATGTGCTGTTCGAAGGTGTTGAAAACTTCGGGCGAATGCTCAGCGAGGATACCGGCTCCGAGGGCGACGGGGTCAATCTAGGCCAATACGCCGTTTCTATCGACCGGGTGGCCGCGCAGTCAGACCACGCACCGGACCCACTAGACAGCTTCGAGCTCGATCCCGCAGTGCTTTCGGTCCTCACCGAATATGAAGAGCATCGGCTTCGAACCAATATCGAACAAGGCGTCCATCTCTTCCGCCTCAAGGTTCATTTTTCACTCGCGTCGATCGACAGCGCGCTCGAAGAGCTCAAAAACCGAGCCAAGCCGCTCGCCGAAATCATCACCTACCTGCCCAGCATGGATGGCAGCGACGGCGACTCGATCGACCTGGAAGTGCTGCTGGCAAGCGGCGCGACTCTGGAAGCGCTGGCAGAGGCTCTAGGCCAAGACTCGCGACAGCTAACGCTCGTGCCACGCTCTGGCGCCACTCCAGCGCCGCCCCCTCGTCAAGCATCGCCGACTACGAGGCCGCCAGCCATGCCCGCGCGCGACACTCACGCGCCTCCTGCCGCGCCGCCGCGAGCCTCGGCAGACGTTTCCCTCGAACAGCGATCGTTGCGTTCGGTCGCCAATACCGTGCGCGTCGATATTCGCAAGCTTGACCATCTGATGAACTTAGTCGGCGAGCTAGCCATTATTCGAAGCGCCGTGGGTCGGGTGACCGATCGCCTGCGAGGCCACCCTGCGCTTCGCAAACTCGGGCTCGAGTTGCACCGCGTCAATCGTGGCTTCGAACGACGACTCGAAGAGCTACAAGACGGAATTCTTGATGTCCGAATGGTGCCATTGGGCCAGCTGTTCGACAAACTTGCCCGCATCGTTCGACAAGTCGCCCGGGAACACGAAAAAGACGTTCATCTCGTAGTGACTGGCGCGGAAACCGAGCTCGACAAATTGATCGTCGAGGAGCTGAGCGACCCGCTCATGCACATCATTCGGAACGCGATCGATCACGGCATCGAATCTCCGAAAGTCCGAGAAATCGCGGGCAAGTCGTCTACCGGAACGTTGGCGCTGAATGCCTACCAGAAGGGAAACCACGTTCTGATCGAAATCGAAGACGACGGGCAGGGGATGAACGAACAGCTCTTACTCGAAACCGCGGTGCGTAAGGGGCTACTGACCAAAGACTCCTCCACCGAGCTCTCCCGCGAAGAAATCCTCAATCTAATCTTCACACCAGGATTCAGTACGCGCTCTCAGATCACCGACACGTCAGGTCGAGGCGTGGGGATGGATGTGGTCAAGACCAACATTTCTCGACTCGGCGGCATCATCGACGCTCAAAGCGAGCTCGGCACCGGCACAAAATTCACGATCACCCTTCCTGTCACCCTCGCGATCATCAGCGCCTTGCTGATGCGCATTGGCGGTCGTCACTACGCGCTTCCTATCACATCAGTCCAAGAAGCCATTTCGCTCGACCCATTGACTCTGCGCACGGTCGAAGGGCGCGAAGTGATTACATTGCGCGGATCCACATTACCGGTCTGCCGACTCGCAGATCTCTTTCGCCTGCAAAGAACCGAGCCTGCGCCTGAAAAACAGTTCGTCGTGGTTTCCGCAGTAGGACAACGGCGCGTTGGGTTTGTCGTGGACGATCTAGATGGGCAACAAGACATCGTGATCAAACCGCTCGGCCCGAGCCTCCAGAACGTGCGTGGGTTCGCAGGAGCGACCGACCTGGGCGATCAACGGGTCGCGCTCGTTCTCGATGCCCCCGGCTTGCTCGAAGAAACCTTGGTCGGACTGGATCGAACAACCTCTCTTGGTGCGCGCGCATGAGCAACGAACTTATCGCCCGGAATTCAGGAACACCGGATCCGGTGTCGCTCGTTCCAGATCGACTGACCACACGGGAGTTTCTCGCATTTACAATGGCGAATGAGTCCTATGGTTTGCCGCTCAGCGCGGTTCGCGAAATCCTGCGGCCGCTGCCGGTAACCGAGGTCCCGCGCGCAGACGCAAACGTTCTCGGCATCATTTCAGTGCGCGGCCGCATCACGACAGTCATCGACCTCCGCAAGAGACTGAACCTTCCCGCGCAGCCCGTCGACAAGCTATCAAGATTTCTCCTCGTCGACAGCGGAAGCGAAGTGCTGGGGTTACTCGTCGACCAAGTCCTTCAAGTCCATCGGTTCAACGACGACGAAATCGAAGTAGCAGCGGTGGTCGGCGGAGACCTCTCCGAATATGTGCTGGGGGTTGGACGACCGCGCGCCCCCAAAAGCAGTTCCCGCGAAAAAGAATCCGCGATTTCCGACCAAGACGATATCCTAATCCTTCTGGACCCTGGGCCCCTCCTCAAAAAGTAACCCGCTCAAGAACCAACGCTCAGACAACGCACGTGGTAACGGCCATACGAAATAGGCAGGACCGAATCAAGAACCTCGTGGGTTTCATGGTGGGCGGGGTTCGTTATGCGGTCGATATTCAGCTCGTGCAGGAGATCATTAATCCTCTACCTATCGTCAACCTTCCCCATTCACCACCCGCCATACTCGGAGTCTCAGACCATCGCGGCGAGGTGGTACCGATTCTCGACCTTCGGCTTCGGCTCGGCCTTGAAGCGGCGGAGAATACCCGGCGCACCAAGTGGGTCATCGTACAGCTCGAAGACCGGTCAGTGGGAATGGTGGTGGACGCCGTCACCGACGTGTTCGGCGCCGGCGGTGATTCCCAACGGGAAGTCCCATCACTCGGGTTTGGTGACGAAGCGCGCGGAATCGCGGCGGTGCATGCGCACCAAGGCACTCTCGTATTCGTAATTGATGTAGATCGCGTGGCCGCTCCGGCTGAGGCCATCGACATGGACCACATTCGCCGTTTTGCTTCGGGTGAGTCATGACCGATCCGCACAATGACTTGAGATCGGAACACACCGAGACACGACGCAACGCCGTGGTCGCATTGCGCGACGTTCCTCAAGAGACTGCGATGGAACTCGTGATGCTTGGTCTCGGCGATCGCGATTGGCGAGTGCGAAAAGAAGCGGTGTGGGTAACGGCCGAGCTTTATCGAAAAGCGCAACGTAGCGAGTCGGCATCGCCAGCGACGGATGCGTCGCGGAGAACGTTCGCCGACACGCTCTTGAACCAGCTTATCGACGCGCTATGCCAATCGGACAATGTCGGCCTGAGAAACTCCGCCTTAGAAGCGCTCACCCATGTGGGACCGGATGCATCGGCGCAACTCATTGCGGCCATCGGCGAGGTCCCTCCCGCGGCGCGGAAATTCGTCATCGAAGCGCTCGGAGCGGCCGGAGGATCCCAAGCCGCACAGATTTTGAGCCAAGCAGCAGAAGGAAGCGACCCCAACTCCGCGGCTTCGGCGCTTGAAGCGCTCACGCGCCTGGGTGGCCCTGTCGCAGAATCGACGCTGAGAAAAAAGCTGGCAGCCCCCGACCCTTTTCAACGCATGGCAGCTCTCGATGGCCTCGCTCGACTTGACGCAGTCGTTCCATGGCAAGAGCTCGTCCCATTGCTCCATGACCGCCTGCTGCATCGGGCAGCGCTTCGAGTGCTCAGCGGCAGCGGCAGCCCTAAAGCGGTCGACCCATTGGTTCAAGCACTGGACGAGGGATCACCCAGTCTTTCCGCATCCGCAGCCTCTGGCGTCGCGCGGTTGGTACGAGCAAATCCCAAGACCATCGACGCTTTTTCTATCCGGCTCGCCAACATGAAGCCGTCTTCTCGAGAATCGTTGCGCACCTTACTCCACGGCTCAAGTGAGCGGGCGCGCCAGGAGGCGGCGCTGCTTTTGACGCTCGCTCGCGATTTGCACTCGCTCCAGGGTATTGTGCGCGTCGCGGCGGAGGGAATCATTCTCCCATCCGCGCTCATTGCCCTGGCGCGATGGGGTGTCGATGCGATCGCTCCTCTCCTCGATCTGTTCGACAACCACGACAGTATGCGCGTGCGGGCTCACGCGCTGGAGCTCGCCGCGGACATCGCCGCGCAGAATGCGGACCACACTCGCGCGATCGACCAGGTCCGCCAACGACTACGTCGAGCACTCTCCTCCGAGAATCCGGAGCTTCAGCTTTCAGGGGCCCGCGGACTGACCATTTGGGCCCAGCCAGAGGACGCAAAACCTTTGGTCGACCTCTGTCGCAATACGAACGATGCGATAACGCGAGCCAGCGCAGAAGCACTCTGCGCCCTTGCCCGAACCGCACAGGAGAGCGTCGCGGAATCGCTCGTGGGAATCACTTTGAAAGGGACTGCGGGGGCAGCCCTGGCCAACGTGTTCGCGGAGGTTGGAGGCGACACTGCGCTCGAGCAACTCCAGGCGGGGTTGGCCGACGAAGACCCTGCGGTGCGCAAATCGTGTCTGGACGCTTTGGCACGAATCGGAGCAGAACGCGCGGCCGAAATCATCGGGTTCGCACTCGCCGACGAAGACGTGGATGTGAGAACATCAGCCGCGCGAGCCCTGGGACAATTGCGTGATTCCGCGGGGAGACCGGTAGGCGGCCCTCGGCTGTTGCTCGCGCTTCAATCCGATACCCCGGCGGTACAGGCCGCGGCAGCGCGAGCGCTGGGTCAAACCGGTGATGCAAGCGCTGCGGAACCACTGCGGGAGCTGGTCCGCAATCCCTACGGCGGGGTGGCCGTCGCAGCCCTTGAGGCGCTGAGACAACTTCGCGACCCGGTACTCGATGCGGTTCTGGTTGAGGCGCTGGGGCACGCGGACGAAGAAGTCGTCAAAGAGTCGCTGCGCGCGATTGCCAGCAGCAACGATGTGCGCGCGGTCGCTCGATTGGCGGTCGGTCTTGAGCATGGGGCATGGCACGTCCGAGCGCTCGCTGCGCAGCTTTTGGGCATACGGAGAGAAGATGCCGCGCGAAACGTGCTTCTGGAACGCGACCGTGTGGAAGTCGACCACATGGTCCAGGCTGCGATTCGCGCTGCGCTTGAACAGGAACTGTAGTGTCCTTTCTCTCGGACTCAGGACCCAAGATTCCAAACAACGAGTTTCGATTGCTTCGCGATCTGATCAACGAGTTTTGCGGCATCATGCTCGGCAACGATACGAAATTTATCGTCGAACGAAGGTTGCACGAACGCCTCAAGTCGCTCGGACTGTCAAACTATGCACAATACTACGATTATCTGCGATACCATCCGGATGCTCAGTCTGAGCTGGAAAAAGCCGTCGAGATCCTGAGCACGAACGAAACTTATTTTTTTCGAGAGGAATATCAGCTTCGCGCATTTTCGCGCGAGGTTCTTCCGCAGCTCAAGGAGAAAGCAGAAGCCATCGGCAAAAGACGACTCGCCATTTGGAGTGCGGGATGTTCGACGGGAGAAGAAGTCTATACCGTAGCGATGATTCTGGTCGATTCAGGACTTTTTGATGGCTGGGAGGTCCGAATTTTCGGCAGTGATATTTCTCGCCAAGTATTGCATCGAGCGCGCCAAGCAACGTATTCGGAATCCAGCTTTCGTGCCATGCCGCGAAAATACGATCGCTACTTCATCCGAACGCCAAGCGGCCGACGCGTCCACCCGAAGATTCGCTCTCTCTGTCATTTCGGCCATCTCAACTTGCTCAGCCACGGACGAAGCGCAATTGTAGGCAGCGTCGATGCGATTTTTTGCAGAAACGTGCTGATATACTTTGACCTCGCGTCTCGTAGGAAAGTACTTGAGACCTTCTACGAACGACTGAACCCCGGGGGCTATCTGTTGCTCGGGCACAGCGAATCGCTCCTCAACGCCTCTACCGCATTTGAATTGGTTCACGTGTCTACCGACTTGCTCTATCGCCGACCCTACGAAACTTACGGGAGCCCTACTCCGAAAGGAAACGCAACAGAATGAAACGTTTGCGCGCGCTGGTGGTAGACGACTCGGCGTACAACCGCAGGACAATCTCCCGTCTTCTCGACTCGATGCCCACCGTCGATGTGATCGGGAAGGCGAACGACGGAGATGAAGCGCTGCGCAAAGTCGCCGACTTGAAACCCGACCTGGTCACGCTGGATTTGGAAATGCCGCGCATGGACGGATTCACCTTCCTGCGAATCCTGATGGCCAGGACCCCGACGCCGGTCATCGTCGTATCTGGGTACTCCGCCAAAGAAAACGTTTTTCGCGCGCTGGAGCTGGGCGCCCTCGATTTTGTCGCGAAACCGACCCGGGCCATTACCAGCAACCTCGACGCGATCGAGGCTGAGCTGACAGAAAAAGTGAATATGGTTCGGCATCTTTCGCCTGCCGGTCTCGATCCCGCACGACGGGGTCGTCCGCTCGCAACCCAAACTTCGATCATTTCGCTTTCAGGAGAAACGGAAGCCAAACCTGCTCCGGTGCGACAATCGCCGGCCACCCGACTCGTCGTCATCGGAGCGTCGACCGGCGGCCCCACCGCACTGGTGGAAATGTTTGGCGTGTTACCATCCACCAAAGACACGGCATTCGTGGTCGCGCAACATATGCCTGAGCGATTTACGCGCACCTTCGCGGAACGTCTCGATCGCCTTGGCGCATTGCAGGTCATCGAAGCTGACGGAACCGCGCCGCTTCTGGGTGGGCACGGTTATATTTGCCCCGGAGGACGCTGCGGAGAAATCGTACAGCAATCGAAGCACCTTTCGTTGCGCATCACCGAACCCAAAGCAGGCGACCGCTTTGTCCCGTCGGTTGATCGGCTATTCGTCTCTGCGGCAAAAGCTTGCGACCAACTGCTTGCGGTGGTGCTCACCGGGATGGGCGACGATGGTGCGGTGGGTGTGGTCGATATCAAGGCGGCAGGCGGAACGGTTCTCGCCGAGGCGCCCGAAACAGCAGTCATCTACGGCATGCCCGGCGCAGCTGTCCGAACCGGGCACGTAGACAAAAGCTTACCCCTGCGCAGATTGGCGGAGAGTGTGGCCCGCTGGACGCAACAGTAATCTGCGCGAACCATCTTCGTCTTGAACGATCGCGGGTCGACACGCGCCTTTGTTCTTTTCGGAGCGGGCTGGTTGCTGGTATCCTAAAGAAGATCGTGCATGAGTAAGCATCCGAGCCAAGCACCCGTTCACCCTGCCGAAGGGTCATCCGAAGGACCACGTCCTCGAGCAAGCGATACCCCACCCGATGCCGTCAAAGAGCGTGAAGACTACGTTCGGAACTTTCTCAAAAAAGGGGTCGAGTACACGGAGCTGCTAATCGAAGAAAACAGTGACCTCCGTGAGGAGCTCTCGGAGCTGCGAGAACACAACGCTCGGCTTCAATCGCAAATCGCAAGCGACGACGTCATTCGCGATCTGCTTCGTACGGTAGAAAAACTTGAACGCGAACGAGCGGAGCTCCTCGCGAAATCAGACCATCTCGAGGCTTCGCAGCGAAAAAACGAAACGGAGCACAAAGAAATCGAACAAGAGGTCCACGACCTAGCGAATCTCTATGTCGCCAGCCACCAACTCCACACCAGTCTTTCTCTCACGAAAGTAGTACGCCATTTGACCGATATGATCGGACAACTTGTCGGCGCACGGAGTTTTGTGATTTACATCGTAGAAGAAGACGGGAAACGCGCCTTGCCCATCGCCCATGACATGGTCGCTGCCGATCGTTTAGTCCCCGTCACGGTGGGCGCTGGACCGATAGGAGACACCTGCCTGACAGGTATCCCGGCCATCCGGGATGAAGATCCTACTCGAGCGGGAAGCTTCGATGACCCCATTGCGGTGATTCCACTGATGGCCGAAGGGAAACCCGTGGGTGCTATCTCGGTGATTTCTCTCCTTGATCAGAAAAGCGGATGGTCCAGTGTGGATCGAGAGCTGTTTGAGTTGATTGGAGCTCAAGCGGGAACCGCGCTGATTGCCGCCAAACTTTACGCCGATGTCGGAAACCCACTTCAAGCATTGTCCGGTCTGCGAGATCAGCTCTAACGTCGGAGAAAGTCAGGACACGCATGGCTGAACACTCCTGTCTGGTGGTCGAGGACTCGCCCATGATGAGGCAGCTGCTCGTCTTCGCCTTGGCAAGAATCGAAAAGCTCAAGGTCACCGAGGCGGAAGACGGCGTCGACGGGCTCCGCAAACTCGCTGGCGGTACATTCGACATGGTCATCACCGACATCAACATGCCCATCATGGACGGGCTCAAATTGGTGAAGCGAATTCGCACCGACGAAAAACATCGCGACGTCCCCATCATCATTATCACCACCGAAGGCTCTACCGAAGACCGACAGCGCGCCATGGCCCTCGGCGCCAACGCCTACGTCACAAAACCCATCCAGGCCCCGCAAGTCATCGCCAAGGTCAAAGAGCTCCTGGGTCTGCAGTAGGTTTTCTGGAGGGTTTGGTGCAAACCCTCCCCCACGCGGGTACGACCCGCGCGGGACCCCCTCCCGACTCCGGCCGCTCACGCAGCCGCCCCATCACTGCGCGACGGGGCCCCGGTCTCGTCGTACTTCAACGTTTGGACAAGACTGCCGATGACAACAACATATCGACCCGTCTCCGGCAGTTGACCCAGACCCAACCAGGTTACGTGCCTCCTGGCGGGGGAGTTTGGGTGAATCGACGGGGTCGTACCCCGGCGAGAGGGTTTGGGTGCCAAACCCTCAGAAAACACAGTCGCGGGACCCCCTCCCGACTCCGGCCGCTCACGCAGCCGCCCCATCACTGCGCGACGGGGCCCCGGTCTCGTCGTACTTCAACGTTACGTTGAGGCGCTTCTCCTCCCGCCGCCGCTTCGCGCTGCGCGGGGGCCTCTACGCCCTCTTGCTCTCTTCGTACAATGTTCACGATGAACTGCCGTGTAGTGGAGCTGCCCAGCTGTGATTCTCGAAGGTGCGGCTGCGTCCTAAGTCCGGCCGCTTCGCGTCCGCCCCACCGCCGAGCGGCGGGGCCCCAAGCAGTTCAACACCAGGCAACCATGTCACGTGCCTCCTGGCGGGGGAGTTTGGGTGAATCGTTCGGGATCGTATCCCGAACGAGAGGGTCTGGGTGCCAGACCCTCAGGTAACAGCGCGCTGCTCCAGCAAGCCGAGTAGTCGCGTGGCTTGTTCGTTGTTGGGGTCGAGGATGAGTACTTGGTCTAGCGCTTGGCGCGTGCCCATGATGTTTCCGCGTTTAAACAGTCCAGCGGCAAGCCTAAATAGGCTGTTTGTGGCGAGGGATGTGCTGCCGGTTCGCACGTGGAACTCGGCTACGCGGCGCAGAAGCAATAGATCGCTGGGGTAGCGCGCGAGCAACTCGTCTAGCTGTCGGCCCACGTCTTCTCGATGGGAATACCGCAGCAGGACTTCCATATCGCTCATCATTCGATCGAGTTCGCGCGGAGGAATCTGTCCATCCACGCTGCGCTCGGGCACCGGAGGCTCCGGCGCCTTCACCTGCGCTACATCGGGCACGAGTTTCGACGCCTGCACTCGTTGGGTATGTTGACCCGGCGAGGGCCGGCTGTCTGAACCCACGCCAACCTCATCGAACGAAGTAATCGTCGACGCATCGAAGGGTCGTGGCTGTTTTCGCGAAACGAGCGGAATTACGATCTCCGTCTCCGCTGAAGCGGCAACCGAGTTCGCGCCCGCCCTCGGCGAAGGCGACGCACCGTTTGACTGCATGTCTTCCTGGATCGCTCGCGCCACAAACTCGCTGAAGATGGCCTCGACGTCCGGCGTGGCCAAAAGCAGCGAAGTTTCCATCGAACTAGCCACGTTCCTATACCGTCCAGGTGTGGCCTTGTCGCAGCATCGCGTTCAGGTCGTTGCTCTTGGCGCCGTTGGCGCTCGCCTTCTCCGAGCTTTTTTTCGCGGAAGCACGCTTCACCGCGTTGTCGACTTGAGCATGAACCTCATCGTCGTAGGCCGGGGCATCGCTCCGAAACAGCACGCCGAACGCCATCGTTTGTTCTAGTCCCGGGATATCTTCGAGCCCCGCCAAGAGCCACGCAAGGTTGGGATTGGTCTCGTCGTGCACAAGGAGATCGCCCGTGTCGTCACCGTCTCCAAGCTCAACCACCTCGAGCCCCATCGAACGGTTCAGTCGCAGACCCTTTTTCGCGCCCTCAGCGCCAAAGATCAGAGGCTTACCGTGTTCCACCCAGAGCTGGTGTGCGCCGCCGACTTTTCGATCGGTCACGCTCTCGAACGCCCCATCGTTGAACACGGGGCAGTTCTGCAAAATCTCCACCAGCGCCGCACCACCAAATGCATGGGCTTGGGTCAGCACCTCGGGGAGCTTCTTGGAGACGTCGTATCCTCGAGCCACAAAGCGCGCTCCCGCACCGAGCGCAAACCGCACCGGATTCACCGGTCGGTCGAGCGCGCCGAGCGGAGTCGACGGCGACACCTGGCCAAGTTTCGAGGTCGGCGAATATTGGCCCTTGGTGAGCCCGTAGATTCGGTTGTTGAAGAGCAAAATTTGCAAGTTCACATTGCGCCGCAGCGCATGCAGCAAATGGTTGCCTCCAATGCTTAAGCCATCCCCATCGCCAGTGACGACCCATACGTCGAGATCGGGATTTGAAAGCTTGAGGCCGGTCGCGAACGCGGGGGCACGACCGTGAATGGTGTGAAACCCATACGTGTTCATGTAGTAGGGAAATCGGCTCGAGCAGCCAATGCCGGAAATGAACACGGTCTGATCGGGCGTGGCCCCCAGCTGGGGTAGTGTGCGCTGCATGGCCGCCAAAATCGCGTAGTCGCCGCAGCCCGGACACCAACGCACTTCCTGGTCGGAGGTAAAATCTTTTCGGGTAAACGTCGGAGGATTCTCAGTCATGCGTACTTTCGCCTATTCGCTCGTTCTCAAAGTCCCTAGTTGTCGCCTGAAACCAGCCGGCTCCGTATCTCATCCACAAGCTCGCGAACGCGAAACGGACGGCCTGCGACCTTGTGAAACCCGACCACGCGCGCGCCGGTCGTCGCCGCCAGCACCTTGTCGAGCTGTCCATCATTCAGCTCGGGAACCATCACCTGCTTGAACGAGGCCAGCAGCGACGATAGGCCCCGCGGCAACGGCGACATATGCCGCAGATGAATATGAGACACCCGGCGCCCTTCGCTGCGAAGCTCGTGAACCGCTTGGCTGATCGCGCCAAACGTTGACCCCCAACCCACCACCGCAAGATCTCCGCTGGTGTCGCCCTGCTCCACCTTCGCGGACGGCAAATCGTCGGCGATTCGCGCAATCTTCGCCGCGCGAACGCGCGTCATGCGATCGTGATTCTCGGGGTCGTAGCTGATGTGCCCCGTGTCGTGGTGCTTTTCGAGGCCTCCGATACGATGGGCAAGCCCCGGTGTTCCAGGTACGGCCCACGCGCGGGCCAACGTCTCTGGGTCGCGCACGAAAGGATGAAACCCCTCTGCTTCGCGCCTGAACTGCGCGGGAAACGGCTCAATCGACGACACATCAGGAATCCGCCAAGGCTCCGCCCCGTTGGCGAGGAAACCGTCCGACAGAAGAATGACCGGGGTCATGTATTTGGTCGCGATGCGCACCGCGTCAACGGCAAGGTGAAAACATTCCCCCGGCGTGGCCGCGGCGAGCACGGCGAGCGGTGCGTCCCCGTTGCGTCCCCACAGCGACTGCAGCAAATCCGACTGCTCGGTTTTGGTCGGTAGACCCGTTGAGGGGCCTCCGCGTTGCACATTGCAAATCACGAGCGGCAGCTCGGTCGCGATCGCCAGCCCCATGGCCTCGGTTTTGAGCGCCATGCCCGGTCCGGAGGTTCCCGTAACCCCCAACGAACCGCCAAAGCTCGCGCCAATCGCTGCCGAAATCGCCGCGATCTCGTCTTCCGCCTGAAACGTCACCACGCCGAACCGCTTAAGCGCCGCGAGCGCATGCAGCAGCGTCGACGCGGGAGTAATCGGATAGGACCCGTACATCATCTTGAGCCCTGCAAGCTCGCAGCCCACCACGAGGCCCCAGGCCATGGCCTGATTTCCGGTCACGTTGCGGTACTCGCCGGGTTGATGCGACGCCTTGGGCACCTGAAACGCGTCGACACCGCTCGGCAGCTCGGCAGTTTCTCCGTAAATATGTCCGGCGTTCAACGCCGCAATATTGGCCTCGGCGAGCTCTGGACGCTTCGCAAACTTGGCGCGCAGCCAATCCACAGTGGGCTTTCGCTCGCGCCCAAACAGCCAAAAGATCAAGCCCAGAGTCCACATGTTCTTGCAGCGGTGCGCGTCTTTCGCGCCGAGGCCGTGTTCTTTGACTGCCGCCACCGTCATTTTGGTGATGTCGAGCGCCATCACGCGATACTTATCGAGGCTCCCGTCCTCGAGCGGGCTTACTTCGTAGCCAGCCCTGGCGAGGTTGTTTTTTGAGAACGCCCCCGTGTTGACGATCAGCAGGCCCCCCGACACGAGGTCGTCGAGGTTCACCTTGAGCGCCGCCGGGTTCATGGCCACGAGCACGTGAGGCGCGTCGCCCGGGGTCAGGATGTCGTGGGCGCCGAACTGAATCTGAAACCCCGACACGCCGTAGGTGGTACCCGCGGGCGCACGAATCTCCGCTGGGAAATCTGGAAACGTGGCCAGGTCGTTGCCCATAAGCGCCGTCGCCGCGGTGAACTGGCTGCCGGTCAGCTGCATGCCGTCGCCCGAATCGCCCGCGAAGCGGACGACCATCGAATCGACAGCCTTTCGAGAAGTGGAACGTGAGGTAGTAGCGGTGGTGGTGTGCATCGAAGATGAATCCCTATTTGGGTTCTCAGAAGCTTGGTCCCTGGAACATGGGGTCTTGGAGGCTGGTTCCTTGAGCGCGGGGGTTTTCGCCGACATGTCTTTAGTCGACATCGACCGCCTCAATTCCGGCCGCCTGACTACACTGCGCAAGACCCGCGTCGCGTTCCTGGCGCGCATGACGCGGTCTGGCAAGACAAAAAGTGCTTGGAAGGCGGGAAAAAAGCATGAGCCGCGCTAGGAGTATTCAATGACCTCAAGCGGGGTGCCACCTCATTGTTTACTAAATTAATCGGTTTAGTAAGGTAACTAAAATGGTCGAGATTAAGATCTGCGGAATTACGACTCTCCAGGACGCGGCAGCCTGCGTTGACCTCGGCGTTCACGCGATCGGCATAAATTTCTGGGAAGGCTCAAAAAGGCATTGCGATTTGGCGGTGGCGGCGGAAATTGCGCGGCAGTTTGGTTCCCGCATCACCATCATCGGCGTGTATGTCAACGCCAGCCCCGAGCAGATCGAGCGGACCCGCGAGGCCACCGGCATTCGCTGGGCGCAACTGCATGGCGACGAACCGCCAGACGTCGTGGGTTCACTGCTGCCGGACGCATTCAAAGCGATCCGGGTGGAACCAACTGAACGACAAGGCGACCTCGCGTACCGGATATCGCGGTACCCCGGAGAGCACGTCTTGCTCGATACCTCAGTGGCCGGCCATTTCGGAGGCAGCGGACAAACGTTCGACTGGGCCATCGCGCAAAACGTTGCCCCCGCCAAAAAACTCACCCTCGCTGGCGGCCTCACCGCAGACAACGTGGGTGCGGCTATCGCGCAGGCGCGACCCTATCGCGTGGACGTGGCCAGCGGCGTGGAATCGTCTCCCGGCATCAAAGACCACGCGCTGCTCGAACGGTTCGTGTCGGCCACCCGCTAACCCTGTCTGGGCGACACTTCCTCTTCCCCGCGGGGGACCTCTTCCTCCCCACTGGGCAACGCGGGCGCGTTAGATCTGCGAGACACGATGGCCTCTACCCACGAAGCATTTCGCGCCACGAAGTTCTTCTCCTCGCTCGACGGAATCCGCTGCGCGTGCATCGTGGCGGTGATCTGGCATCACACCATCGACTTCGACGCCCCCGCGCTATGGAGCGCCCTACCGCTCGCGCAGCATGGGTTCTTGGGCGTCGACATGTTCTTTGTGATCAGCGGCTTTTTGATCGTCACGCTGCTCCTTCGAGAGCGCGACATCTACGGAAACGTCTCCCTCCGCCAGTTCTATGCGCGTCGCGCGCTGCGTATCTTCCCGATTTACTACGGGCTCCTACTGGTGCTCGCGGTTGCCTACGGAATCCGCGGCACAAGCGGAGAGAGCGCGCAGCAGTTCTTCGCTGACCTCCCGTTCTTGCTCACCTACACATCCAACTGGGTGCCCATTCACGGCATGCTCGATGTTGCCTGGTCGCTCGCCACCGAGGAGCAATTCTACGTCGTGTGGCCGCCGGTCGAACGATACTTCAAGCGACTCGTGGCACCCGCGCTGGTGGGCATGATCGCGGTCAGCGAAATCGTGAACTTTGGCTGGGTGGATGGCCCGCTGTCCGCCATCGGCCTCGAACGTGGCGAGCTTCAGATTCTCCAGATTACGTTCGCGCCCATCTGTCTCGGCGTCGCGCTCGCACACGCGCTGCACCACAAAACGAGCTTCGATCGAATCGCCAAACTACTCGGCGTCAGCCCGCGATCGCTGTCAGAGGATTCAGAGCGCCGCACCGGTCGCTGGACATCGTTGATCCTCGCGGGCGCGATATGGCTCGTCGCGAGCGTAGAAGACGTGGCAGGCCTGCCTCGACTCGTCATTCATCTGCTCATGACTGCGTTTTTGGCGCACTGCGTGATTCAACCGAACCACGTTCTTCGCGCAGCGCTCACCCTACCGCTCGTCAAGCGCCTCGGCATGATCAGCTACGGCATGTACCTTTACCATATGTTCGCGCGAGCCGCGGCGACGACGGTGCTCGAAAAAATCTCGCTCGCATTTCCCGGCGCACTGTTCCTCTCCTGCATGCTGCTGACGGCCTTCGTGGCGGAGCTGAGCTATCGCTTCTACGAAGCGCCGCTGCTCAAGCTTCGGCCTCGTCGGCCACCCGTGCCGTCGACGTAGCCGCGCCCGTTCGTCCCCGGGTCGTTTACTTCGCTGTGTTGTCTGCTGCGCGGTGTTGTCTGTTGCGCTGGGCCGCCTACTTCGCCGCCTTCTTCTCCGTGTGCTTCGCTGCCTCCTTCGCCGTCTACTTCGCTGCCTACTTCGCCGTCTACTTCACTGCCTACTTCACTTGGCCCCCAATTGGCGCTAGCGTCGTTCGGAATGGGCGCGCCTCCTCATACGGACCGGCTTTCGGACGGCTTCTTTGGCTCTTTTGGCGGTCGTTTCGTTTCGGAAACGCTGATGCCCGCGCTCGAAGAGCTGACCTCGGCCTACGAGCGCTCGAAGAGCGACACGGAATTTCAAGCCGAGCTCGCAGACCTGCTGGACCACTACGTGGGCCGCCCTACCCCGATCTACCGCGCCCGGCGGCTCGGCGAAGAAGTCGACCTCGACGTGTGGCTCAAGCGTGAAGACCTCTGCCATACCGGCGCGCACAAGGTCAACAACACCATCGGGCAGGTGCTCCTCGCGAAGCGACTAGGAAAGTCGCGGGTCATCGCAGAAACCGGCGCCGGTCAGCACGGCGTCGCCTCAGCCACTGCGTGCGCGCTGATGGGGTTGCCCTGCGAAGTCTACATGGGCGCCGAAGACGTAGCCCGCCAAGCACCCAACGTGCAGCGAATGAAGCTCCTCGGCGCGCAAGTGCACGCCGTGCAATCCGGCTCGCGGACGCTCAAAGACGCTATGAACGAAGCGCTCCGAGATTGGGTCACCAACGTGCGCACAACGCACTATTGCGTGGGCTCGGTAGCCGGGCCCCATCCCTACCCCACCCTGGTGCGTGACTTTCAATCGGTTATCGGGCGCGAAGCGCGCGCGCAAATGCTCACCGAAACGGGCCAGCTCCCCGCCGCGGTGGTGGCCTGCGTAGGCGGCGGCAGCAACGCGATGGGCATCTTTCACGCGTTCGTCCCCGACGAAACGGTACGCCTCTTCGGCGTCGAAGCGGCGGGCGACGGAATCGATACCGAACAGCATGCGGCGCCGCTCACCGCCGGCACGGTCGGAGTCTTGCATGGCGCGCGAAGCTACGTGATTCAAAACGACGACGGGCAAATTCAAGAAGCGCATTCGATCAGCGCGGGCCTCGACTATCCCGGTGTGGGCCCCGAGCACGCATGGCTGCACGAGTCTGGCCGCGTTGCGTACAACGCCGTCACCGACGAGCAAGCGCTGAGCGCCCTGCACCAGCTGTGTCGCACCGAGGGTATTCTCGCCGCGCTCGAAACGAGCCACGCCTTGGCCTATCTCCCGGCCATCCGACAGGCGCTCGGCCCGGGCCAACCCGTTCTCGTCAGTCTGTCCGGCCGCGGCGACAAAGATCTCCAAACCGTGCTCGCGCGCATCGGAGACGACTGATGGGGCGCGTCGCGGAAGCCTTTGCGCAAGCTCGGGAGGAACACCGCGCGGCGCTCGTGATCTATCTCTGCGCGGGCGACCCTGATCTTGCCGCGACCGAAGCGTTGCTTCTCGCAATCGACGCTGCCGGGGCCGACGTCATCGAGCTTGGCGTGCCCTTCAGCGACCCCACCGCGGACGGAGGCACCATTCAGCGCGCCAGCGAGCGAGCCCTCGCGAGCGGGACCACTCTGCGCGGCGTGCTTGAGGCAGTCGGTCGCGTGCGCGCGAAGATCAGCGCGCCGATCGTTCTCTTCGGCTACTACAATCCGATTTTGAAATACGGCGAAGAACGTTTGGTGCAGGATGCGCAGGCCGCAGGGATCGATGGTTTCTTGGTCGTCGATCTGCCGCCTGAAGAATGCCCGCCGCTCCGCGAGCCCGCCGTACGCGCAGGATTGGACTACGTTCCCCTAGTGGCCCCCACCAGCCGCGACGAACGTATCTCGCTGGCCGGGAAAACCGCGACATCGTTTATCTACTACGTTTCGTTTACCGGGGTCACAGGAAGCAAAGCGCTCGATACCGCAGCGGCGGCGCAGCGCGCATCGGAGATCAGAGACGCGATCGAGAAGCCAGTAGCGCTCGGGTTTGGCATTCAGACCCCCGAGCAAGTGCGCGAGGCCGCCGCCCACGCCGACGGAGTGGTGGTGGGAAGCGCCATAGTGCGTAGAATCGAAGACGCCGGGTCGGTCGAAGCGGCAACAGCGAGCGTTTCGTCGCTGGTCTCTGAGCTCGCTTCGGCAACCCGCAACGCTTCGACCTAAGCCCGTCAAGCCAGACAAAAAGTTGACAAAAACACTCCATATATGTGACAATTTTGTCCTAAAATGACTCCAAAAGATGTCATAGCTGCCAACCTACGCATGCTCCGAGAGCTGCGTACGCGACTCGGGCAACTGGAACTCGCGCAGCGGGTTGGGGTGTCCCGGCGAACCATCGCGCGCCTCGAAAACGCCGAAGTCGCCGACCCCGGCATCGAACAAGTTCAATCGCTCGCCGCAGCTCTCGGCGTCACTCCGCATATGCTCACCACCATGGAACTCGAACCGATCACCATTCCCGTTCCAGAAGACGTGAAGCGCCGGCTCGCGTCGGAAGACGGCGCAGAGCTGGTGGAGCAAGTGATCCGTTTCGTGCAAAGCCAGGCGCGGAACTGAATCTGATTCGGCGTCTCGGCCGGCGTAGAAACTGTTGTTGCGTTCGAAGAGTTTTGAGCGCCCTCGTTTGTCTTCACCACCACCGGCTGCGTTGCTCGCGAGCTTCTCGCTCGCGGCGGGAACGGGGTCAGGATCGGGATCAGGATCAGGATTGGGATCGGGATCGGGATCGGTGTCAGGATCAGGAGAGGTGGCGGGTTTGGGGGTGGGAGGAGGCTTTAGTCGCGGGGGTGGCTGGTGGTGTTTCGGGTCCGGGGGCTGCGGGTCATATTGGGGTCCTTTGATTTGGGGTTCTCAGCGGGGTGTGAACCCCAAATCAAAGGACCCCAATATGACTGTTCATCCATCGAAACCTTTGGCATCGAAGTTTCT